>JAFGVK010000025.1 GCA_016938035.1 Deltaproteobacteria bacterium | reverse complement strand
GCCTGCCCGCTGGGGGCGGGATCCTGGCGGGCGATCTCGCCGCGAGGTTGTGGGGCGGGGTGGTTCGCGGACCCCTTCGGCCCTCCGGATGCCTGCCAGAACAGGCCTCAACGCCCTCTCGCAGCAGGTGCGCTGTTATCAGCAGGTCATGGACGCAGGCAGAGAGGAATCCCTCGATGGCAGCGCCAGCGCCTGGCCCACACCGTCAGCCTTCCCCGGCGAGACCGCCCGCTCTCCAGCCCGAGGCCGCCGGCCCCGGCGCACCCGCCGCGCCTCACTCCACCAGCCGCCTCCCCTCCCCCGACCAGCTCACCATCACCTCACGGCGCGCTCGGGTGAGCGCCACATACAGCAGCGCCCGCTCGCCGACCTCCCCCGCCGCACGGATCGCGGCGTCATCGGTCTCAGAGGCGATGTGCTCCACGGTGCTCTGCCAGTCGTAGAGGCCCGCGATCATCACCCGATCGAACTCCAGCCCCTTGACCCGGTGCATGGTGGCCAGGCGGAGGCCCGGCCTGCTCCGGTCGTCGCCCTGGTCCCGAGAGAGGCGCAGGGTCTCGATACCGCGCTGGCTCAGCGCCGCCTCGTAGGCGTCCAGCAGGCGCCCGCTGCGGCACACCAGGCAGGTCCGGGAGAGGTCGCCCTCCTGCGCGAACGCAGCCAGCGCATCGGCCTCCTCTGCGAAGCTCGCGACCTTGAGGAGGATGGGGGCCCCCCCTCGCAGCAGCGACACATAGCCCTTGGCGTCATCGACACCGCCGTCCAGATCGTCGATGGCGCAGCCCTCCAGCACGCCCACCGCTGCCCGTCGGATCTCCTCCGGGGTGCGGTAGTTGACGCGCAGCTTGCGGGAGCGCCCCACGATCTGAATCCCCGCCTGGCTCAGGACCACCTTGCGCCGGTAGATCCGCTGGTGCCCGTCTCCGACGATGAACAGGTCATCCTCACCCGCGGGGATGAGGGCGCGGATCAGCCGAAAGGCGACCGTGCTCATGTCTTGGGCCTCGTCCACCACCGCCGCGCGGTAGGGCGGGGGCACCAGCGGGGTCTCTAGCAGGCGCGCCGCGTCCCACAGGGCGTCCTGGCGCTCGCGGAGACCGTCTCTGTCGAGGAGATCGCGGTAGCGCTGGTAGACCGGCCAGAGCTGGCGCCGGTCGCTGCGGCGGATCGCCTGTCCCCTGCCTCGGCGGGAGGCGCCCCGGTAGTCCTCGAAGCTGGTGCAGCCCTGAGCCTGGACCACCTGCTCCCACTCTTCTCGGAGGAAGGTCGAGGTGAAGCCCGCAGGTGCACCTGCCACCGCCTCCTCCCAGCGGACCAGCAGCCGCCTGTCGGGCCAGTACACCACAGGGGGATGGAGAAGCGGGCCCACAGCTCCTTCTGGAACTGCGACAGCATCGACTTCACCGTCACCACGAGGATCCGCCGCCCCCTCCCCCTGCGGATGAGCTCCGAGAGCAGGATGCCGGCCTCGAGGGTCTTACCAAGGCCCACCGCGTCCGCGATGAGGATCCGCGCGCGGGTCTGCCGGAGGGCCATCCGCGCCGGCTCGAGCTGGAAGGGCAGCACGTCCATCGCGCCCAGGTGCCCGATGTGGAGCGCGTCGTCGTCAGGCGGCACCGCGCGCAGGAGGCTCTCCACGTACAGCAGGCTGTCGCGGTGGCCGGGCGATCGATCGAGCTCAAGCGCAGTGGTCGCAGGGTCCAAGACGCGCACGTCGCGCTCGAAATTCTCCACGAACACCGCATCCTGGTCGCGGACTACCTCCGAGACGCCCACCACCCGCCAGGTGCTGGTGCCGCCGCTGTTCCGGTCGACCTGGAGCACCCGCCACACGGCGTCGCGCAGCTCGATCAGGGCGCCAGGGGCGATGGGGAGGCGAGAGGCTTGGGGCATGGGGGCTCCGACGACGCGCGCAGGGTGGAGGGGGAGACTACCACGGTGAGCGTGCGCGCCCAGGGGCGGGCGATGGTTCTGAACAGGTGTATGGGATGGGCCAGCGCCGCGCCCCACGCCGGAGCCGCCGGCCCCCCACGCAGCCCCGGGCTGTCGGGCGTCTCCTCCGCCAGCACGAGCGCCGCCACCTAGCCCAGGGGTGAGCCGGACCTACAGCTCGATGTCGAAATGACACACCCCGTCGGCCCGCTTCATCTTGAGCTTGTGTCCCGAGCCGTGGAACACGGTCTGCATCCCCTTGTTATCGGCGAGCACCTCGGCGGTAAAGCCCGAGATGCCGTTGCCCCGCGCGATACGGGCGAGCTGCCGGTAGAGGAACTTCCCGATCCCGTTCCGCTGCCAGTCGTCGCGCACCACAAAGGCCACCTCGGCGCGGTTGGTGGTCTTGTCGAGGTAGTAGCGCCCTATCGCGATGATCTCGTCCCCGTGCGCCGCGGGGAGGTAGCCCACTAGCGCCACCTCAGAGCGGTGGTCAACGTAGGTGAAATCCATGATCTGCTTCCGCGGGATGCGCGGGGTGCGCGACATAAAGCGGTAGTAGAGCGTCTCGCGGGACAGGGCGTTGAACAGCTCGGCCATACCCGCCTCGTCGGTGGGGTGGACGTGGCGGAACTGCACCTGGGTGCCGTCGTTGAGGAGCATGGTGGTGCGCAGGTCGCTCGGCCCTAGCTGGAGGCGGTCCTGGAAGCCTCCCATCGCCGGCTTCACGTAGCGGGCGCGCACCGCGCCCATCAGCAGCTCAGAGCGGAAATCCGGGTGGGCGATGGTGATCAGGGCCAGGGCGCGCTCCGCGACGGTCTTGCCGTGCAGGTAGGCCACCCCGAACTCGGTCACGACGTAGTGGACATCGCCCCGGCTGGTGACCACCCCCGCCCCCTCGGTGAGGAAGGTGGTGATCCTGCTGACCGTGCCCTGCCGCGCGGTGGAGGGCAGGGCGATGATCGCCTTGCCATCGGGGCACTTGGCGGCGCCCCGGTTGAAGTCCACCTGCCCGCCGATGCCCGAGTAGAACTCAGTCCCAATGGAGTCGGCGCACACCTGCCCGGTGAGGTCCACCTGGAGCGCCATGTTGATCGCCACCATCTTGCGCTGCTTGGCGATCAGCGCCGAGTCGTTCACATACTCCGCCGGGTGGAAGGCGAAGATCGGGTTGTCGTTCACATAGTCGAACAGGCGCTGAGTCCCCATCGCGAAGGAGACAACCACCCGCCCGTGGTCGGTGGTCTTCTCTGCCCCGTTCACCACCCCCGCCTCGATCAGATCGATGATCGAGTCCGAGAGCATCTCGGTGTGGATCCCAAGGTTCTTCTTGCACTTCAGGTAGGGGACCACCGAGTGGGGGATGCGGCCGATCCCCACCTCCAGCGTCGAGCCGTCCTCGACCAGCGCCGCGACGTACTCGCCGATCTGCCGGTGGGTCTCGCTCTCCTGGGGCAGGTGGAACTCCGCGAGCGGGTAGTCCACTGGGACCAGATAGTCCATGTCGAACACCGAGACCAGGCTGTCGCCCCTGGTGCGCGGCATCCTGGGGTTGACCTCGGCGATCACCAGCCGGGCGTTGCGCATGGCGGCGCGGACGATGTCGACGCTCACCCCCAGCGAGCACATGCCCCGGTCATCGGGAGGAGACACCATCACCAGCGCCACGTCGATGGGGATCCGCCCCGAGTCGAACAGATCGGGGATGTCCGACAGCATCACCGGGGTGTAGCTGGCCCGCCCCTCGGCGATCAGCGCGCGGATGTTCTCGCCGATAAAGAAGGCGTTGACGTTGAAGTAGCGGGTAGCCTCCGCGGTGGTGTAGGGCGCGGGCCCCTCAGTGATGAGGTGCATGATCTCAGTGTCGGGGAGCTGTGGGCCCCTCGCGGTCATCGCGCGCACCAGCACCTGGGGCTGCGCGCAGCCCGTGCCGACGAACACCCTCCCGCCTGGCCGAATGGCCGCCACAGCGGCCTCGGCGGTGGTGACGTTCTCGCAGTGCTCGGCCCAGTTCTTGTCGGCGCAGGGCATCATCGGTCACCCCCTAGGTTGAGGCTCATCCTGGCGTCGGCGGCGGAGCCGCCTGTCCCCCGCGGTCCCACGATGAAGGGGTTGATATCCAGCTCGGTGATCATCGGGAAATCCGTGGCGAGCTGAGAGATCCGCTGGATGCCGCTGGCGATGGCGGCCATGTCCACCTCGCGCTGCCCCCTGGCGCCCTTGAGCAGGCCATAGGAGCGGGTGGACTCGAGCATCTCCATCGCCTCCTGGGCGGTGATCGGCGCCAGGTGGAAGGTCACGTCCTTCATCACCTCCACGAAGATACCGCCCAGCCCGAACATCAGCATCGGGCCGAAGCGCGGGTCCCGCGACATGCCGATGATCACCTCGCGGCCCGCGGGCGCCATCGCCTCCACGTTGACCCCCTCCAGCGCGGCGTGGGGGTACTGGCGCGACACCCGGAGCATCATCAGATCGTAGGCGTCGCGGACCTCGTCGGGACCGCTGAGGCCCACCCTGACCCCGCCCACATCGCTCTTGTGGACAATGTCCGGCGAGACGATCTTCATCGCCACCGGGAAGCCCACCCGCTGCGCGATGTCCACCGCGTCCTCCACCGTGCGCGCCACCGCTCCTTCAGGCACCACGAAATCATAGGCCCGCAGGATCTGCTTCGCCTCCACCTCGCCCACCTCGGCGCGCCCGAGGCGGATGTGCCGGTTGAGGATGCGCTGGACCCTGAGCTTGTTCACCGGGAAGCGCTCCACCACCCTGGGGGGCCGGCTCCGCCACTGGGCGTAGCCCCACATCGCGCGCAGGGAGCGCACCGCCCGCTCCGCCGAGGGGTAGTCGGGGATGCCCCGCTGCACCAGCACCGCCCTCCCGGGGAGCACCGCGGCCCCCCCCATGAAGGCGGCGAGCACGGGCTTGTCGCCGAGCTGCGCGCTCGCCACCGCGCGCGCGGCGTCCTCGGCCGCGGTCATCGCCTGCGGCGCGAACAGCACCACCAGGGCATCGACCCCAGGATCCGCGGCCACTAGGCGCACCGCCTCCGCGTAGCGCTCCGCGGAGGCGTCGCCGAGCACATCGACCGGATCGCCAAGCGCCGCCGCCGGGGGCAGCAGCGCAGCGAGCGCGGCCAGCGTCTCGCCCGACAGGGCGGCCACCTCCATCCCCGCCTCCTCCACCGCGTCCGCCGCGAGGATCCCCAGCCCCCCCGCGTTGGTGACCACCGCGACCCGCTGTCCGCTCGGGAGCGGCTGCATGGAGAAGGCGGTGGCGAAGTCGAGCAGGTCCTCGAAGGTGGCTGCGCGGATCACCCCCGCCCGCGCGAAGGCGGCGCCATAGGCGATGTCCGCCCCCCCCAGCGAGCCGGTGTGGCTGGAGGCCGCGCGCTTGCCCGCCTCGGAGGTGCCCGCCTTGAGGAGCACCACCGGCTTCTCGGCCGCAGCGGCCTCTGCGGCGCGGATGAACTCCGCCCCCTGCCGGATGTCCTCGACGTAGCCCACGATGACCTTGGTGTGGGGATCCACCGCGAGCGCCCGCAGGAAGTCCACCTCGGTGAGATCGGCCTTGTTGCCGATCGACACCAGCTTGCCCAGCCCGATCCCCCTCCCCTTCGCCCAGTCCAAGATCACGGTGCAGATGGCGCCGGACTGGGCGATCACCGAGATAGGTCCGTCGCTGGGCATCTCCAAGGCGAAGGAGGCGTTCATCCTGTGGCGGGTGTTCACCAGGCCCACCACGTTGGGCCCCAACAGCCGGACGTGATGGCGCCTGGCGAGCTCGGTCAGCCGAAGCTCCATCGCGGCGCCCTCGGGCCCCACCTCGCGGAAGCCGGAGGTGACCACGACGATCGCGCCGACCCCCTTGGCGATGGCGTCGCGCACCGCGTCCTCCACCGCCAGCGGCTGCACGCACACCACCGCCAGGTCCACTGGACCGGGGTAGGCGCGGATGCTGCGGAAACAGGACGCGCCGCACACCTCGTCCGCCGAGGTGTTCACCGGCACCAGCGTGCCCTCGAAGCCGCCGGCCTGCAGATTGGCGAACAGGGCGTGCCCCACCTTTCCGGGGTCCGTCGAGGCGCCGATCACCGCGATGGTTCGGGGCTCAAAGAGGCTCTCTAGCATTAGGACTCCGTGTGTGCGCACCGGGCCCCCCGCAGCGGGGTGTGGCGCTAGCGTAGCCCGTCGCCCGCACCCCGCAAGGCGATTTGCGCCGGGGCTCCCAGATGATTTCACCGCTATCTCCGGTCTGATAGCGCCACACCCGGGCCGTGATCATCGTCTGGCCCGAGGTCTGCTCACCGCTCGCCGTGCTGGCGGAGGGAGCGGGGACTGCCAGCGCGCTGAGATCCCAATACCGACGGCCTTAGGGACGCCGCCAGGGGGGCTTCGCCCTCCCCCGTAGCCCCCCGTTGGGGTCGGAGACTGCGTCCCCCCCCTCCCCCCCTGCTGGGGGCTTGCCGCCCCCTCTCCCCCTGCGGGATCGGGCGCTCCCCCGTGCCCGAGGCCCCCCCCGCATGACCCACTGGGGCGAAACGATGATCCAGGCCCACACCCGTCGCACCCCTACCGCCGCTCCCGCACCACCCGCACCCGAGAATTCTCCCTGAGCTCCACCCTCCACCCGGGCAGCGAGGGGAGGAACTGCACTGGCGGCAGCTCCCTGCGCGCCCCAGAGACCAGGGTCATCACCGCCACCCGCGGGCCGGGCTCGTAGTGGAAGCGATAGGTGGCGTCCCCCAGCGCCAGGGTCCTGGGGAACTTTCGGTCCAGCTCCTCCTGATCCCAGGGATCCAACGCCGCAGGGAGCAGGTCCTCCGCGGACAGGAGCGGCAGGTCCTCCACCGCCTCCAGCCCCAGCGCGGTGAGCCGGGCGACGATCCAGTCCTCGGGGCTCACCTCGGCGACGCCCTCCTCGCGCTGCAGGCGTCTCCAGAGCGAGGCGCGCTCCAGGCGCTCCTCCAGCTCGGGGAGCGCCCCCTTGAACAGGCGCCCCCGCACCACCAGCGCCGCCACCGCCTCGCGCGCCAGGGCGCCCTGTGGGGTCTCCTCGCGGCTCTGGATCACCTTCCCCGCGTAGACCCGATCCACCCGCGAGACAATCTGACCCCTCACCAGGTCGACACGGGCGAGCTGATCGCGGCCCCGCCCCCCCTCCACCAGCCACGGGAGCGGCACCGGCATCGCCGCGGTCAGGATCACCTCCAGCGCGCGCCTCCCCTTGCCGAGGGCGCGTGAGTCCACCGCCAGGATCGCCTCCGCCTCGTCCTCTGGCACCGCTGACTCACGAGCCAGCCGCACCTCCGTCCCACCGTGACTCCACGCCACCTGCCGCTTGCGGCGCCGCGCGACGTGCGCCGCCCAAGGCCAGGCGCCCATCACCGTCAGGGCGAGGGCGTGGCGATCCACCTCGCCCTCCCCGCTGGGGACCAGCCCCCAGGCCTCTCGCAGGCGCCGCGCCAGGGCGCGCGCCTCGCGCAGCGGGTAGGCCGCGAGCCCGTGTCGCCCCGGTTCGCCGCGCCTCACCGCGCGGATCAGCCCGGTCGCGTCGCAGCCTTCGCGCCGCAGGTCGTCCGCCTCCTCACGGGGCCTCGGCCCCACGAACAGGGGCCTGCCCGCCGCCACCGCCGCCGCCAGGTCCACCGCGTCCTCCAGCGTACCCTGCAGCTCGGCCTCGATCAGCAGCCGGCCCAGGTGCGGGTCCAGCGGCAAGCCGAACAGGGTCCTGCCCCGAGGCGTGATCCTGCCGTCCCCGTCCAGGGCCTCGAGATCGCGGAGGTCGCGCCGGGCGTCCTCCACCGCGTAGTCCTTGAGGGGGTCGAAGAAGGGCAGGTCCAGCGCGTGCTCACCGCAGGCCGCCGCCCCCAGCACCAGGGGCACCAGCGACTCGCGGTGGACCTCTGGGGGGGTGACGGGGTCCAGCTCTGCCCGCTCTCCCCACAGGCGGAAGGCGACCCCTGGCCCCAGGCGCCCGGCCCTACCCGCGCGCTGCTCGGCCGAGTCCTGCGCCACAGGAGCCAGGACTAGGTAGCCCCTGCCGTGGTGATAGCGGGTCCGGCGCACCAGCCCGCCGTCGATCACCACCCCGATCCGCGGGAGGGTGACCGAGGTCTCCGCGACGTTGGTGGCGACCACCACCCGCCGGCGCTGCCCCGGCTTGAAGGCCCTCCCCTGCTCCGCGAGGCTCTGCCCTCCGTGCAGCGCCACCACCTCCAGGCCCGCCTCGCCCGACAGGGCGTCGCTGACCCGCTGGAGCTCGCCCTTGCCAGGCACGAAGACCAGGATGTCTCCAGGTAGCGCGCGCGCCTCCCGCACCGCGCGCAGCACCCTCCCCTCCAGCCCGCGCTCCTCAGGCAAATCGGCGCCCCCGCCGGCGTAGCGCACCTCCACCGGGAACAGCCGCCCCTCCCCCGAGACGTGGGTGCCACCCAGGTGGGCGGCGACCCTGTCCCCCTCCAGGGTGGCGGACATCACCACCAGCCGCCCCACCCCCTGCTTGAGGGCCAGGGCCAGGAGCAGGTCCAGGTCCAGGCTGCGCTCGTGGTACTCGTCTAGAACCAGCGTGTCCCACTGCGCCAGCTCCCCAGCGGCAGCCAGCCTCACGGCGACCCCGGTGGTGACGAACAGGACGCGGGTCTCCTCCCCCCGCTGCGCGTCCCCCCGCACCGCGTAGCCCACCGTCTGCCCCACCGGCTCCCCCTCCAGCGAGGACACCCGCGCCGCCAGGCTCAGGGCCGCTACCCGCCGCGGCTCCACCACCAGCACGCTGCCCAGCTCGGCGCACCAGCGGGGGATCTGGGTAGACTTGCCGGAACCGGTGGGGGCGCTGACCACCACCCTGCCCTGCCCCAGCGCGCTCATCACCTGGTCGCGCACCGCCTCGATCGGGAGCGCCTCACTCACCTGGAGCCCTGGGCCTCCACCCTACGGGGGGCTTCCAGGCGACGGTGGGGATCGGCGCGTCCTCCAGCCACCGCTGGACCAGCGCAGGGTTGAGCACCTGCCCCAGCACGTGGTAGCGCGAGTGGGTGAAGGCCCACGCGCCCTCAGCGGGTTCGCAGCGCACCTCACGCGGCGCGGTCATCGACGAGTGGCACATCTCCACCTGCCCGTCCCGGACGGCGAGCAGGCCGACGTGGGTGTCCAGCCCCACCACGTAGAGGCCGTCCCCCTCTGCGGCGACCCGATCCAGGATCTGGGGCACCGGCCGATCGCGAAAGCGCCAGATGTGATCCGCGGGGACCAGGGTCCTGACGATGTACTCCGAGGGCTGCTGCGCCAGCCTGGCCCACTCCACCCCCAGCCCTGCGTCGCGGAGCACGGTGCTCACAAGGTAGCCGCAGGCGATGGACCCCTGACCCGGCGCCCTGGTGGTGCCGGCGTAGGACCACGCGGTCCCCTCCCAGGCGGGGATCAGCTCGTCCACCAGGATCCTGCCCAGCAGGCTGGACGCCTGCCCGACCACCGCCGCGCGCTCCTCGGGGGTGCCCGCGTCCGCCAGCGCCCGCGCCATCACCCCACGCCGCCAGGACACACCCTCCAGCCGCTCGACGTAGCTGAGGGGGGTGTGCTCTGCGAGCGCGGTTCCAAGGCCGATGAGTAGGAGGAGCATCGCCGCCCTCTATCCCACAGGCCCCAGACAGACAAAGCCCCCGACCGGCGCGAGGCCGATCAGGGGCTCAGAGGTGCCGGCGAGGGCTACAGGGGGTCCTCGTCACCAAAGCCGTTGACGCAGTCGGCGTCCGCGGAGTCGATGTTCCCGTCGCTGTCGTTGTCGATCCCATCGTAGCAGGTGGGGATGACCGGGTAGTCCAGCCCCTCCCACGAGGCGTTGCCCTCGCGGATGCCCACGTCGCAGTCGGGATCGTCCGAGTCCATGTAGCCATCACCGTCGTTGTCGACGCCGTCGGCGCACTGGGAGGTGGGCGCCTTGGTCTCAGAGGTGGCGAGGGGCCCGTTGACGAAGCAGAACGGGTCCATGGCGTCGATCATGCCGTCGGCGTCGTTGTCGAGGCCGTCGTTGCACACCAGCAGCGGATCGGTGGCGTAGCCCCCCTCGTCGTCGGACAGGCCGCTGACGCAGCCGGGATCCTCGGAGTCGAGCCAGCCGTCGCCGTCGTTGTCCACGCCGTCGGTGCAGGCGGTGAGCGGCGCGGCGCTGTCCTCGTTGTAGCCCGTCTGGAAGACGCCCTCGGTGTCATAGCAGTCGGGGTCGAGCGCGTCGGTCCACCCGTCCGCGTCGTTGTCCACGCCGTCGGTGCAGGTGGTCTCGCCGTCCGAGCCCTTGGCGCAGAGGGGGTCCTCCGCGTCCGCCAGCCCGTCGCTGTTGTTGTCGATGCCGTCGTTGCAGGTGAAATCGGAGAAGCCGATCTCCTCGCCGGCGCCGTCATTCGCACAGTCCGGATCGAGCGCGTCAACCCACCCGTCACCGTCGCCGTCCACGCAGTCCGCGCAGTCCTCGCCCTTGGCGATGGGGTTGGTCCACGAGGGGATGCCCATGTCGCCGGTGACGTAGGAGAACACCACCCGCTTGCCATCCTCGGTGGGGATGTTGAAGTCGGTGACGCGGTAGATCTCGATGAACATGTAGGCCGCGTCAGACGACCAATTCCCGAGGAAGCCGCTCTGGGTCACCGGGGAGGTGCCGCTCCAATTCAGGTTGGGGGTCGGGAACTGATACAGCACCCAGTTAGGGATCCCAACCGAGGCGAGGCCGGTGGCGGCGTCGAAGTTGTTGTCGTCCGGCACCATGATCGAGCTGCGGAGCTTCCAGCCCTCGCCGCCGAACCAGCCGAAGTGCAGCATCGACACCGACGCCATCACGTAGCTGTGGGCCTCGACCTGCGGGTTGCCGAGGGTGACATCGCCCGCCACCGGCTCCCATGCCAGGACCATCCCCTCCTCATCGAGGAAGGCCTGGCCGTCGTCGTCCTGATCGAGACAGGCGTTGAGCGGCGACAGCGCCCAGATGCTGGGCTCATCGAAGCCGTCGGTCCCGGTGATCTGGATCGCCCCGGGGAGCACCAGCTCCTCAGCGGCGATGCCGGCGCCGGGCGCCTCAAGCACGATGTCGACCGGGGTGAAGGGGTCGGCGCCGTTGTTCTTGTTGGCGAAGAAGTCAGCGCGCACCGGCCAGTCGGCGGTGTAGCTGTAGGTGCCGCCGGTCTCGCGGTCCTGACCCTCGCAGAAGTTCAGCACGCCCTTGTCGTAGGCCTTCACGTCATCGTCCGCACAGGCCGCGGGATCCGTGGCCCTGGTGGCGCAGGCGAGGTCGACCTCGATGGAGGAGCCCTCGTAGTCCGGGTTGCGGAGCTTGAAGTCACCGACCCTGTAGCGCAGATCGTCGATCCCGGAGGGGAAGGCGCTGACGTAGTCATCGGAGAAATGCCACTGGTTGGGTGACATGTCGTTGCCGGTGACGAAGCCCATCACAGGGGCCTGGACGCGGGGGTACGAGAAGTTGAAGAACTCCGCGTCGCCGGTGATCCCCGCCTCGCCGAACCAAGCGAAGGTGCCGCAGTCGGACACGTCGGGGTTGTCCCAGAGCCCGCCGTAGCACGAGGCCCAGAGGTTCTGCGCCAGGATGTAGGCGGTCTGCCCGTCGAAGGGATCCGAGCCGCCGGTCAGGACGGTCCGATCGTAGGTGTAGGCGTCGTCCAGCTGGGCGTACCCGGTCGGGGTGGCGACCAGGAGGCTCACCGGCCCCCCGGTGATGGGCCCTGGCGGGGTGACGATAGTGATGGCCGTGTCGGTGACATCGACCACCTCGGCGTTGTGGTGTCCAAGAAGGACCACAACCCCAGAGGCGCTGTCGCCGAAGCCGGAGCCCTGGATCTCGGTGGTCTTGCCGCCGATGTTCCCCTCCTCAGACTGGACGCTCAGGCCTGCGATGGACGGGTCCACCCGGTTGGCGTAGTAGTCCTCGAGGGGCTCGGTGGTGCACCCGACAAGCGCGAGGGCCACCATGGGTGCGAGAATTGCGAAACGCATCGTGGTCTCCTCCTAGTCCTGAGCCGGGTTCCAGTGGAAGCGCCCGATCCGACTCGCGCTCGCCTGGATGGACACGGGACTGATCTCGTGCCGCTGGTTGTACTGATCCTTGGCGTCGGGGATGACGACGTGGGTGCTCTGGGTGCGGGAGAAGAAGAAGATCACTCCCCCCGGGTCGACCTGCCGGCCGTCAACGTACTGGAGCGCCTCGGCGAACATGTCGGCGTTCAAGTTGAACTCGCCATCGTCGGCGAGGGTACAGACCACCTCAGCCATGCGGCTGTTGGGGTCGCCCTGCATCCCCGCGTGGAGCTGGGGCTCGCCGTTCTCATCGAGGATGAGCGCGCCGTTCTCGTCCTTGGCCCCGTAGGCGTCGTAGTCGAAGGCCCACTCCGCCTCGTCGCCCTCACAGGCGGTGGCGGGACGGGTCTCGCCATCGCCGTAGGTCATCACGGCCTTGGACAGGCCCGGATCCTCGCGGTCGATGGGGCTGAGGAACCGCACCATCACGTTGACCGTGTCGGTGTTGTCGGCCTTCGGGGTCCACCTGAGGGTGAGGCCGTCCTCTGTGTCCCAGGGCGCGGTGTAGATCTGACCCTCGAAGGAGTCGTACTCCGACGCGGTGCGGGGGCCGGGGGCGGGGGTGTCGCAGTCCGTGAGGGCGAGGGGCACCCCGTCGTCTTCCACTCCGGCGTCGCGGTCCGCGAACTCGAAGCAGCGGCTCTGGGGGCCGGTGTCGATGACGTTGCCGTTGCCGTCGTAGCGAGCGCCGGTCCACTGCATCATCACCCCGCCGATCTCCTGCGGGAGCTGAGCCACCGGCTCCTCGATCGCGTGGGACGGCAGCGGGATGGACCCCACCGGCTCCTCGAAGTTCGAGAAGCCGCCCGGGAAGGACCAGGTGACCTTCTCGCCGAAGGGGTAGTTCTGCCCCCGCCACACCGCCTGCTTCATCGCGCGGGGGTCGTCGGGGTTGGTCTCGTCCGGGACCAGGTGGTACTTGGTCTCGGGCATATAGGACTCAACACCGAAGTAGTAGACGAACATCCCCTGGGGATCAGGCGGATAGTCCGTGGGCATGCGGGTCATGCTGAGCCCGCGCCCGTCCTCGGTCTTGAAGCTCATCCAGTCGCCCACGTCGACGGTGGTGAAGGAGCCGATCGGCCCGGAGGGCTCCACCAGGGTGAAGCAGGTGTCCACCGCAGCGGGGCCCATGGGCGCCACCGAGGACATGTGCGAGACCCTCAGCTTCCGGTCGAAGACATAAGAGAAGCCCATGACCGCGTCATACGGCGGAGCGAAGCCGATCAGGGCCGGACCCGCGGGCTCATAGGCCGCGAGGCCCAGGAAGCCGAGGGGTAGCCCGCCGCCAGCGAAGCGGACGTGGTTGTACTCGACCACCCCCCCCACCGCCTCAGGCTCAGGCCCCACCGACTCGGGGTTCATCCCCACACCGACCATCTTGACCTCAGCCTGCGTGGTGTCTCGACCACAGCCGGTGAGGAGGAGCGCGACGCTCGCGCTAAGTACGAATCGAATTCCCATATCGTCCTCCTACCAGCCCGTGCCGATGCCAAGGTAGAACCGAGGCCCGGGCTTCTCTGTCTCAGCCGAGAGGCTGTTGCCGAAGCCGGTGTCGGTGGTCTCGCTGATGTCATCCCCGTTGGGGTCCTGGATGCCGGTGATCTCGTTGAACGCGTAGGAGACGCGGAAGAACGAGCTCCACGAGGCGGTCATCAGAGCCGAAGAGACCCGGACCTCCGCCATGGTGTCGAACAGCATCCAATTGTTGTTCTTGTAGGCCTTGTCGATGAAGGGGATCTCCCGCCGCACCGACGAGGGGTCGTAGGCGACCCGCTGCCCGTAGTTGTCGTAGTAGTAAGCGCTGGTGTCGTCCTCCTCGGGGGGACGGAAGGACCAGAGGTTACCCGCCGTGCCGCCGACCTGCGCGTGGATGTCGTACAGGTAGAACGCGCCCCACCGCCGATCGATGTCGGTGATGATGGGGAAGCGGTAGCCCGCAGACGCGACCAGCATGGTCTCGCCGGAGAGCGAGAAGGCCGGGTAGCCGGAGAACTGGTTGTTAGGCTGGATCGCCCCGGTGCCCATGTAGGCAGGGTGCACGCCGCCGGCGCGGAACTCGTCCTGGTACTGGACGTTGCGATCGATCGCGCCAGCCTGGAAGGTCCACTCGAAGGTGTGCGGACGCTTCGTCATAAAGTCAAGCGCATCGAGCCCGAAGCCACCCAGAGGGATGTGCTCGGTCCAGTTCACCTGGGCGCGGTTGTAGTGGTACTTGTCCAACAGCTGCCCGTCGTCCGAGTCAAACCCGTTGTAGCCGGCGTACACCATGTCGGTGAAGCCGTGCCCGAGGGAGGCCTGCAGGTAGCGCCCGCCGTGCGCGTTCATGTGACCGTAGCGGGCCCGCACCGTGTTGTAGGTGAAGTCGAGCGAGGTCTCGGTGCCGTACATGTAGGGCTGGAAGGTCGTGTCCGACGAGGTCTTGAAGCCGTACTGGTAGATGCGGCTGGAAAGGCCCAGGTTGACCCGGCCGTTCAGGGGGTAGTTGATCCCGACCATCCCGATGTTGACGAACTGGTGCTGCTTGCCCTCGTACACGGACTGGTCGTCGGTGGTCTCGAGGTCGTTGTCGTCGTCGATCAGGTAGCCGTAGTCGAACTTCGCCTGGTAGTGGTAGGCCATGAGGTCAATCGTGGGGTACCAGCCGGCGTAGGTGTACGACCCCAGCAGGAGGGGGTCCTCACCGGTCTGGCCAACCAGGAAGGCGGTGTGGTCGCCAACGTAGTCCTGAGTGAACACCTGGAACCCGGGGGTGAGCCCGAAGTTGGTCATGGTGTCGTTCTCGAACTTGATGATGGGCACCGCGGTGGGGGGCATGATCGCCCGCGCGAAGTTGTACGGGGTGGTGACCGCCTCGTACTTGGACAGGTCCTGCGTGTAGGCGAGGAACTCCTGCACCTCGGTCTGGTCCACGTCGAGCCCGAACAGGTTCGACACGTCCTTCTCGAAGAACTCGGCCTGGGGGAGCGCGTAGTCCTTGAACCCGTTGCCGGTGTAGTAGGTGTAGAGCAGATCGCCCGCCGGGGTGATGCTGGGGATCTGAGCCCCGCCGATCACGTTCGTGATCTGCACCACCTTGTTCGCCTCGGGCTCGTACCGGAAGATGTTGAACTTCCCGTCGGGATCGGAGGAGAAGTAGATGTTCCCGTCCTGAGCCCAGTGAGCGTCCTGGTCCTCCCACGGATCGCGGTTGATGGCCCGCATGTCGGTACCATCGGCGTTCATGATGTAGAGGTCCTGGCGCTGATCCTTGAAGAGCGAGAACACCAGCTGGGTCCCATCGGGCGACCAGTCAATGTTCTGCACGAAGGAGTTGCGGAAGTCGGTGAGCAGGGTCTTCTCGGTCCCATCGAAGTTGATGATCGCGAGGTTGTCGGCGCCGTCCTCGTACTGGAGGAAGGCGATCTTGGTGCCGTCCGGGCTCACCGCGGGGTCGTGGCCGCGCAGGGTGTTGGGGACGATGGTGTACCGATCGCGATCCCAGCGCTTGCCGAGGATCTTGTTGGGCTTGAGGGTCTCGTAGGCGACCTTCTCACCGCGGTCCTTGCGCTTCTCCTTGGTGGTGGGGCTGAGATCGGCGATGTAGATCGCCTTCCACTCGTAGCCGTCCAGCTCAACGCGTCCGCCAGACACGTAGGGGCTGCCCATCAGGTGCTCATTGCCGGTGAAGACGATCTCGTCCTTACCGGGGACGAAATCGTAGGTGTGCCCGAACTCGTTAGGGATCCAGAACGACATGTCCGACTTGCGCTGCTTGGTCGCGGCCGCCTCGCTGCCGGCGAACTCGTCCTGCAGGGCGCCCACCAGCCGCTCTGGCTGCTCGGAGACCTTGAGGGCGCCCGTCGCGTTCTCGGCGTACCACTTCCCGTCCTGGGAGTACTTGGCGTAGAAGTACCAGGTGCCGGTGCGCTCCCGCGCGGTCTCGCGGTCCTCCTGCTTCTTGGAGTACCACTTGTCCTTGCCGTCGGGGTCCGAGTACTCCCAGTCGCCGACTGACGATGTCATCTCCCGGCCGATCACCTCACCCTCTGCCCGGACCTCGTCCCACTCTGCCTGGTAGCGGGCCGAGTTGTAGGCCTTCCAGTCGTCGTAGATCTGCTCCATCCGGACGCCGGTGACCTCTTCGACCACCACGTGCCAATTGGGGCGCCACTTCTCACCACCCTTGCGGGCCATCTCGAAGGTCGCCTTGTCGCCGAAGCGCTCGCGGATGTAGGCGTTGAGCGAGTAGCCCTGCTGATAGTTACGCTCGCCGTCGCCCCACTGGTTCTTGTCGAAGGCGATGATCAGCTCGTCGTACGAGAGCAGGCGCTCATCCAGGAAGGTCATCCGGATGTTCTGCTCGCGGGAGTTGGACCACCAGTTGTAGCCGGCCTCATCCGAGGAGTACTCGGTGACGCCCTCGGTCCACCAGAAGGGCTCGGCGCCCCCCAGGAAGACCTCGGCCCCGGACGCGGTGTCGTGGATACCGTCCTGGTACAGGGTGCTCAGCAGCACGCCCTGGGTGCCCTCGGCGTTGTAGGCGTCGAGCTTGAGGGAGATGACGTGCCCGAACTCGTGCACCAGCACGTCCGAGAACCACTCCATCCTGCCGCGCATACGGTAGAAGTAGGAGCCGGGGTTCGCCGAGATGACGATCCAGTCCCAGGGAGGCACGGTGAAGCCCTCGAGGTAGTCGGTCTGGTTCACCAGCACGACGTGGATCTTCTCGGTGAGGTAGTAGTTGAAGTTGGAGCAGACCGGCTCGAACATCTCCTCGGACGCCTCGGCCGCGCGGCGCGCGGAGTACTCGGCGTTGAGGTAGTGGTCGTTGCCCTCTTCCACCTTCGACACGGGGTAGTGGACGTAGAAGTGGTCGGTCTCGATGGTGTACCAGTCGAGGTCCGGGTAGTTGTACTCGAAGACGAAGCCGGCCTGTGCCTCGCTCGGGGCGAGGCCCGAGACTAGGGCCGTGAGCCCGAGACCCATCAGTGCTCGGCGTGTGGACGTGGGGTTCATCGACTCTCCCTAGTAACGAAGCTCGAGCGTGGCGCCGTAGGTGTTGCCATAGGTGGGGTGGATGTCCTCTAGCGGGAAGAACTGGAGGTCCTCCCCCATCATGGGCAGCAGCGCCATGACGGACACATCCACGCCACGGGTGAGGTTCACGGTGCCCGTCAGGCGCAGGTCCATCGACAGGCCGTCGGACCCCTCCACCTCGTAGAGGTTGGAGGAGGGGTTGAGGCCCGGCCCGGTGGTGCCGATGCGCGAGGCGAAGCGCTGCTGGAATTCAGGCTGGGCCTGCACCGCGAACACCCCGACCTGCCCCAGCAGGCCCACGTCACCGTAGATCACGTCGCCGGGCTTCATGCGCCCGGAGAACTGGTAGTTGTCCAGCTCGACCAAGTACTGGACCACGCCGGAGAACCGCTTCATGTACCCCGCGTGGGCCGACAGGGCGATGGGGCCGAACTGCCGCTTGCCGGCGAAGCCCAGCTTGGCGTCGGGGGTTCCGGTGGTGAACACAAAGGACGACACGTTCAGGGGACCACCGAGGTAGGTGCCGGGGGCCTCCTGGCCCATCGGGCCCTTGTAGGCGGCCTCAAACACCAGATCGCTCAGGGGAGAGTCCTGACGCGAGAGGTTCAGGCGGTACCCGAACCAGGCGTCGCCCAACGAGGCGTCTTTGGTGTCGGTGCCCTGCAGCTCGTTGGTGAGCCGCGCCTGGTGGAACGGGACGCTCCACCAGATCTCCACCCTGTTGGACATGCCGTAGCGTACGTCCAACCGGGCGGTGTCGTAGGTCCACTGGGTGCTGTCGAAGAGATGCTTCTCTCCGTCGGCGGTCCAGCTGCCGACACCGATCTTGCGCTGGGCGCCGAAGTCGAACTCCAGCCAGCCCTTGGGCATGTTGAGGGACCGCTCCACCTCTTTTGCGGGGAGTGGCTGGCGCATGGTCTTGACCGCACCGACACCGGCGTACGCGTCGGCGCTTAGGGCGAGGACCATCATGGTCGCGAGGAAGCGTCTCAATGTTCCTCCAGAACGTGGAACCATCATCGGGGGACCCCGGTACCTGCAGACAGAGATGCCCACAGGGGGATTAGAGTCGGCACACGTAGCACGGGAGCGGCCACGGTGGGAAGAAGGGCAAAGATTTCAACCTCTCCCTCACCGAAAAACGCCCCCAGAGCCGATCGGATCGCTGCGGCCAGCGCAGGGCGTGCGCTCGCTTTGCGGATCTTTGCTGGCCGTGTGGGCCGTGTGGGTGAGTCAGGCAGGGTCATCGGTTGTTGAGGTGTGTCTCCAGGGGAGGCTGTAAACTCCCACGCTCAGTTCTCTCGACGCGCCTCGCAGCGACGCCCAGGTCGCGTCACGGGGGCAGCGATCAGGCCGGTGCGGGTAACGCGATCTCGCTCCCACTGCGAGGTGGGGGCGCGGATGGGGCGGGCCGTGGTACAAGGAGCCATGCCTCCGCTTCCGCTACAGCAGCTCCGTTCAGGCGACCTCGACGATCTGGTCGGCGTTGTCACCGACATCGACGACACCCTCACCTGGGAGGGGCGGCTGGTGCCAGCGGCCTTCCTGTGCCTCGCGCGCCTCCAAGCGGCTGGACTGCGGGTGGTTCCCGTCACCGGGCGCCCTGGGGGATGGGTCGATCACATCGCCCGGATGTGGCCAGTAGACGGGGTGGTGGGCGAGAACGGGGGGCTGTGGTTCTACATGCAGGGCGGGCGGCTGAGGCGCAGGTTCCTCCAGCCCGCTGCGGAGCGGAGCGCCAACAGGGCCCGCCTGAGCGCCCTCGCCACCACGCTCCTCGCCGAGGTGCCCGGCGCCGCCCTGGCCTCGGACCAGCCCTACCGCGAGCTGGACCTGGCGGTGGATTTCTGTGAGGACGTGCCGGCGCTCCCAGCCCCCGCGGTGGGGCGGATCGCCGCCGCCTTCGCAAGGGCCGGCGCCACCGCCAAGGTGTCCTCGATTCACGTCAACGGCTGGTACGGCGATTTCGACAAATGGACCGGGATCCAGCGGCTCTCGCTCGACCTGTGGGGTGAGGCGCTGGCGCCAGAGCGGTGGCTGTGGTTCGGCGACTCGCCCAACGACGAGCCGCTGTTCGCCCGTTTCCCGCGCTCGGTCGGCGTCGCCAACGTGGCGCGCTTCCTGCCGGAGATGTCCCACCACCCCCGCTGGATCACCGGCGCCCCTGGCGGACACGGCTTCGCGGAGGCGGTGGACAGGGTCCTCGCGCTGCGGCGCCCGTCGTGATCCTGCTGCTCTCTGGCCTCGCCCTGGCGGAGTCTTGGTGCGCCTACCCCCTGGAGGCCCACGAGTGGGGGGTGCGGCTCCGCGGGAGCGCGGCGGACCCTGCGCCCCCGTGGGCCCAGCAGCGCCCGCCGCTCCAGCGCGCTCCAGCGGATCCGGTGCGTGATCTCCCCGCAGACAACGGGCTGCGTGAGCTGCCGGTCCTCTATCTGTACGCTCCCGACGGCCGGAGCGGAGATGTGCCCATCGCGGTTGAGGTGGGCTTTGGCGGCGGCGAGGCCACCGCATGGTACCCCCAGGTGGACGTGCTCCGGAGCCCCGCCGAGGTGCTGAGGCGGGGGGCGGAGCACCAGCGGTGGGTCGCGACCCTGGCGGCAGGGGGAAGGCCCGACACAGGAGATCCCACCGCCCAGCTCGCCTGGGAGTCGCTGCGGGGCGGGGCCTCCCCCGCGGTGGACCTGCCGCGACTCGCCGCGGGCGACGTGCGGACGACCCTGCGGAGCCCCGCGCAGGCCCTGTGGCTCCACCAGGGCGACAGCGCCGAGCGCTTCCTCTTCTACGAGGGGGTCACCCCCGAGCCCGACGCGCTCACCCTGGAGCGGGGCCCCACCTGGGCACCAGGATACCTCCACTGGATCCTCCGCAACACCTCCCCCTGGCCGGTCTACGACGTGATGGTGGTGGAGGGCGACGCCGTGTTCTTCGCGCCGCTCATCCCCCCAGGGGCGATCGCGGGCTTCGTCCACGGGGCCACGGTAGACCGCGACCCGGTGAGCCTGCTGCGCGGACGCCTGGTCGACCAGGAGCAGCCCGCGCCCTCACCCGCGTGGAGGATGGACCGGGACGAGTGCGTGATGATGCGCGATCCCGCCGTCCCCACCCGACAGTCCGAGGGCCACCGGCTGTACCAGGACGAGGTGGACGCGCTGCTCGCGCTCTGGGGGGACCGCCTCCTCGGTGGGCCCGGGGCCAGGATCATCTACCGCGAGTCTCCGGCGCTGCTGGACGCGGTGATGCCCCTCGCCATCTACTCGGACATGGCCCACGACCCGCACCTGCGCCGGACCGGGCTCGTGCTGTGGACCGGCCTTGATCTGCGGGGTGGTCCGTGATCGCGATCTTCGCCGCCCTGGCTCTGGGCAGGGTCCCCGAGCCCCCTCCCCCGACCCCCATCATCGCCCACGAGTGGGGGGTGCAGCTCTTCGCGGGCCCTGAGGCCGCGCTCCAGTCGCCCCCGCTCCCGGGGTGGGTCCACCGCGCACCCGCCGCCCAGACCCCCGTGCGGACGCTCCCCCCGGACTCTGGTGCGCGCGCTATCCCCGTGCTGCAGCTCTACGCCGAGTTGGAGGGCGTCACCCCTCTGGCGGTAGCGGTGGGCTTCTCGCACGGCGAGAGCTCGACCTGGTATCCGCAGGTAGACCAGCGGCTCCCACAGCGGTACGCCGGGAGTGGTCCCCAGCTGGTGTGGGAACAGCTGCTCCTGAGCCCCTCCCCGCTTGAGAGCCCACCGACGCCAGCGCCCGCCTGGGTGAAGGCCCTGCGCGCGGAGCCCGCCCTGTGGATCTCGCGGGGCCCCGAGGAGGACCGCTTCCTGTTCTACGAGGCCACCACCTGGGAGCAGCCCGCGGTGGTCGCGACCGAGCGCCCAGACCGCCCTGGATGGTTCGACCTGCGCAACCGGAGCGACTGGACCGCAGAGGCGGTGTGGGTGATCCAGCGGAGGGAGGGGCGGCTGCACGTCGCGCGCGCCGGCGCCCTGGCCCCTGGCGACACGACCCTCGCGATCACGGAGGGGTCCTCCGAGCAGGAGGTCCGGGGCGCGCTGATGGAGGAGATCGCCGCGCCGATCACCCCGCAGCGGTGGTGCCTCCTCCAGGTCCAGCGAGACCACCTGTTGACCCCTGGGGAGGCCACCGCGATGCTCGACCTCTGGCTCCCCAGGCTGCTCCCGGAGCAGGGGATCACCGTGCTCTACCGCGAGAGCCAGGCGGGGCTGGACGCGCTGGCTCCGCTGAGCCTCTCCCCCTCAGCGGGGACCTGCCTCTACAGCCTGAACCGCCTGTCCCTGGTGGGGTGGCGGCTGGAGGAGTAGGGCGCGGCCCCCAGTGAGGCCCGCTGCGGGTCCACCGGGACACCGGCTGAGCATCGTGGGGAGCTCCAGTCCTGGGACGCCACCGTAGGACCCTGTCATCGTTTGCCCTAAGGTCTGCCCACCCCGCGCCGTACTGGCGGAGGGAGCGGGTGCTGCCAGCGCGCTGAGATCCCAATTTCCGACGGCCTGATGGCCGCCGCCAAGGGGGCCTCGCCCTCCTTCGTACCCCCCGCTGGGGCCGGGGACTGCGTCCCCCCCGTCCCCCCTGCTGGGGGCTCGCCACCCCCTCCCCACCTGGCGTGATCGGGCGCGAACCCCGTGCCGGAGGCCCCCCCGGAGCACCCCCAGGGGCGAGACGATGATCGAGGCCTCTCGTCGGCAGACCGCCGTCCAGCGCCGCAGCGCAGGTCACGCGACCCGGCGCCATCCAGCTTGCCCACCACCGCCAACGGGCGCTCTGGCGCGGGGTTGAGCGCATCGCAGACCAGGAGGCGGGGCCCCTGGGGTGCGTTCCGAGGGCTGGTCGGGAGACGCGCGCCCATCCCGCGTGGAATCTGTGTTTCTCCTGTTCAACCGACACCTCTACCCCACGCGCCGCCGACCTCGAGGCCGGGACAGCCCGGCTCGTGAACCACGCCCGCCGCCGGAGTCCAGCACCAGCGCCCACCCGCGCCGCGATCCGGAGGGCAGGTGGGAGCGCGCCGCCACACCACCCGATCAGGGTGCGCCCGGACGATCAGCGGGCCCCGCTGGCGCGCTCCAGAAAGGAGAGCACCTGCCCGTGGACCCTGGCGGGGTCCTCCAGCGTTGGAAAATGGGAACATCCCGCCGCGATCTCCACCTCCGACCGAGGCAGATAGGACGACGCGGCGCGCACCGCCTTGAGGCGGATGGCCAGATCCCGCTCCCCCGCGACAAACAGCACCGGCGCCTGAAGGCCCCGCAGCGCGGCCCTACCGTCATAGTCGTCCAGCGCGGCCAGGGTCTGGAGGTACACGCGTCCGTCGTGCCCCAGGGCGAGCCGGGCCATCTCCTCGAAGGGCTCCCGCGCGGTCTTCGGGTGGATGTAGCCCACCGCCCGCGCGCCCCGATACACCCAGGAAGGCGGCACACGCCTGCGGAGCGCTGGGGGCGACAGGGGCCCCAGGGGGGCGGCCCAGGAGAGCGCTCCCGCCGCGATCCTCCCCACCCCCGGCAGGGGGACCGCCGCGCGGAAGGGGCTCCAAGGCACACCACCTATCGCGACCAGGGCGTTCACCACCTCAGGGCAGCGCAGCGCCACCGCGAAGGCCACCTGGACGCCCATGCTCCACCCCACGAGCGAGAGCGGCACCTCCCCCACCGCCGCGCGCGCGGCGGCGAGCCCGTCCTCCGCGTGTGCCTCTATGCCGAGCCCGCGTGCCCGTGGCGCTCCAGAGCCGAAGACACCGCGGTAGTCCCAGGTGACCACCGTGTGTCTGGCCGCCAGCGCGGCGACCGTGCCCGCGAGCCCTCGCCAGTCGACGCCTATACCGTTCGCGAACAGCAGGGGCGCGCCCGCCCCGAACCGCTGCCACGCGATCACCGTCCCGTCCGCTGATGTGGTCGTTCCTTGGTGGGTGGGAAGCAGCATTTGGCACTCCTGAGGTGGCCACGCGCTATAGCACGCGTCCGGACCGCTGGCGGCCAGCGCAGACATCGTGATACATTCCGGCAGGAGTATCTCCGATGAACGACGGTCCCCGGCAGCCCCCAGACAAGGACTTCCTGACCCCCCCCGCGGTGGCGCGCGAGCTGGGTGTCTCCAGGCCGACCGTCGTGCGGCTGATCAAGTCTGGGGCGCTGTCCGCCACTCAGACTGCTGGCGGGCACTACCGTATTAGCCGAGAAGATCTGGAGCGCTACGCCGCGGCAGAGCGCCAGGTGCTCGTCAGGCCGCACGCCGGAAAGGTGCGCCTGCTGGTGGTCGACGACGATCTGGACTTTGGAGCGACCTTTCAGGACTTCTTCGAGGACAGCGACGTGTTCGATGTGCTGTACGTGGAGTCCGGGTTTCAGGCGGGGATGCAGGTGCTCGCGTTTGAGCCGGACATCATCCTCCTGGACCTGGACATGCCCGGGCTCAGCGGGAGGGACGTCCGAAACAACTTGGCAAAGATCCCCGGACAGCGGTTCATCCCGACCATCGCCTGCTCTGGTGTGGTGGGAGCAGACCAGGGCCCCGCCCTCATCCACGAGGGCTTCGACGACTTCATCTCCAAGCCCTTTCGCCTTGAACAGCTCGCTGAGCGCCTGGAGCCCTGGTTTCCAGCGGCTGGGCCGCGGGGCGAGTGAGCGGTGCGCACAGCAGGCGACACCGACCACCCCTACAGCGTTCGTATCCTCACGAATTATCTCGCCTACGTCAACCACACCCACCCAGAGGTGGCCCCCGATGCGGTCCTTGAGGCGGCCCGTCTGTCCCGCGAGCGCCTTCAGGACGCAGACGGGTGGCTCTCTCAGGACGAGGTGGACCGCTTCAACCACGCGGTGACCGCGCTGTGCCCGGAGCACTCATCTGTGTCCCTCCCCAGAGCGGCGGGGCGCCATATCCTGCGCGCGACCGCGCTGGGTCCCCTCGCGAGGCACATCCTGGGGGTGACCGACGCCACCACCCTCTACCGCCTCTACGCCACCTTGGCGCCGAGGGTGGCCGCAAACATCAGCTACAGCGTCTCCCGCCAAAAGACCGGCATCCTGGAGGTCTCCGCGACCCTGGTGCCCGGATACACCGACACGCCCTACCAATGTCAGAACCGCATAGGCATCCTTGAGGCCATTCCCACGGTGCTCGGCCTCCCGCTGGCCGCGATGGAGCACACCAGGTGCCTCCACTCCGGTGATGACCGCTGCGTCTACAGCGTTAGGCTCCCCGCCGACGTTCCCAGGCGGTGGCTCAGGTGGGGCCTCAGCGCGCTGGGCGTGGGAGCGCTCGGCGGACTGGTGGGCCTCGCCCTAGGTCTGCCGTACTGGGCCACCCTGACGGCGTGCAGCCCGGCGGCCCTGGCCGCGGTGTTCTTCCACCTGAGCGCCCACGCGCGGCAGGCGCACCTGGAGCGCATCCTCCAGGAGCAGGCCCACCTCGCCAGTGAGCTGGAGCGGGTGCTGCACGGACTCCAGCGCACCGCCCAGCTGAGCCTGTTCCTCACCGAGCAGCTCGCCCACGCGTCCGACATGCGGCAGCTGCCCGACCGCCTGGTGGAGCGAACACTGGATCTCTTTGACCTGCAGGGGGTACTGCTGATCACCCCGCTCGGGGATGACCTCGTGGCCAGCCACGCCGGTACAGGGCTGTCCGAGGCACACCTCAGCGACGCCGAGGCGCTGCGCGACGCCATACTCTCTACACCTCCAGGCGGCGCGCCCGTGTCTCCCGTTCCCGCTGGCATGCGGTTCCGAGCGACCTCACTCTCGATCGACCGGCCCGGCGACGGGGTGCTCGGGGTCTGGCTGCGGGCGGAGGATCCCGATGACCTGATGCACGCCACGGTGGAGGCGCTCGCCACCCACCTCACCGGGGGACTGGGGAGGGCGATGGACCTGGTGCGCCTGCGCCACAGCCAGAGCGTGGTGTCCGAGCTGCTGGACGGCGCCCCGGACCTGATCTTGGGGGTCACCGGCGAGGATCAGATCGCGTTCATGAACCGCGCGGCCCAGCGCTTCTTCGGAGACCCCCTGGCGGGGGGCGCGACCACCACGTTCCGCTCCATCTCAGGGGTGGGCTCGGCCCAGTCTGCCCGCGCCACAACCGAGGGTGCCCCTCCACCAGAGGCCCTGCTGATGGGCGTCTCGGACACGCCGAGGTACACCCTGTGGCACATCCGCGCCCTGGGGGACTGCTCGGGTTCCTGTCTCGCCCACCTCTGCATCGGGGTCGACGTGGGGGACGAGCGGGCGCTGGCCCAGAGGGCTCAGGAGGTGGAGGAGCGCCTGCTCCAGGGGCAGAAGCTCGAGGCCCTGGGGACCTTGGCCGGGGGGATCAGCCACGACGTCAACAACGTGCTGATGGGGATACAGGCCAGCGCGGAGCTGCTGATCGACCCCACGACACCTGCGGGCGAGCGGCAGGAGCTGGCGGAGGAGATCCTGGCGGGG
Source organism: Deltaproteobacteria bacterium (assembly GCA_016938035.1). Classification (GTDB taxonomy): domain Bacteria; phylum Myxococcota_A; class UBA796; order UBA796; genus JAFGVK01. Next base: position 66,833 of record JAFGVK010000025.1, on the reverse strand, counting down.
GTGGAACGTGCCTCGAGCCTCACCACGAGGCTGCTGGCGTTCTCGCGCCATCACCCTATCCAGCATGTGCTGGTGGATCTCAACGCGGTCATCCGGCAGACCCTCCCGATCTTCACCCGCACTAGGCCGGACGTGGTGGTCCACCTCAGCCTGCGGGAGCCCCTGTCCCCCGTGGACGGCGACCCCCGACAGCTCGAGCAGGTGTTCCTCAACCTGTTCATCAACGCCGGGCTGGCCATGCCTCAGGGGGGGGAGCTGCGGATCACCACCGCCGACCTGCCCGCGGCCGGGGCGGTCCCCCCACAGGTCCAAGCCGCTGTCGCGGACACCGGCGTCGGGATGGACGGGAGCACCCTGGCCCGAGCCTTCGAGCCCTTCTTCACCACCAGAGCCTCCGGCGAGGGCACGGGCCTGGGCTTGGCGTCGGCCTACGGGACGATCCTCAGGCACAGCGGAACCCTCACCGCGGACAGCGCCCTGGGCGAGGGGAGCACCTTCACCGTGAGGCTCCCTCTGTCGCGGGGGGTGAGCCCCACCGCCCCCGAGCCGGCGCCGCCCGCTGCGACCCTGGGAGGCGCGACGCTGCTCCTCATCGACGACGAGGAGATGATCCTGCGCGCGAGCCAGCGGCTGCTGGAGCGGCAGGGCTACGCCGTGCTCGTCGCACAGGGGGGCGCAGCGGGCGTCGCGGTGCTCCTAGCCAACCCTCGGGTCGAGGCGGTGATCCTGGACATGGTCATGCCGGGCTTGGGAGGCGGCGAGACCTTCCGCATCCTGCGGCGCCACCGCCCCACGCTGCCGGTGCTCGTCGCCTCTGGATACAGCAGAGGGGCCGAGGCAGAGGCCATCCTCGCTCAGCCCTCCACCGCCTTCCTGCAGAAGCCCTACCAGCGGGAGGCGCTCGCCGGCAAGCTGGCTGAGCTGCTCTCACGCCCTACCGAGATCAGGGCGCCAACACCCACCGCCAGGCGCTCCCCACCGCTCGTCGGAGGTCCTCAATGACGAGGTAGAGGTTCGGCACCACCACCAGCACCACCACCGTCGCCGCCAGGATCCCAAAGCCGAGGGAGATCGCCATGGGGATCAACAGGCGCGCCTGGGGTGAGGTCTCGAGGATCAGCGGCGCCAGCCCCAAGAAGGTGGTCAGCGAGGTGAGCAGGATCGGGCGCAGCCTGCGCGCTCCTGCCCGCAAGATCGCGTCCTGCTGAGACATCCCCTCCTCCAGGAAGCGGTTGGCCGCGTCGATCAGCACCAGCGAGTCGTTCACGACCACACCGGACAGGGCCACGATCCCGAAGATCGAGATGATCGAGAGGGGGAAGCCCATCAGCAGGTGGCCAAAGATGGCGCCCGCGATGCCGAAGGGGATGGCGCTCATCACCACCAGCGGCTTGATGTAGGACTTGAACGGGATGGCGATCAGCGCGTAGATGGCGAACAGCGCGAACAAGTAGTTGGTCTTGAGCGAGGCCATGGACTCCGCCTGGCTCCGCTGCTGACCCGCCATCTCGATGCGGAGGCCGGGGAACCGCTCCTGGAAGTCCGGGAACACGCGCTCCCTAAGATCCTTGAGGACCGGCTGCGAGGAGGCCGCGCCCACCGCCAGCGTGCCGGAGACATGCACGATCCGCCAGCCATCCTCGCGGAGGATGGAGGTGGGGGACCGCCCCCTCTCCCACCGCACCAGGTGGCTGAGCGGGGCGTACCCCCCCCCAGGGGTCCGGAGGTGCAGGTTCTCCAGATCGTTCTCCGAGCGCCGCTGCGCCTCTGGCAGGCGGACCATCACCTTGACCTCGTCCCGGCCGCGCTGCTCGCGCAGCGCCTCCGCTCCAAAGAAGGCCGCCCGCAGCTGCCGGGCTACGTCGGAGGAGCTCATCCCGAGGGTCTGCCCCGCGGGGGTCAGCGAGTAGTCGAGCTGGGTCTTGCCCGCGTTCCAGCCGTTCTCCACGTTGGTCAGCTCGGCGTAGCCCCTGAGCTCCTCCTCCATCGCGTCCGCCGCCTGGGCGAGGATGGCGCGATCGGTGTGGGCCAAGATCACGTCCGCTGCCGCACCGGCGCTGGGCCCCAAGGTGCTGGAGAAGGTCAGCGCCTCCAGACCCGGAATCTGGGGCGTCGCGGCCGCCCAGGCAGCCCCGATCTCCTCGGCGGTAGCGTCGCGGAAGTCGGTGGGAACCAGCTCCATCTCAAGGCTCACGAGGTGGCTCCCCACCTCAGGGGCACCTGCGCTGTGACCGCCAGCGGCCGCTGCCTCCCCCACCTTGGTGTAGAGGGCCACGAAGGCGTGCTCCTGACCCAGGTCCTTGAGCGCCTGGCGCGAGGACGCCTCCAGGGCCCTCGCGACCTGCTCGGTGTGCTCGACCGGTGAGCCATAGGGCAGCCGCGCGCTGGCGACCACCTGGTTCCCCTCCAGGGAGGGGAAGTACTCGAAGGGGACCCACTGACCTCCCAGCAAGCCGAAGGACACGAAGAGCACCCCTGTCGCCACGGCCATCACCACGTGCTTATGAGCGACCATCCGCTGCATCGCGGGACCATAGACGTCGTCGGTGAACCACGCCAGCTTGCCCGAGGTCCACGCGCGCGGGATGTCCATGATGCGGGCCAGGCGGGTCGTCGGAGGGCCGGTGCGCGAGTGAGCGAGGTGTGCGGGGAGGATGAAGAAGGACTCGAACAGGCTGACGAGCAGGACGCTGACCACGATCATGGGGATGATGCTGAACAGCTTCCCGGAGAAGCCCGGCACAAAGAGCAGCGGCGCGAAGGCCGCGACGGTGGTGAGGATGGAGAAGGTGACCGGCACCGCCATCTCCCGCGCGCCCAGCACCGCGGCCCGCAGCGGATCCATCCCCTGCTCCATCTTGGAGTAGGCGTTCTCTCCCACCACAATCGCGTCGTCCACCACCATCCCCAGGGTGACGATCAACGCAAAGAGCGAGAGCATGTTGATAGACAGGTCCATCGTGGGCATCAGCACGAACGCGCCCAGGAAAGAGATCGGGATCCCCAGCGCCACCCACAGCGCCAGGTTGAAGCGGAGGAAGAGCGCGAGCAGCCCCACCACCAGCACCAAGCCCATGGCCGCGTTGCTGGTGAGCAGCGAGATGCGATCGACCAGCTTCACCGAGTCGTCATCCCAGAGGCTCACCCGGACGGTGTCGGGCAGCTCATCCTCCAGATCCTCGGCGATCCTCTTGGCGGCCGTAGAGACCTTCATCGGCGTCTCGTCGCCGACCCGGTAGGCGGTCACCCGGACCGCGGGGACCCCGTCCAGGAAGCTGGCCTGATCGGTGTCGGCGTAGCCGTCCTCGATCTGCGCCACGTCCCCCAACCGGACGATCCTCCCATCCGAGGTGCTCCTCACGGGGATGTCTGCGAATTCTGCCCCTGTCAGCCGCCTGTCGGCGACCCGCAGCAGGATCTGTCCGCCCCGCGTGTCCACCGCGCCGCCGGGCAGCTCCAGGCTGGCGAGCTGCACCACCCTGGCCACCTCATCGAGGGTCATCCCCAGCGCCTCAAGCTGCTGCCGCGGCACCTCGATCGACACCTCCACCGGCGGGATCCCCTCCAGCTCCACCTGAGAGATCTGTGGGTCCTCCAGCATCTTGGTGCGGGCCCGCTCCGCGAGCACGTGCAGGGTCCTGAGGTCCAGCTCACCCGACAACACCACGCTGATCACCCGGCTCCGCCGCGTCGCCAGGGACACCACCGGGCGCTCCGCCTCCTCCGGGAAGGAGGTGATGCGGTCCACCGCGGACTTCACATCGGACAGCACCTGATCCGGATCCGCCGAGATCAGGAGCTCCAGAGAGATCATCCCCGCCCCCTCGGCGGAGGTTGACGAGACCCGCTTGATCCCCTCCAGCGAGCGGACCTCCTCCTCCACCGCGAGGACGATGCCCTGCTCCACGTCTACCGGGCTGGCCCCTGGATAGGGCACCTGCACCGTGATGATGTCCAGATCGAATTCGGGGAAGATCTCAGTCTTGATCCCCGCCGCCGAGAAGAGGCCCCCCACGACCACCATCAGCATCACGAGGTTGGCCACCACGGGGTTCTGCGCCATCCACGCGATGGGCCCCTTGAACAGTTCGCTGCCAGTCATCAGCGCTCCTGTACGTCTTCGCGGGGAGCCTCGGTGGCGGACACCGACGTCCCCACCACCGGGTAGCCGAGGGGAGACACGACCACCCTGTCCCCGTCCTCGACACCCTGGCTCAGGTAGAGGTGATCGTCATCTCCCCACAGGGGGAGCACCTCTCGGCGCTCCAGCTTGTCTCCCTCGCCCGCCAGCCACACCACCTCCTCGCCTGCCACCGCCTCGCGGGGCAGCGCGACGACCTGCTGGGACCTTCCAAAGAGGGCCACATCGACAAAGGCACCGGGGAGCAGCGGGAGCCCCTCGCCGTCAAAGGGCCTGGGGATCGACACCACCACCGTCGCGGTCCTGGTGCTCGAGTCGAGCTTGGGGCCGAGGCTCAACACCACACCCTCGCGCTCGATCTCCTGCCCATCGGCGAGCCGCTGGGTGATCACCGCCCGCGAGGCACCTCCTGCCCCGAGCCCGGGCACCTCCAGCATCGCGACCCGCTCGATGAGCACCGGCACAGAGACCCGCGCCTCGTCGACGCCGATCAGGTCGAAGAGCCTGGCGCCCGCCCCGACGACCTGACCGATCTCGGCGGTCTCCTGGACCACCAGCGCGTCAAAGGGGGCCCTGATCTTGGTCCGCTCTAGGTCCAGCTGCGCCAGCTCCAGCGCGGCCCTCGCGGAGTCGGCGCTCATACGGACCGCCTCAAGCTGCGGGGTCCGCTGAGCGAGCGCGGGTGCGGTGCCCTGTTGGCCTAGCAGCGACCACTCCCTGGAGGCCACCTGCCCGCGCTGCTGCTCCAGCGCGAGCTCTAGCTCTGCCTGCTGCACCGCAGCCTGCCGCTGTCGGACGAGAAAGGACGCGTTGCGGTCATCCAACCGGGCGAGCACCTGCCCCTTGGCCACCCTGGACCCCGCGACGAGGCTGGGATCCACCCAGGACACCCGCCCGCCCAGCTCCGGGGAGACGATCACCTCGCGAGCAGGCGAGACGACCCCTGTTCCCCGCACCATGATCGGCTCCTGGCTCACCTGGGCGCGGACCACCTCCACCTGGAGCACCTCCTCCTGGTGGGCCTTCCGCCCCGCAGCGGGGCGGGCCATGGTGAGCATCCCGGCGCAGGCGATCCCCGCCACCAGGAGGACCAAGGGCAGCAAAACTCTCGTAAACACCCACTTCATCGGGAACTCCCGCGCGAGACAAGCGCCTCGGTCCAGGTGCCACCCACCGCAGCGTGGAGGGCGATTCTCGCGCTGAGCCGATCGCGGCGCGCGGAGACGAGCGACAGCTCCGCGGCCTGCCAGGCGTTGCGCGCCATCAAGACTTCTGAGTAGCGGGCGAGGCCCGCGAGATAGAGCTCGAGGCTCTGATCGTAAGCCAGCCGCGCGGCCTCGCGCTGCAGCGCGACGGCCTCCGCGCGCTCTCCGAGGAGCGCCTCTCTGCTCCTCGCGGAGGCCAGCCCGGCCTCTGCCTCCAGGGTGGCCTTGCGGAGCTGCTCCTCGGCGGCGGTCTCAAGCGCCATCGCCTGGGACCGCTGCGCGTGGATCGCACCCATTTGCATCAGCGGCACCGAGAAGGCCCCGCCCGCCGACCAGGTGTCCTGGCTGCGGAGCTCGCCCATATCCGAGTACTGCCAGCCCGCGGAGCCGCTGATCGCGAGGGTGGGGAGAAAATTGCGCTCCGCCTGCAGCCGTCGCCGGTGCGCGGCCTCGGCGCGCTCCCGCGCCGCGCGGAGGTCCGGACGCGACCGGAGGAGGTCTTGTTCCTCCTGCGCCGGATCCCAGGAGGGGAGCTCTGGGAGGGTCTGTGCGGGGCTCGGGAGCTCCGCGTCGGGCGCTCGCCCCAGCAGCGCCCCGAGGTTGAGGCGAGCCTGCCGCTCCGCCAGCCGCAGGGTGGGGAGCGCCGCCCTGGAGGACGCCAGCGACTGACGCTGCTGCAGCACGTCCAGCGAGCTGGCCTGAGCGCCGTCATAGCGCCGCTGCACCAACAGGAGCAGCTCCTCACCCGCCTGGATCTGCTCCTCCAGGAAGGCGCGCTGCTCGGTGGCCGCCACCAGATCGAGGTAGGCCCCCACCGCCGCGGCGAGCAAGGTGGCAGAGGTCGCGCGAAGGTCCGCCTCGCTCGCCGCGAGATCGTCCCGGGCCGCGGCCCACCCCAGGGTGCCGGCCCCCCACAGGTCCACCGACATCTTGGCGGTGAGCGCGCTGGAGCCGGTCCAGTAGGCGGTAGGCTGGTCCTCGGAAGCCGCGGCGCTGGGCATGCCGAAATTGAAGCCCAGCGAGCTCATGGGGCCCGCAGAGGCGCTGGTGTCCCACGACAGCTGGGGCCCGAGCCTCGCCCCGCTCGCCCGCGCGGCGGCGCGGACCTGCCGGACCCTGGCCTGCGCGACCTGCACGTCGGGGCTCTCGGCGATGAGGCCATCAACGACCGCCGAGATCCCTGGATCGCCCCAGTCCTCCCACCAGAGCTCCCCCGCGCTGGCCGCTTGCAGCAGCCCCACCCAGAGCATGAGTCCGCTCATCGCTGTGCTCCCTGGCAGGCCAGACCGCGCGCCCAGATGGCGGCCAGATCCTGGGCAAAAGATTGCAGGTCCCCCCGCTCGGTCCCCGCGAGGTGCGACACGAAGCCCTTGGTGTGGATGGCCCCGAAGAACGCCACCGCCAGATCACCAGGAGAGCCGAGCGGCTGGACCAGTCCCCGCTGCTGAGCGCGCTCAAACCACGCCTCCAGCGCCTTGAGGGTAGCGAGGATCGGTGTGCGCACCTGCTCTTCGCCCTTGTCCACCGTGATCCCCGCTGCCTTCAGGGCCGTCATGCGCGGGAAGAGCTGACGCGAGTGAGCGCCGATCTCATGGGCAAGCTCCAGCAGCTGCGCCTCCAGCGGTCGCTCATCAGGACCCCGCTCGAAGGCCGCCATGAGCGGTCTCATGTCGGGAAGCAGCGCGGCCAGCATCAGCGCGCGCTTGCTCCCAAATCGCTTGAAGAGCGCGCCCTGTGAGAGCCCCACAGCTTCGGCGATCACCGTGGTGGAGATCGCAGGCCCCTGCTCCAGAAAGCAGGTCCGCGCGATCTCCAAGATCTGATCCGTTGAGACCTGTCTAGGTCGTCCCACCTGAACCTCGGTAATAAAGTGAGCAGCTACTAACTAATGGAGGCCCTAGCGGCACGCGCCGTGGGAAGGCACCGGGCGGGCGGGTGACGTCCGCTACCGCTGGCGCAGTCCCTCACTCCACGGCCATCCACCGAGAGAGCCTCTGCGCACTTGGTAATTGCAGGAGCCCACCCCGCCCGGCGTGCCCCTCGGCCGGTGGCCGTCACCGCTGGTGTGGATAGGGCATTATCCCTAGACCCAACGGAACCGACACGGGAGAACCATGGAAAAGCCAGCCCTCACCGCCACCCCCATCCACGAGCTGCTCGCGACCCGCTGGAGCCCGTGCTCCTTTCTCTCCCAGCGCCTCGACGAGGAGGCGGTCACCGCGCTGCTAGAGGCCGCGCGCTGGGCTGCCAGCGCCTACAACGAGCAGCCCTGGCGCCTGTTGATCGCGACCAACGACGATCCCACCAACCACGCCAAGATGGCCTCCATCGCGATGGAGGGGAACAGAATCTGGGCCGAGCGGGCCCCGCTGTTGATCCTCACCGTCACCAAGGACCGCTACTCCCACAACGACGCCCCCAACCCCTACGGGTGGCACGACCTGGGGATGGCGACCGCACAGCTGACCGCCGAGGCGACCGCGCGAGGCCTGGCGGTACACCAGATGGCGGGCTTCTTCGCCGACGCAGCCCGCCGAGTGTACGCCATCCCTGAGGGCTTCACCCCGGTGAGCCTGCTCGCGGTGGGCTATCCCGGGGAGCCCGACGCCCTGCCCGAGCCGCTGCGGCGCCGAGATCACGCCCCGAGGCGCCGCAAGGATCTGGGCGAGATCGCGTTCTCCGGGACCTGGGGCGCGGCGGCGAGGTAGCCGCTACCGCACCACCACCCGGGAGCGCCCGCCTCCTACCACCTGCACCTCCACCCTGTTCGACACCTGCTCGGACATGGCCTCGATGTGAGAGATCACGCCGACCTGCCTGCCCTGAGACTGGAGCGCCTGCAGGAAGCCCAGCGCCTGCCCCAGGGCGTCTTGATCGAGCGTCCCGAAGCCCTCGTCGATGAACAGGGAGTCCACCCGCAGGCGCGATGCCGACATGGACGACATGCCCAGGGCGAGCGAGAGGGCCACCAGGAAGCTCTCGCCACCGGACAGGCTGTCGACCGGCCGCGCCTCATCCCCTTGGAAGCGATCGACGATCTGAAGCTCCAGGTTCTCACCAGGGATGCGCTCCAGGAAATACCTGGGCCGGAGCTGATTCAGGTGGGCGTTGGCGTAGGTGAGCAGCACCTCCAAGGTGAGCCCCTGTGCGAAGGTGCTGAACTTCTTGCCGTCGGCAGACCCAATGGCGGCGCTCAGCCTCACCCACCGCCTCGCCAGGACCTCCTGCGCCGCGCGCTCCGCGTCCAGCGCGCTCCGCTCTGCGCGCCTGCGCTCATCCTCAAGCAGCCGGGCGCGGACGAGCGTCGCCCGGCCCTCGACCTGCTCCAACCGCAGCGCCAGGTCCGAGGCCCGCTGCACCAGCACCTCGCGCTCCACCTCCGGGGCACCCTGCCGCAGGTGAGCGTCGAGCCGCTCCTGGCGCTCTGCCGCCCGCTCCCCTGCCTTGGTCCGCGCCGTCGCCGACGTGGAGATCTCCTCCTCACTCCGCGCGATCCACGCGGGCTCCCGCTGGAGCAGGGCGCGGAGGGCCTGCTCGTCCATCCCCGCGCGGCGCAGCGCCGCAGCGAGCGCGGCGCGCGCCTCGGCCTCCTCGCGTGAGGCCTCCTCCAGGGCCGCCACCGCCGCCGCTTCCCCGGAGGCAGCGGCCGCCGCCGCCTGCCCCGCGCGCTCCGCCTCGGCAGCGGCGTCGCCCACCTGCTCCTCTGCGAGGCGGAGCGCGCCCTCTAGCCGCGCTCGGGCTGCCCCCACCGTCGCGCCCCCAAGCAGCGCACGGCGCTGGAGGCGGAGCGCGCTCAGCGCTTCGGCAAGGCGCTCAACCCCCTCGGTCCGCTCCGCCCGCGTGCGCGCCACCTGGGCGAGGCGCTCGGCGAGGGTCGCCTCCTGCACGCGCAGGGCGCGGAGCCGCTCCTCGCTGCCCCCGAGCACCTCAAGCTGCTCCGCCCGCCTGCCGAGCTCCGCCGCCAGGGCACCTCGGAGCGCAGCAGGTCCTAGCGCCCACCGGGAGCCCTCGAGCCCCACCGCGATCAGCGCCTGGCGCACCCTCTCCCGGAGGCGCAGCGCCGCGGTCTCCCGCTCCTGCAGCTGCTGCTGGCGCGCCCGAGCCAGCTCGCCGGCACCGTGCTTCTCCCGCTCTGCATCACGCGCCAGCGCGCCGGCGGTCCGCTCGGCCTCGGCGAGGACCTGGGCCCTGCGCCGAGCGCCGTCGAGAGCGGCCCGCAGCTTGAGCGCCTCGCTCTCTTCGGCCACCACCGCGCTCAGCGCCGCCTCCACCGCTGCCCGGTGCGCGGTGATCTGCAGGATCGCCTCCGAGGCGCGCTGGGGCAGCGCCCCCCGGGCCTCCTCCCAGGCAGCCAGCAGTCCCACCTCATCGGCCGCAGCGCGGGACAGCGCCGCCTCGCGATCTGCGCTGGACGCGGCCTCACGCGCCAGCTGCTGGTCCAGCTCCCCCAGCCTCCTGTGCAGCCGCTCCACCTCGCCGCGCAGGGAGTCGCCCCGTGCCGCGAGCCCCCCCCAGTCGGGTCGGCTCGCCACCCAAGGGTGCTGTGTGGCCCCGCACACCGGACAGGGCTCCCCCTCGACGAGCTGGGCGCGGAGCTGATCCTGCGACAGGGCGAGCCGCGCGCGATCCGCCTCGTCCCGGCGCGCCTCCGCGACCTTGAGCGCCACCTCCACCGCCGTGCGCTCCTCGGCCGCCCGCTGGTGGATGTCCCTGTGACCAGCCAGCGCCAGCGCCAGCTCAGCGGCCCTGTCCTGCACCGCAACCAGCGCGTGGGCCGCGGCGTCCTGGGCGGCGAGGCGCCGCCGCGCCTCGTCGTGGGCAGCCCTGGACCTGTGGAGCGCCTCCAAGTCGCGCGACTCCGCCTCAGCCTGTGCGCCGGACAGCTCCTGCTCGATCGCCGCGAGCCGCCCCCTGGCTTGCTGCCACTGGGTCTCGGCGCGATCTGCCGCTGCCGCCAACCGGGCGGCGCCCTGCCGGAGCTGCTCCACCTCACCGCGATCCGCGATCACGGCCTCGTCCAGCGCCTCCTGCTCGTCGAGATCCTGCTGGACCGCCGACCAGCGCGGGGCCAGCGCCTCCAGGGCGGGGTGGGCGGAGATCCACGTGGAGGCGGCGTCGCGGGCGCTCTGCAGCGCCGCGCGCTGCGCCTGCGCCGCCACGAGGCGCTCCGAGACCTCCCGCTCCTCCCGCTGTACCTCCAACAGCTTGCGCTGCTCCCCCTGCTGGCGGCTGTGTTCCGCGGCGATCTGCTGATCTAGGGCCACCGCGCGCTCCAGCTCAGGGATCGCCTGGTCCAGCGCCCCCCTGGCGTCCCCCTGGCGCTGCCGGCAGGCGTCCAGCGCGGTGGCCGCAGCGACCCGCGCCGCGCGCGCCTCTTCGGCCACAGCCCGCCTGCCCACCCGCGCCGCGCCCTTCGCTTCGAGCTGGACAAGGGCCCGATCCATCGCCACCACCGGCGCCCGGAGGGGCTCCGCCGCCCTCACCTGCTCCAGCTCCGCCCGCAGCGCCGCCCCGTCTCGCCACCGCTGCTCCGCTCCCGCGACGAGGGCCAGCGCCTCGTCCAGAGACAACCGCAGCGCCTCGGCCGCGCCATACCAAGACAGGCCCGCGGTGGTCTCGTCGCGCTGCCGCTGCGCGGCGGCGCGCTCCTCGATGCGCTGGGTCAGCTCCTCCTCCAGCGCCGCGCGCTCCTCGGCGGGCAGGCTCCCGATCGCCTCCAGCCTGGCGTCCAGGCGCTCCAGGGCCCCCGCCTCCTGCTTGGCCGCCAGAAACGCCCCCTTGGAGAGCTGGCGGAAATGGTCGGACTCGGTCATCGCCTCCAGGATCTCGGCGCGCTCGGCCTCCTTGCCCTTCAGGAAGGCGGCGAAGCTGCCCTGGGCGAGCAGCACGGTGCGCTGGAATTGCGCGAAGCTCAGGCCAACTTTCTGTTGGATCAAGCCATCGAACTCGTTGACCCGCTTGTCATCGACCAGCACCGTCGCGCCGTCCAGATCCTCCAGCCTGCTGACCGGGCTCTGGAGCTTCCCGTCGGGCTTGCGCCGCGCCCGCTGAACCCTCCAGCTTGCGCGGTACCGCCCGCCGTCCGCCCCGACAAAATCCACCTCCGCGAGGCCCTCAGCCGCGCCGCGAGACAGGAGGCCCCTGGCGTCCCTGGCGCCCAGACGGTGCCCGTCGGGGGTCCCAGCCCGACCCACCTCGGGACCGCCCCTGCCCTCCAGGCGCGGGGTGTCGCGGAACAGCGCGAGGCACATGGCGTCGAGCAGGGTGCTCTTTCCGGATCCGGTGGGGCCGGTGATCGCGAAGACCCCAGCCCTCCCCAGCGAGCCGCTGGCGAGGTCCACGTCGAAGTCACCGTACAGGCTCGCGAGGTTGCGCCCGCGTATGGCCAGGATCTTCACAGCTCACCCCCACCGAGCGCGACGCGCTCCTGCAGCTCCGCAAACAGCATGAGATCGTCCTCATCGGGACCATCCGCGTAGTGTCGGGTCCATGCGAGGCGGAACACCTCCTCCAGCGCTAGGTCCTCCAGGCGCTGGGCCTCCTCCCCGTCGCCCAGGGCCGCCCCTGTGCCCTCGGCCCGGACCCTCATGTGGACCAGCCGCGCGGCGCGCCCCTCCAGCGCCTGGTCCACCGCGGCCCTAAGGCCCAGATCTGGCTCGCGCTGCGCCACCCACAGCTCCACCAGCGGCCACTGATCCCTGGGGAGGTCTCCCGCGGCCGGCAGCTCGCGGCACGCCGCCAGGACCACCTCGGACGCAGCCGCCCCCCGCTCGGGGATGCGGATCAGGCGCACCGGAGGCGGGAACAGCAGAGGGGTGACCCCCGCGAGGGCCCCACCGTCCAGGTCCACCAGCAGCACCTGGTGGGGGTAGTCCCGCTCGGTGACCGAGAGCGAGATGGGCGACCCGGAGTAGCGCAGGCGCGGCGACCCCACCTGCTGCGGCCTGTGCAGGTGGCCTAGCGCCACGTAGTCGAGCTCCGGCCCAAAGATGTCGGCGGGGAGCGCCGCCTGGTTTCCCCGCTGGATGACCCGCTCAGAGTCCGAGGACAGGGCACCGCCCACCAGGTAGCAGTGGCCGGTCCCCACCAGCGCCTGCCCCTCGGCGCGCCGCGTCGCCGCGGCCGTCACGACCCGGGCGTAGAAGGCCCTGGTGCCCTCGATCAGCGGGTCCTCGTCCTCGCCCACCTGCGGCAGGTCGGAGCCCCGGAGGAAGGGGACCGCGGCGACCAGGGCCTCTACCTGACCGCTCGCGCCGCGCAGGGGGAGCACCATCTCCTCCCAGGCGATCTCGCCGTCCCGGCGCGGCACCCCGCCCACCACCCTGACCGAGAGGTCCTCCAGCACGGGCCCCGGCGCGTCGAGCCGCGCGGCCGAGTCGTGGTTCCCCCCCACCACAAGCACCTGCAGCGCGGGCAGGCGCCGGTGGACCGCCGCGAGGAACGCGAACCACATCCCCTGGGCGCTAGCCGGGGGGTTGGCGGAGTCAAAGACGTCACCCGCGATCAGCAGCGCGTCCACACCGTGCTCCTCGAGCCGCTCCGCTAGCCAGTCGAGGAAGGCCTGGTGCTCTAGCGTCCTGGAGAAGGTCCCCAGGGTGTGGCCCAGGTGCCAGTCCGAGGTGTGGATCAGTCGCATCCGTCACTCCTGCTCAGTAGAGGTCGAGGCACCCCACAGGGCGCGCCCCAGGCCAGAGATCCTGTCGGTGCGGGCCCGCACCGCCTCGGTGAAGACCCCAGCGGACCCGACCATGGTGAGGCGCTGGCTGGCCCTGGTGATCCCGGTGTAGACCAGCTCGCGGGTGAGCACCGGGGAGCGCCGCTCGGGGAGCACCACCATGACGTGTGGGTACTCCGAGCCCTGGCTCTTGTGGATGGTCATCGCGAACACCGTGCTGTGCTCGGGCAGTCGCTGGGGAGAGACCAGCCGCACCCCTCCCTCGCCAGGGAACGCCACCCGCGGCCCGTCGTGGGTCAGGACGGTCAGGCCAATATCCCCGTTGAGCAGGCCCAGACCGTAGTCGTTGCGCTCCACCAACACGGGCCGCCCCAGCCACGGGCCCTCGGAGACTGGGACCCCCAGCGCGCGGCCCACCAGCCCGCCGATCCAGGTGTTGAGGCCTTCGGCGCCCAGCTCCCCGCCCCGGTGAGCGGTCAGGACCCGGAAGCCATCGAACAGGCGCAGCGCCTCCGCCCACAGGGCCTGGTAGGTCTCGCCTCCCCGCGGGCCCGCGATCAGGCGCCGGAGGTAGGGCCGGTAGCCGTCGAGCACCAGGCGCTGGAGCTCGGACCGCTGTGGGTCCAGCAGCGCGAGGTCTGGCTCCCCGCGCAGCGCCGCCAGCGCGGACGCCGCGTCTCCCCCCAGCACATGCCGGGCCAGCCGCCCGATGCCGCTGCCCCCTTGGAACCTGCGCCCCACGGTCAGCTGCACCACCGCGCCTGGGCCAGCGCCCGGGAGCAGGTGCTCGGACGAGAAGCCCTGCTCCTCGCACAACACCGTGCGGAGCGGCTCGCGGAGGCGCACTGGCCCCGGCCGCGGCGGCCCACAGAGGTCCGAGAACACCGACCCTGCCGCCACCGACGCGAGCTGCGCGCGATCGCCCAGGAGCACCAGCCGCGCCGATCCGCCCAGCGCCCCGACCAGCCGCGAGAACATGGGGAGGTCGACCATCGAGCCCTCGTCCACCACCACCACCTGGTAGGGCAGCGGGTGGCGCTCGTCGTGGCGGAAGCGGGTGGGGCTGTCCGGCCGCCACCCCAGCAGCCGGTGGAGGGTGGTGGGCACAAGGTCCTCGAGAAATTGCCGCAGCGCCGCGATCTCGGCGCCCTCTGGCAGGGCCGCCTCCGCCCGGAGCAGGAACCCATCTAGCCCCTTCAGGAGAGACTCCTTGACCCTGGCCGCGGCCTTTCCGGTGGGAGCCGCCACCGCGACCCTCAGCCCCCGCTCCTGCGCCCAGAGCAGGGTGAGCAGCGCCCGCACGGTGTAGGTCTTTCCGGTGCCTGGGCCCCCGGAGAGCACGGTCAGGTCGCGGTAGTTGGCTAGCGCCGCCGCGAGCCGCTGCAGATCCAGGCCTGGCGTGGGGTCGAAGAGCGCGCCGAGCCCCCTGCGGAGCAGGGCCGGATCGCGGGGCGGGCGGCCCCGCGCTATCAGCGCCCGCAAGGCCGCCGCGAGCTGCGCCTCGTACCGCCAGTAGCGGTGCGTGTAGAGCAGCGCGCCCTCCAGCACGAAGGGCCTCGGCGGGCCGGACTGTGGCCCGAGCTGCACCAGCGGACAGGCGGCAAGCGCTGCCCGCCAGGCCTCGCGGTCCGCGGGGAGCGCCAGGGCGGGCCCGTCCGCGGGCTCCTCTCCCTCCTGGAGGTGCTCCCACCGCGCTCCCGTCAGGTCCAACGCCACGTCCCCCACCCTCGGGGCGCGCACCGCCAGCGCCATGGCCAGCTGCACCTCCTCCCCCTGGTCGCCCGCCAGCAGGCGCACCACCTGCAGGTCGATCTGCGCCAGGACCCCGCGCTCCGCCCACCCGGCGAGCGCCCCCTGTTCAACCGACATCTGCCCCCTCCAGAGCGCGATCCAGCGCCTCGATCACGGCCCGCTCGGGCCGGTAGTAGTAACAACCGGACCTGAGGTCGCCCTCGGTCGGAGCGTCCGGCCCCACCATTCCCCGCAGGAACAGGTAGTAGGCGCCCCCCATGTGGCGGTCATAGTCGTAGGCCCCCCCCAGGCGCCAGCGAAGGTACCTGTGAAGGGCCAGGGTGTACAGGTGAAGCTGGAGGTCATACAGATGAGCCCGCATCTCCTCCGCCAGGCTGCCCTGTGAGAAGTGGGAAAGCGCGGGCACCTCGCCCCGACCCGCCACCCGGTTGGACTTGTAGTCGGCGACGAACCACCTGGGCTCCCCCTCCACCTCCGCGATGAAGATCAGGTCCACGCTCCCGGTGAGCGCGCCGCGGAGCACCGCCCCCGCCTGTGGGCCCAGGATGGGCCGCCGCTCGGGATCAGGCCACACCGCCTCCACCAGCGACGCGGTGCGGACCAGGGGCAGCGCCAGGTCGAAGCGCAGCTCCCGCAGGGTGCGAGCGGTGGGGAGATCCGCTAGGCGAAGCGCCCTCAGGGGCCCCCCAAGCGGAGTGCACAGCGCTAGGCGAAGGCCCTCCGCCGCGGCGTCCGTCAGCCCCCTGGACAGGCCGTGGGCCTGCAGCAGCTCCTCGACCCTGCCACGGAGGGAGGGAGCGAGCGGGTCCTCCAGGGCGCTGGTGAGGTCCAGATCCTCGAGGATCTCGTGGAGGCAGGTCCCGAGCTGCTCACCGGCGGGCATCGCCCCCAAGGGCAGCCCGTCCACCGGCTCGCCCGCCGCCTGCTCCTCCACCGCGTCACGGTCCGCCCCTGGGCGCTCGGGATCGGCGTGCCCGGCCTGGGCGCTGCGCGCCAGGGTGGAGTAGGACCAGACCCTGTCGCCGGAGCTCACGCTGCTGCGAGACCAGGGGGCGGTGACCAGCGCGTCGGGCGTAGGGAGGTCTCCCTCAGCCCTCCGCCACCTGCGCGCGGTGGGGGCATGGGCCCACGTGACCCCCACCCCCTCCACCCCTGCCAAGGGCTCCAGGAGCTCGCCCAGATCGAGCAGATCGTCCTTGTCGAGGCCCCTGAGCCGGTCGGGTCCCTCGCCAAACAGGGCGGCGCCCACCGGGGAGTGTCCCAGGGCCGGCGCGTGCCCCACATAGAGCACCGTCCGAAACCTCGCCCTGGTGAGGGCCACGTACAGGAGCCGCATCCCCTCCTCGCGCGCCAGCAGGTTGGCCTGCTCCACCCGATCCTCGGGGAGGTGCAGCCACAGCTCCCGCGACAGGCTGCCCGACGGGTCGGGGAGCAGCAGCCCGGACCTCCCGAGCAGTCGCCCCTCCTGGGAGAGCCGGAGCTCGGGCTGATCCCACATCCAGGGCACCAGCACCACGGGGAACTCCAGCCCCTTGGACTTGTGCACGGTGAGCACCTGGACGGCCGCCTCGTCGTGCTCTAGCCGGAGCTGCACGTCCTCCGCACCGCCGCCCTGCCCCACCCTGGCGCGCTCCAGCCAGCGGGCTAGCCCGATCTCACCCAGGCCGTCGCGCACCTGCGCCTCCTGCAGCAGCTCGCCCAGGTGCAGCAGATCGGTGAGCCGCCGCTCGCCTCCTGGCTGACAGAGCAGCCGCTCGGCCACGCGCTCCCGGTCCAGTGTGTCCCGCAGGGCCCGCAACACCCCGTGACGCCGGAGCTGTTCACGCGACGCTCGCAGGCGCAGCGCAAAGCCCTCCCACCGCTCCACCGACGCGACGCGCCCCTCCTCCAGCGCCTCCAGCTCGGCCGCGCTCCACCCGAACAGGCGGGAGGTCGCGGCCCTGCGCAGCACCACCTCGAAGGAGGGGCGGATCATCGCCTCCAGCCAGTCGGCCACCGCGCCCGCCTCCTCGGAGGCCAGCACGCTGGCGTCGCTCGCGATCACGGCGGGCACCCCGAGACGCTGCAGGGCGCGGTGGGCCAGGGCCGCCTGCCGGTTGCTCCGCACCAGCACCGCCACATCGCCAGGTCGAAGGGGCCTCAGCTCCCCCCCCTGGTGCAGGCGCAGCCCTTGCTCCAGCAGCTCCACCACGTCGGACGCGACCCGCGCGGCGAGGGGGCCATCCACCGCACCCTTGGACACCAACGGCCCCGGTTCACCGCCGAGCAGGCGCTGGTCAACGGCCCGGAGCTGGAGCGGCTGGTGCCCCTCCCACCCCGCCGGGGGCACCAGCCGGTCCTCGGGCGCGCGGTCCGGGGTGTCGACGGACACGTAGGAGAAGCCCACGTCACCGAAGAAGCCGTCCTGATCCATCAGGGCGTTGGAGGCCACCACCGCGCGCCGATCCGAGCGGAAGTTGCGGCGCATCGTCCAGGCCTGGTCCCCCGCCGACGCCCTCGCCTGGAGGTAGACCCTGATGTCCGCACCTCGGAAGGCGTAGATGGCCTGCTTGGGATCGCCGATCAAGTACAGCCACCGGTCAGGCCCCCCAAAAGCCTCGTGGAACAGGGTCCACTGCAGCGCGTCGGTGTCCTGGAACTCGTCGATGAGGGCTACCTTGTAGCGCGTTCGCAGCGCCCCCAGCAGCGCCGCACGCACCTCGGGATCTGCGCCCGGCTCCAGGCGCTCCGCCAGCTCCCGCAGCAGGTCGTGATAGTCGAGCAGCCCGCGGCTGCGCTTCCGAGCGGCGTAGGTCGCGCGCACCCAGCGGGCGAAGCGCGCGCGCTCTGCGGCGGGCCTGAGGGTGTCAGCCTCCAGCGCCCCCTCCAGCGCCGCCAGCCAGGGGAAGGCCCCCTGCGCGTCCACTCCCTCTGCGAGCTTCGCCTTGAGCGCCCGCGCGCTGAGGGGGAGCAGCGCATCGCGGAGCCCCTCCAGCGCCGCGCCCTCGTCGAGCCACCGCTGGATCTCGGCGATCCTACTGTCGCTGCCCTTGCCCCCAAAGGTGCGCTGCCCCTTCACGAACAGCCCGGCCTTCTTGGCCTGGGCGAGGCTGGCGCTCACCGCCTTGGGGTCCCACGCATCCCGGAGCGCGTCCACTAGGCCGCTGATCGGCGCACCCTGCGCGGGAAACACGGGCGCGTCGGGCTCGGAGAGGGCCAAGTGGGCCAGCGCCCCCAGCTCGCCAGGGGTGAAGCCGCAGGCCTGTACCAGAAACTGGTAGCGCCCCTCGTCGGCCCCGTGCAGCTCCTGCACCAGCCAGTCTCCCACCAGCTCCGCGACCAGCGGCTGCGGGTCCACCAGCAGCTCCAGCCCTGGCTCCAGCCCGCACTCCAGCGCGTGCTGCTGGAGCAGGCGCTGGGCGAAGCCGTGGATAGTGCTCACCTGACACAGATCGAGGCTGGCGCGGGCCGCGACGATGCGCTCCAGCCAGGGGGGGTCCCCGCGATCCGCGGCCCGGCGGGCTCCGTCAATAAGGCTGGTGAGCAGGGGATCGCCCTCGGCGCTGCCACGGCGCAGCGCGGCCTCCGCCTCGGCGAAGCGGACCCTGATACGCTCCCTGAGCTCTGCGGTAGCGGCCCTGGTGAAGGTCACCACCACCACCTCACTCAGCGAGACCCCCTCCTCGGCCACCAAGCGGAGCAGCAGGCCGGTGATGCTCCAGGTCTTGCCTGTGCCGGCGCTAGCCTCCAGCAGGGTGGTGCCCTTGGACAGGGGGCCGAGGATGTCGAACTCGCGCAGCGCCTCACCCATCACCGCCTCCCACGAGGCGCGCTGCGCCCCAGTGCTGCTGGCCCGTAGGCCTGGATCGCGCGCGCCGCCGCGGGGAGCCTCAGCGGGTCCCCCTCCCAGGGGCGCAGCGCGCCCCACAGGCGGGCCACCGACGGGTCCTCCACGTCGCCGCGCGTGCCGAAGCCCCCGTCCCACCCCGCCCGGGCCGAGGCCGCCGCGGCCCGCACCTTGTCCACCGCCTCGTCATCCCCGCGAGCCGCTGCCTCCCACCACGGCGCCGCGCCTCTGGCGAAGGCCCACGAGCTGCTGGGGAACAGGGGGAGCGGAGCGTGATGGCCGGCGAAGAACCCATCCAGGAGGGCCTCCAGCGCCGCTCCAGCGTCCTCCGGGGGGAGGAACTCCACCTCGCTCACCTTGCCCTGCTGTCTGGTGAGCAGCAGGCGCCCTCGCTCCACCTCGACCCCCGCCGCCCGGAGGGCGAGCAGGCGCACCCACAGCCCGATCACCTTGCTCAGCCCCTCCGCCCCGAAGCCGGGCTGGAGCAGCTCGCGCCCCGCTGCGCCGGGCACCACCCCCACGAGGCGACGCCCCCCCACCTCCAGCGCGACCTCTGCCTGCTGCCCGTCCGCCAGCAGCGGCTCGTACGCTATCAGCGTCTGGACCAGCGCCCTGGCCTCACCCACCTGGGCCCTGCCTGGCATCCCTGGGGTGAGCCGCCCCGCTGCCAGCAGCGACGCCTCCAGCGCGCCAACATCGCGCCCCTCTACCGCGGCCCGCAGCAGGGTGTCGCGCAGCTCCCAGCGCGCCAGCCCATCCAGATCCAGGGTCTCCCGGTCCGCGATCGCCGCTGCCCGATCATCCCAGCTCACCCTCAGCCGCCGCTGGAGGAGGAAGCGCCCCGGGTTCTTGTAGAACGCGATCAGCTCGTCCAGGTCCACCTCCTCCCGTTCCCGCCCCACCCTGAGCGGGGCGCTGAAGAAGGGCGCCTCGTCGCGCTCGGGGCCCAGGGCGGCCCTGGCCCCGGCCAACATCGCGCCGTCGCGCCCCGGACTTTGGCCCTGAAAGCACCTAGCGCTAAACGGCTGCAGGGGGTGCTCAACCGGCCCCCAGGGGGGCACCTCGCCCTCGGGGATCATGGCCCCCAGCGCGTCGAGGAGCTCTGACACGGGGATGGCCGGAGCGCGCGGCTCACGGGTCGCGGGATCGCGCCCCCTGTAGGTGAGGATCAGGTGGCCCCTGGCCGAGAGGATCGCCTGCAGAAAGAGGAAGCGGTCCTCCTCGCGCAGGTCCCTGTCCCCCAGCGCCGGGTGACGCCCGGTCAGGTCAAGGCTCAGGCGCTGTGCGCTGCGGGGGAAGCGCTCCTCGTCCATCCCCAGCAGCACCACCACCCTGGCAGGGACCGCACGCCAGCCCGCGAGGGACGCGAGCCGCACCCCACCCGCGCCGGCACCCAGGGCCTCGCTCCCCTCCAGCCGCTCCCTCAACTCCACCCGGATCGCGTCGAGGCTCACTGGCGCGTCAAAGCCCGCGGCGGCAGCCTCGTCAGCCAGCGCCTTGATCTGCACCACCACCCGGGCCGCCGCCCAGCCCCCCTCGTGGCGGACGAGGCGCTCGAGCGCCCGCTGCAGGCGCGTGGACCACGCGGGGAGCGATGCCGGGAGGCGCAGCGCCTCCACCTCGCCCCGCAGCGCCTCCGCAAAGGCCAGGAAGCGCCCCAGCAGCTCAACCGACTCCCCCTCCACCTCGTCGACGGGGACCAGCCCGAGGGACGACACCTGCCCCTCGTCGGCCATCACCACCCCGAGCGCCAGGCGGCGGAGCCCCTGCAGCCAGGTGTTCTGAGGGTCGCCGGGGAGCCCCTCGCGCTCGCGGTGGGCCGCGTCGGCCCCCCAGCGGATCCCTCCCTGATCGAGCCAGGCGCGCACCGCGTCGAGATCGTCCTCGCCGATGTCAAAGCGCCCGCGCACCGCGGGCAGGGTGAGCAGCTCGAACACCCCAGAGGCGGGCAGCCTGCCTCCGGCTAGGTCTAGCAGCCGCAGCAGGGCGTCCCCCACTGGGCTCGCGCGCCGGAGGCTGGCCTCGGTGGACCTGGCGGGCAACCCCAGCACCACCAGCTCGCCCTCTCCCTGGAGGGGGCGAGGGAGCAGCGAGCGGACCAGCGGGGCGTAGGTCTCCAGATCCGGGGTGAGGATCAGCACATCCTCCGCAGAGAGATCCGGGTAGGTCTGCAGCAGGTCGAGCAGCGCGTCGCGCAGCACCTCGACCTGCCTCACGGGGCTGGATGCCGCGTGCACCTGCACCGAGTCGTCCCCCTCCTCGACGGCCTCCCGCTCCGGCGCCCGATCGGCGAGCAGGTCGCCCTGGAGGCGCCCGAGCAGGGTGCTGGGCGCCTCCAGAGCGGGGAACAGATCGACCTGCCGGACCTCGAGGTCCTCCGGGAGGTCGGCGAGGAGCTGCTGCAGGTCCCGCCCCACCCTGCCCATCGCGTCGAGGAGTGGGTGGCCAGGGGCGCCCTCCTCCAGCGCGCCCCTGGCCCTGTCGCCCAGGTACTCCTGCGAGGGCACCAGGAGAAACAGGTCCACGTCTACCTGCTCGGCGAGCCGCAGCAGGTGAGTGAGCGCGGTGCGGGGCAGGTGCGACACCCCGAAGAGCCGGATCGGCTCCTGCGAGGCCACCGCCAGCCCCTCCGCAGCCCAGCGCACCCTGGGATCCTGCCCCAGCCTGCCCTGCACCTCTGACCACAGGACGGGCTGCCATGCCAGATCCGCGTCCGCCCCAGCGACCCCCTCGGGGAGCCCTCGGGACCAGGCAGCGACCAGCTCCGGCCGCCAGTGGAGGTAGCGGTCGAAGGTGTCGGCCAGCTCGTGGGCCAGGCGCAGCTCACGCCGCTCGACCACCCCCGCCTCCCGGCGCACCCAGCCCCGCAGGTCCGCGAAGCGCTCGTCGTCCAGAAGCCCAGGGAGCCCAGCGAGGATCGCCCACTGCACCAGCTCCCGCGTCCACGGCGAGGCGCCGTCCTCTGCCTCTACCGCAGCCTCAATCGCCGCAGACGAGAAAGGGAACTCCAGGTTCGCGGCGATCCCCAAGCTGCGCGCGAGGTGCGCGCGGAGCCAGTCCGCGAGCCCCCGCCCCGGCACCCCGATCCGCACCGGCGCCAGCGGATCGCCCGGTGGAGCGGCGAGCAACAGCGCCCCCAGCGCCGCACCCAGCACCTCCACCAGGTGCGAGCGGTAAATCACCAACCCGGCCATGTCCCCCTCCTCTGCGCCGCTAACGCTTGTCTACGTCCACCGTAAGCCCGTAGTGATCCGAATGCGCTCCCGGCACCTCGCCGGCGCAGCCCTCCACAGTGATCTCCTCGTCGAGCACCCTGGCGGTGTCAACGCCCTGGAGCCCACCGCCGAGCAGCACGTGATCGATCACCACCCCGTCCGCGTCGGAGTCGGCGCTGTTCAGGGGGTTGTCGGGGCAGAAGGTGCACACACCCGCCGCGTCCACGTAGGGGGCGGTCATCCCGGACGCCGCGAGCAGCGCCCAGTTGTCCGGAACCTCCGCCACGCTGTCCCCCACCGCGGGGCCGGTGTTCAGATCGCCCAGGATCATGTTGCGACCGTCGGGGTCTCCGCTCTCGTCCACGAAGGCGAGCAGCTCAGAGATCTGCGTGGCCTGCTCCTCGGCCCAGCTCCCCTCCTCCCTGGGATAGGGAATCACCGAGAACACCGCGCTCAGGTGGGTGCAATAGACGTCTACGTCTCCCCCTGGAGCCTCGGCCACCGCGTGGAGCACCGAGCGGCGGTTGGTGGTGCTGTCGAAGACTCGCTCCTCCACCTCGCGCAGGGGGAACTTGCTCAGCAGCCCCGTGCCGAAGGAGCCGTCGTAGGCATAGTGGGTGCCCCCTGCGGTGCAAGTGGCCTGGATACCGTCCGCGGTGTCACCCACGTTCGCCTGCACGCACTCCATACAGAGCTTCTCCAGCGAGAGGAACTTGAGCGCGCAGTTCTCCAGCAGGCAGGTGGGCAGCTCGTCGGCGCACACGTCTCCGCATGACTCGTTCATGCATGTGGTGAGCGGCTCGATGTCCTCTGCGGCGCACATCGGGCTGTCCGCGACCCGCTGAGAGGGCTCAGGGAAGTAGCTGTCCCCGTACACGCCGTCTGCTGCGGCCTCGAACAGGGCGACGTGATCGGCCTGCCACACCTCCTGCAGGCAGACGAGATCGGCGTCTACAGCCACTGTAGCGCCCGCTGTGCCCTCCGCGCGCCCCTCAGCGCCGGGGACGAAGCCCACCGCGAGGCCAGCGTTGTAGGTGAGCACCGTGAAATCGGTAGAGCACCCCCCAAGGAAGAGGGCGAGCAGCACTAGACGCATCGGGTTCTCCTTCGTGGCTCTGAGCGTAGCCTGATTGTGGCCTCACGTGAAGCCCTACACTGAACATTTATTCTGATCGTTGAGACCCGCTGCCCCGCTCGCGCAGGCTCTCCCGCGAGATCGGCAGCGACAGCACCTCGGCGCCCACCGCGTCGCGTACGGCCGCGGCGATCGCCGCAGGGGCCACCACCGTAGGGGGCTCCCCTACCCCCTTGGCTCCAAAGGGGCCCACCGCGTCTTCCTCCTCGACGATCACCGCCACCAGCGCGGGCAGGTCACGGAGGCGGGGGAGCCGGTATCGGGACAGATCCTGGGCCACCGGCACCGCCGCCTCGTCCCAGGGGTAGTCCTCCAGCAGGGCCATCCCCACCCCCTGAGCCGCGCCGCCGAGGATCTGGCCCCGCACCGCGTCCGGGTGGATCGCCCGCCCCACGTCATGCGCCGCCACCAGCCGGAGCAGGCGCACCTGCCCCGTCCGCGGATGGACAGCCACCTCAGCCACGTGCGCGCCCCAGGCATAGGTGGCGTAGGGCGCGCCCTCGCCGGTCGGGGAGAGCGCGGCGCTGTGGGACTTCACCCTGGCCTGGCGCCTCAGGCGCACCCCAGCCTCGCGCGCGCCGCGCTCCAGCGCCTCCCAGCTCAGGGTGGGCCCTCCTGTCAGCGCGATGCCGTCGGCCTCGAAGCGCACCTCGTCCACCCCATACCGCTCCCTGAGGTGATCGACGAGCCCCTGGTGGAGCCGCTCCGCGGCCTGCCGCACCGCCTCGCCCGACACGGTGGTCTGGCGCGATGCGACGCTGGAGCCCGAGTCCGGGGTGGTGTCGGAGTCCCCGGTGAACACCACCAGCCGAGGGCGCCCCACCCCTAGCACCTCAGCGGCGATCTGGGTGAACACCGTCCGCGCGCCCTGCCCGTAGTCCACCGCGGAGCAGCGGATCTCGAAGCCCCTGGGGGTCAGCTCTGCCACCGCGGAGCCGATGTCGCGGATCCCGTGCCCGTAGCCGATCCCATACCAGCCCAGCGCCACGCCTCGGCCCACGCGCCACGGGGCCGGCGGGGGAGACAGGGGCGGTGCAGCCTCCAGAGCCCGATCGAGGCAGCGCAGGAGCCCCCCCGCCTGGTCGACAATATGCCCGGTAGCAGCGCGGTCACCGCTCCGCAGCAGGTGGCGCCGTCGCAGCGCCACCGGGTCCGTCCCCAGCGCCTCCGCCAGCGCGTCCAGGATCCCCTCCACCGCGAAGGTCACCTGGGGCGCGCCGTAGCCGCGGAAGGCGCCGGAGATCCCCCTGTTGGTGTAGACCACCCGGACCCGCGCCGAGAGGTGCGGGATGCGGTAGGGACCCGCCGCGTGAGCGAGCATCTTCTTGGCCACGTTGGGGCCCCACGAAGCGTAGGCGCCGGTGTCGGCGAGCACGTCCACCTCCAGGCCCAACAGCGTCCCGTCCGCGTCCGCTCCGAGGCGGTAGCGCATCACCGCGGGGTGGCGCTTGGTGGTGCCGACGGTGGACTCGCGCCTGGTGAAGCGGACCCGCACGGGCCTCCCGGTGAGCAGCGCGCCAAGCGCCGCGTGGGGCTGGGCGTACAGGTCCTCGCGGGAGCCGAACGCCGCCCCCACCTCCGGCTGAATCACCCGCACCTGGGCCGAGCTCAGGGCGAGGAGCCTGCACAGGTGGTGGCGGTCAAAGTAGACGTTCTGAGAGGGCGCGTAGACCGTGATCCGCCCCCCCTCCGGGATGGCCAGGGCTACCTCGGTCTCAAGCGCCGCGTGCTCCTGAGCGCCGGTGCGGAAGGTCCGCTCCACCACCACCGCGGCCCTGTCCAGCGCCGCGCTCCCCTCCCCAAGCTCCAACCTCAGGTCGGTGAGGGTGTTGCCGCCCGGGTGGAGGCGCGGGGCCCCCTCGGACAGCGCCTCCTCGGGAGATCGCACCGGCGGAAGCGGGTCGAGCGCGACCCGCACCGCGGCAGCGCCCGCCCGGGCCGCCCCCTCGCTCTCGGCGAGCACCAGCGCCACTGGCTCGCCCCAGAAGCGGATCCGCTCCGAGGCGTAGAGCGGCTGGTCCTGCACCGCGTTGCCCCAGGTGAGCGCCCCCGGCACGTCCGCCGCGGTCAGCACCCGAACGACCCCTGGCAGGGCAAGGGCCGGGCCGACATCGAGCTCCCGAACCAGCGCGTGGGCGGACCAGGCCCGCACCAGCGCCCCGTGCAGGGCCCCCTCTGGGACCGGCAGATCCCCCGTGTAGCGCGCGCGCCCCGTCAGCTTGTCCGCCGCGTCCACCCGCTCCACCGAGCGCCCCACCCCGTCTGCGATCGGCGGCCCGCCCACCTCACCGCGCCCGACCGCGACCACCGCCTCGACGATCTGCTGATAGCCAGTGCAGCGGCAGAGGTGGGGCTGCAGCGCGCTCCGCACCGCCTGGACCTCCGGGTGGGGCGTCCGCTCCAGCAGGGCGGTGGCGCCCACCACCAGCCCAGGCGTGCAGTAGCCACACTGCACCGCGCCGTGCGCCGAGAGGGACCGCTGCAGGGGGGACAGGCCTCTCTCCGGGCTCAGGCCCTCCACAGTCCACACCTCCGCCCCCGCCACCTCAGCCAGGCTGAGGCGGCATGAGCGCCGCGATCTCCCGTCGATGAGCACCGCGCAGGCGCCACAGACCCCCGTGTCGCAGCCCTCCTTGGCGCCGGTCAGCCCCAGCGCCTCCCTCAGCCAGTCGAGCAACCTCGCCTCGGCCGGGCCCTCCCTCGGATGGCCGTTCACCCGCAGTCGGACCTGTTCCAACCTAGAACTTCAACGAGAGCTTGTTCACGATCTGCCCGTCGGTGGACCGGAGGGTCTGCTCCCTCAGCGGCACGTCCTCTCCCTCGGCGAGCGCGAGGCGCGGCGGGCTGGCGTCGTGGCGCAGCGTGACGAGGATCTCCCAGGTGAGCCGCTCCGACACCTGTAGCCCTAGCTGAGTGTCGTTGTAGACCCTGTAGTCACCCGGGCCCAGGAGTGAGGGCTGGTAGTAGGAGGTGGTGCTCAGGGAGGTCCCCTCGGCCACCTGAGCGCTGAGGGTCAGGTAGGCGGTAGCGCGCGGGGTGAGGCGCTGCTCCTGCTCGTCTGGGGCGATCTCCTCGGGGTCAAGGCGCTCCAGCTCGGCCATCGCCGCGACCCCCACCCAGCCCTGGGCGTGCTCCTGGTCAAACACCGCGAGGCGCGGCCCTGCGCCCACCAGCGCGCGGAGGTCGAGGAGCAGGAACTGGTTGTACTCGGCCTGGACGAAGACCTCGCCGATCACCTCCTCGGTGAAGAAGCGGTTGTAGCGCGCCGCGGCCAGGTGGGCGTTGGTGTAGCGGCGGTCTCGGTCGAAGAGGGATCCCTCCGGCTCCGCGAGGCGATCGGCCCGCTTGCGCTTGGTGGCGTACTTGGAGGTGATCACCCCGAACAGCAGGTTGTCCCCCCAGCGCTGAGCCACCCCCACGCTCCCGGCCGTCTCGAAGTAGTCGACGTTGCCGGTGAGCCCCGTGAGGGCCAGGGTCACCGAGCCGGTCACCCCCTCTCCCTCGGGGCTCAGGCGCAGGCGCTCGGTGTTGACCTGCCCCATCGCGAGACAGGTCAGCGCGGCGATCAGCACGCTCATCTCGGCATCCTCTCGATCAGTGCCTCCAAGATCCTGCCCGAGGCCTGCCCGTCTCCGTAGGGGTTGTGGGCCTGCGCCATCGCCGCGTAGGCCGCGGGATCAGACAGCAGGCGCTCCACCCCCGCCACGATGCGGCTGGCGTGCGCCCCGACCAGGACCACCGTGCCCGCCGCGACCCCCTCGGGTCGCTCGGTCTTGTCCCGCATCACCAGCACCGGCTTGCCGAGCCCCGGCGCCTCCTCCTGGATGCCCCCTGAGTCGGTGAGGATCAAGGTGGCGCGCCCCATCAGCCGCACGAAGGGCACGTAATCCATCGGCGCCAGCAGGTGGACGTTGGGGAGCCCGTGGAGGTGGGCGTGGACCGGCCCCTGCACCTGCGGGTTGAGGTGCACGGGGTAGACCAGGTGGACCTCGGGGTGCGCGAGGGAGATAGCCCGCAGCGCCCTGCAGATCTCTTCGAAGCCCTCCCCGAAGCTCTCGCGGCGGTGGCCGGTGACCAGAATGAACGGCGCGCCGTCCACCACGTGCTGCCAGGCGCTGCCCCAGGGCGCGCGGCAGGTGTCCAGCGGCAGCGCCTCCGCCCGGTCGCGGACGTCCAGCAGCGCGTCGATGACCGTGTTTCCCGTCACGAAGATCCCCTCGGGATCCATCTTCTCGCGCAGGAGCACCCCCCTCGCGTGCTCGGTGGGGGCGAAGTGCCAGCGGCAGATCCGGTCAGCGAGGACCCTGTTGGCCTCCTCTGGGAAGGGCGCGTCCAGGTCCCCGGTGCGCAGGCCTGCCTCTACATGTCCGACAGGGACGTGCTCATAGAAGGCAGCCAGCGTCGCCGCGAGGGCGGTGGTAGTGTCGCCGTGGACCAGCACCGCGTCGGGGCGCTCCTCCCGCAGCACCGCACGCAGCCCGAGCAGCACCTTGGAGGTGATGTCGAACAGGTCCTGCCCCGGCCGCATGATGTCCAGGTCGTGGTGCGGGCGCAGCTCGAACAGCTCCAGCACCGCGTCCAGCATCTCCCGGTGCTGTGCTGTGACGCAGATCCGGCTGTCAAAGCGGGGATCCGCCTCCAGGGCCTTCACCACCGGGGCCATCTTGATCGCCTCGGGCCTGGTGCCAAAGATGGAGAGCACGCGCATCACCGGAAGGCCCCGCAGATGTCGAGCACCACCCTGGCGCTGAGCAGCTCTCGATCGAGGTGCTTGAACTCCCGGTGCGAGACCAGCGCCACCACCACGTCGGCCCGGCTCACCGCCTCCTCGGCGTCGAAGAGGGGGAACCAGGGGTGTTCGGTGAGGTTGGGCTCCACCACCAGCACGTCGGCGCCGTACCGCTCGCGGAGCTGCCCCGCGATGTGGAGGGATGGGCTCTCGCGGGTGTCGTCCACGTCGGGCTTGTAGGCGATGCCCAGCACGGCGATGACCGGCTTCTTGAAGCGCTCCGCCTTCTCCACCACCCGGTCAAACACCCACTCGGACTTGGTGACGTTCACCTCGCGGGCGGTGCGGATCATCCGGGCGTTCTTTGGGTCAGACCAGACGATGAACCAGGGATCCACCGCGAGGCAGTGCCCCCCCACGCCAGGCCCTGGCTGGAGTATGTCGACCCTGGGGTGCTGGTTGGCGAAGCGAATCAGCTCCCGGACCGAGATCCCCAGCTCGCCGCAGATCATCGAGAGCTCGTTGGCGAAGGCGATGTTCACGTCCCGGTAGGAGTTCTCGACCAGCTTGGTCATCTCGGCGGTGCGGGCGGTGGTCTCCATCACCTCACCCCGGACGAAGCGCCGGTAGAAGGCAGCCACCGCCTTGGTCGAGGCGGCGTCTATGCCCCCCACCACACGGTCGTTGCCCACCAGCTCCTGGAGGATCTGTCCCGGCAGCACCCGCTCGGGGGAGTGCGCGACCAGGATCCGCCCCTTCAGCTCAGGGCGCGCCGCGGTGATCTGCCGCTCCACCTCCTCGGTGGTGCCGACGGGGCTAGTGGACTCGAGGATCACCAGGTTCCCCTCTGCGAGGAAGGGGATCAGCGAGGCGGTGGCTGCCTCCACGTAAGAGAGATCAGGGGCGTGTCCCTCCCGGAAGGGCGTCGGCACCGCGATCATGAACACGTCCGCCGGGGCTGCCTCCAGACCCGGCTCCAGGTTCCCCGACTGCACCGCGGAGCGCACCAGCACGTCGAGGTCCGGCTCCTTCACGTCGTAGCGGCCGTGGCGGATGCGATCCACCACCTCGGGGCGAACATCGACCCCGCGCACCCTCATCCCCTTGGTGGCGAGGAGACTGGCGGTGGGGAGCCCGATGTAGCCAAGCCCCATCACACAGACGTCGTAGTGTTCCATGCTGTCCTCCGGATGCGTGTGGAGGGTAGTAGACGGGGACCGGACCGTCTACAGGATCAGGAGTGAAATAGGACCGCCATGCCCCCCCTCCCCCCTCAGCCCCCCGCCAGACCCTGGATCGGGGTGTATTTTTCCTGCTGTCGGGCCTACGCCAGGCTCTACCGCACCGTGGACGGCACCGCCTATGCGGGCCATTGCCCCCGCTGCGCCCGGCCAGCCCGAGTAAAAATCGGCGAAGGAGGTACGTCAGGGCGTTTCTTCACCGTGGGGTAGCGCAGGGCACAGATCCCCCACTGCGGAGGGGATACACCCCTCTCCCAGCCCAGGAGATCCCGTGCCGATCCGCGAGAGTATCACCGACTGTGTGGGCCACACCCCGCTCGTACGCCTCAGGCGCCTCACCGAGGGGCTCGACGCCGAGGTGCTGGTGAAGGTCGAGGCCTTCAACCCCCTCTCCAGCGTAAAGGACCGGATCGCCCTGGGGATGATCGAGGACGCAGAGGCCAGCGGGCTGCTGGGTCCCGACATGACCCTGGTGGAGGCGACCTCTGGAAACACAGGGATCGGGCTCGCCTTTGTTGGGGCCGCACGGGGCTACCCTGTGGTGATTTACATGCCGGAGAACATGAGCCGCGAGCGGGTGCTGCTCCTCAAGGCGCTGGGGGCCGAGGTGATCCTCACCCCTGCGGGCGAGGGGATGCGGGGGGCGATCGCCGCAGCCAGCGAGCGCGCCGGGCGCCCAGGGCACCTGAGCCTGCGCCAATTCGCCAACCCCGCCAACCCCGCCACCCACCTCCGCACCACCGCCAGGGAGCTCCTCGACGACACAGGGGGGCGCCTGGACACCCTGGTCGCCGGAGTGGGCACCGGCGGTACCATCACCGGGCTCGCCCGGGGGCTACGGGCGGAGCTGCCCCACCTGCGCGTGATCGCGGTGGAGCCCGTCGAGTCCGCGGTGCTGTCGGGCGGGGAGCCAGGCCCGCACCGGCTGATGGGGATCGGCGCGGGCTTCGTGCCCGAGGTGGTCGACCCCGCGCTAATTGACGAGGTCATCCAGGTGAGCGCCGAGGACGCGGGCGCCGCCGCGCGGGATCTGGCGCGGCGAGAGGGGATCCTCGCCGGGATCTCGTCGGGCGCCGCCCTGTGGGCCGCGCTCCAGGTGGCGGCCCGCCCGGAGAGCGCTGGCAAGCGGATCGCGGTGGTGCTCCCCGACTCTGGGGAGCGCTACCTCTCGACCTGGCTCTTCGAGGACGGAGGACGCTGATGTTCGACCCCACCAGGACCTCCCTCGCCGCGGTGGTCGACGCCCTCTGCCAGGCGGACATCACCACCCGCCCCGAGCGCCACCCCGCCTGCCCGCACCGGCTGCCCTCGCGAGAGCTGCTGGTGCAGGTGGCCGAGGACCTGCGCACCGTGCTCTTTCCCTCCTATTTCGGTACCCCCGACCTCACCGCGGAGAGCATGCCCTTCCACCTGGGCGCCACCCTCGACAGGGTCTCACGGGTGCTGCGCGAGCAGATCGAGCGGGGCATCGCCTACGGCTGCACCGCGGATCGCCCCACCATCCACAGGTGCCGGACCGACTCTGTGCGGATCACCCAGGCCTTCCTGGAGCGCCTGCCCGAGGTGAAGCGGATGCTCGCCCTGGACGTGCTCGCCGCCTTCGAGGGCGATCCCGCAGCGGTCACCCCCGACGAGGCGGTGTTCTGCTACCCGGGCATCACCGCGATGACCAACTACCGCCTCGCGCACGAGCTCTACGAGCTGGAGGTGCCGCTCATCCCGCGCATCCTCACTGAGCACGCCCACGCGATCACCGGGATCGACATCCACCCTGGCGCCACCATCGGCGAGCGCTTCTTCATGGATCACGGCACCGGGATCGTCATCGGCGAGACGGCCCGCATCGGGAAGAACGTCCGCATCTACCAGGGCGTGACCCTCGGCGCGGTGTCCTTCCCCCTCGACGAGCACGGCAAGCCGGTCAAGGGCATCGCCCGCCACCCCATCGTGGAGGACGACGTCATCATCTACGCCGGGGCCACGGTGCTGGGGCGGATCACGGTGGGACAGGGCTCGGTGATCGGCGGCAACGTCTGGCTCACCAAGGCGCTGCCCCCGGGGAGCAGGGTGTCCCAGTCCGCGTCACGGCGCGACCGCCCCCTCTTCTGCGGTGGGGCCGGGATCTGAGGCCGCGGCGCGGGCGGCGTCCCGCTGTCGCCGCATCTCGTCCGCCTCCAGCAGCTAGCCCGCGAGCCGGTCGACGTACAGCACCCCGTCCAGGTGGTCGAGCTCGTGCTGCCAGAGGATCGCGTCCGCTCCCTCCACCCGCGCCTCGTGGGAGGTCCACGAGGGGTCCGAGTACTCCACCTCGATCCAGGCGTAGCGGCGCACCCTAGCGCCCTTGCCGGGAACCGAGAGGCAGCCCTCCCACGAGTCCACCAGCGCGTCGGCCCTGCGGGTGATCACTGGGTTGATCACCACCACGGGCGTCGGCGCGTCGGTGCGGTAGCCCACCAGCAGGGCGGCGGCCCGCACCGAGAGGCCCACCTGCGGCGCCGCGAGGCCCACCCCGTCCTCGCGGAACATGGCCTCCTCCAGCCGCTGCGGGAGGTCTCCGAGAGGAGCCCCTGCGGGGATCTCGCGCGCCCGCCGACGGAGCACGTCGTGGTCCTCATCCTCCCAGCGGACGACCTCCAGCGGCCCGGCGCCCAGGCGCGCCGCCTCGTCGTCGCTCCAGCCGATCGCGGGGGGACGGTGCACGCATCCCCCATACAGCGCCACCACGAGCAGCGCCCCCCTCATCCGCGGTCGCTCCCAGCGAGGAGGAAGGCGAGGGCGTCCACCTCCCACACCGGAGGAGGAGGCGGGGCGAGCGGCTCCTCCACCAGCTCCGCCAGCAGCTCCTGCAGGGCGCGGTCGGCGAGCGCGTCGTCCACGAAGGCGTCGAGGCGATCGGACAGCTCCTCGCCGAGCAGGGCGCGCGCCGCGCTGTTCCCCACCCCAACGTCCTCCGAGACCAGGGCGTGGCCGGTCTCCTCGCGGTAGCGCAGCGAGAGGGCCTGGACCAGGGCCAGGGTCGCGTAGGCGTCGTCGAGCACCCCCAACAAGCCCAGACTGTCCGGGATGACGTCCTCTTCCTCCTCCCAATAGGCCAGCGCCACCTCAAGCATACGGCGCAGCTTGGGCTCGGCGAAGGTGCCCGCCGCCCGGCCGAGCGCCTCGTCCACCAGCTCCGGCACCCGCGCGACGTAGGCCTCCGCGAAGGCCTCCGCGCGCCGCAGGTCCAGATCGCTGAGGGGCGCTGGCCGGGAGATCCCCTGCAGGAGAGCGCGGGCGCGGGGGTTGCGCCGCTCCTGCTTGAGGGCGTCAGCGATCTGCGCGCGCAGGGCCGTGGTGTTCATAGGGAGCCTCCTCCGCGCAAGCATACCCCAGGCGAGGCGGCCCGCGCCTACCGCAGGGAGCAGGCCCCGCTGGAGGCGATCGGGCGGGCGGAGACCCACCCGGTGTCGCGATCGCCGTACCACTCGATGAGGAACTCACCTATCTGCCGCAGGGTGTACCGCTTCACTACGATGATCAAGTCACCGTCCTGATAGATCTCGTCCCGCGCGGTGGGCTCATCCAGAGCCACTCCCAATTCCAAGCCACCTCAACCATAGCCCTGGGAGGTGATGCGGATCACCTTCCCAGGGTTCGCGCGCAGCGCGGCGACGAGGTAGGCGCGAGAGGTGGCGTCAACCGGGATAAGCACGCCCTCACCCCTCGCTGTTGAGCCAGGCGTAGAACTCGTCCATCACCTCATCGAGGTCGCCTGCGACCGTCCCGACCAACAGGCGGAGGTGCTCGAGCGCCTCCACGTCCATCTTGCCGGTGGTGAATCGGACCCCCACGTAGCCATCCCCGCCCCGCGCGACAACGCCGTCCACGTCGAACGAGAGGTCCATCGGCGCTGAGAGCACGATGTGGACCACCACCTGAGACCCCAGCGGCACCGGCGCATCGACCAGCAGCCGGAGCCCGAACAGGCTCAGATCCGTCACAGGGCCGCTCACCCGCAGCGCACCACCCGCCAGCTCGGCCTGACAGTCGAAGGGGACTCTGGTGAAGGCGCGGCGTTCCACGGGGCGCTCCTGGGGTGAGGGACTGATACCATCCTAGAGGACCGCTGCCCATGTTAGCGTGATACACCCTTGCGGTCGCCACCCCTCATCAGCAGGGTGGAGGTCACATCTACCGTGAGCCTGAACCACGATGATCTGGATCGCCTTGATAGGCGCGGCCCTCGCTGGCCGCTGGGACGAAGCAAACGCCGATGTCAGCGCGTGGCGAGAGATCCCCGCCCCCGCCGATGCGATCTACAGGACCCTCTCGGACCTGCACGCGCTGGAGGGGCTGTTTCCCCCTAGCTGCGCCCAGGACTGGGCCCATGGCGAGATCACCGAGGGCATAGGGGCCAGCGCGTCGGTCACCTATCGCTGGGACGTGGTGCGCAGGCGCCTGCACATGACCCTGACCCAGGCCGAGCGGGACCGGTGGATCGACCTCGATCACGAGGGCCCTAAGGGCTTCGTCACCAGGTTCGCGATCGAGGGGCAGGGTGCCAGCAGCAAGGTGGAGGTGACGAGCTACATCAACCCGCCGCCGTGGCCCCTCCAGGGCCGATATTTTCTCACGATCCAGCCGATCTGGACCAACTGCTACGTGGAGCTGCTGCAGAACCTCGAGCAGCAGATGGCGGCGACGGTGCGCCCGCCGCCGGTGCGCGATCCCCTGGCGCAGCCCAAGCCGCCCCCCTCGATCCGGGGCGCGACCTGGGTCTCGCCCGCGTGTGAGGGGCGCAGCTACGTGCGCCGGATCAACATCCAGCAGGACTTCACCTACACCGGGATCGACCTGGTGGCTCCCTGCCCGCCCACCGCCCGCTGCTCCTGGTCGGGGGTGGTCCACTACGCGGGGCAGTGGCAGAAGGAGGAGGGCGCCTACGCGCTGCGCGAGGCCGAGTCAGAGACGGGCAAGGCCGGCGCGCCACACCCCACGAGGCTCTACCCCGGGGAGGATGGGCTCCACGAGGGCTCCGCGGACGGGGCCTGTGTGTACGAGCTGCTGGAGTAGGCCCCGCGCGCGGCCCCCGATCGCTCAGTCGAACCAGCCATGCAGGTACCACCTGTCCCCCTCCGAGAAGATCCAGGCCCAGCGCCCCCCTAGCTCTACCTCCCAGTAGTCGCGCGCGAACGGACTCTCAGTCCACCACTCCCCCTCCAGCCGCTCAGGCCCCAGGGCCTCACGCACCTGCACCCAGCCCTCCTCCAGCGAGAGCCGCCGCGGCCTGGGCCCCGCCGCATCCACCGCCAGCGCCTGCGGCTTGGGGAGCAGCAGCGCCGGCCTGGGCCTGGGCAGGTCCGCCCACTCGCCCCCCTGGATCGCGACGGGATCGGCCCGCTCGCGCTCCCTGACCGAGAACAGGGGCGCGTCTGGGCCCCAGCGCTCCGCCACCCAGCTCGTCTCAGGGCGCCAGCGCTCCCTGATCCTGGCCCGAAACAGGGCTGCCTCCCCCAGCGCGTCCTCTAGCCGCGCCATCAGCGCCGGGAGCTCCTCCGCCCGCTCGACCCGCTCCAGCAGGCCCGGCTGGCGCCCCGTGCCCTCCGCCGCCTGAGCCAGCACCAGCCCCAGCCCCACCACCGGGGCGGCGATTCTGAGCCCCTCGAGGGTGCGGCGCACCGCCTCCATCAGCTCGGCCTGCTGCCTGGTGGGGCGCCCCACCCGCACCGGGAGGCTGAGCGGGTCCTCCCCATCGAGGGCGAGGTGGAGGGTCAGGCGCACCGCCCGCTGCTCGCGGGCCTCTAGCGCCTCGACGAGCTGTCCGATCACCCCCTGGAGGACAAAGAGCAGGGCGGTGAGCATCTCCGTCGGCTCAGGGAGCGTGACCTCGTAGGCCAGCGGATCGTCCCAGCGAGGCTCCTCCCAGCCCTCCTGAAGGGGCTGGCCCCTGCCGAGGCGGTGGAGGGTCACCCCCTCCTGCCCGTAGCGCCCCGCCACGGCGGCGGGGCTGAGCGCCGCGAGCGCGCCGAGGGTCCGGATCCCCACCTGGGCGAGGCCGTCGAGGAGGCGCTGCGAGGGGCGCAGGGCGCTCAGCGGCAGCGCGAGGCAGGCTGACGCCAGCCCCCCCTCCTCGACCACCGTGTCCCCCTCGCGCCACCTGGCGAGGGCCAGCGAGGCCCTGGGATCGCCGCTCATCGCCAGGCGCGCCAGGTGCCCAAAGGACTCCACCACCCCCCGGACCCTGGAGAGCAGCGCCTCCTCCCCATCGAAGATCGCGGTGATGCCCGACACCTCGAAGATCACCTCCGCCGGCCCCGCCACCGCCACCCTGTCGGTGAACACCCGCAGCGCCTGGACCAGCGAGGCCTGGTCCTCGGACTCTCCCTCCCGATCGAGGGGCTCGACCACCAGCCCGGCCACCAGGGCCCTCGCCTCGGTGGCGCTCATCCCCACCCTGACCCCCAGGGCCTCTGCGCCAGGGGTGCAGGCCACGACCCGCACCGCGTTGCGCACCTCGTCCACCACCACCGCGGGATCCTCGGCGCGATAGCCGCAGCGCTCCAGACGGAAGGCGGGGAGCACCACCCCGAGGAAGCGGCCCCCCCGAGCGCTCTGCGGCGCCGCCGCCACGGCAGCGCCCACAGCGCGCCGCGAGCCGGTGGGCCTCACAGGCTCCACCCCTCTCGGTGCCACCGCGCGCGACCACCGAGCTGCCCGCCCACCCGCCGGGTCACCACCGCCTCGCCCGCCCCGAAGGCTACCCTCGCCGCCACGGGGAGATCCCGTCCAGAGCGCCCCCTCAGCACCATGCCGGTGCTCATCCCCCCCTCCGCCGCCCTCGCCCACCTCGCCCCAGCGGGGCCCAGG
Organism: Deltaproteobacteria bacterium; assembly: GCA_016938035.1. Classification (GTDB taxonomy): domain Bacteria; phylum Myxococcota_A; class UBA796; order UBA796; genus JAFGVK01. The sequence goes on along the minus strand of JAFGVK010000025.1, from coordinate 31,068 downwards.
GCCGGAGGATCCGCCGCGACCACCAGCGAGAACAGGCCAGACCTGAGGATCTGCTCCACCGCCCAGGCCCCTCTCCCCGCGGGGGGGCGCACCACCAGCAGCGAGGAGAGCTCCACCCCCCGCTGCGCCGCCGCCGGTGGGTAGAACGCCCCGGCAAAATCGACCCAGCAGACCCACTCCCCCCGGCGCTGCAGCGCGGCGACCACCGTGAGCGCCAAGCGAGCGCGCCCTGATCCCTGCGGGCCCAGCAGCTCGACCAGACCGGGCACGGGCAGGCCCCCGAGCAGCTCGTCCACCAGCGGGACGCCGGTCTCCTGGACCGTCCCCCGGACCGGAGCCCCCTCCAGCGCGCGGATCTGCTCCCGCAGTGCTTCCAACGACACGGCACCCATGCAGCGCCTCCCGACACCAGAACATTAGTTCATGTGCCGGACTCTTGCAACACAAGATCAACCAGGACGTCAGATCACATGAACAGATCTCACGGTGTGAGGCGGCGCGCGGAGAGCCCCTGGCGCGCCGCCGTGGAGGACCGGGGGATCTCTCTAGCTACCCCGCGAGCACCCACCAGTACGCGTAGAGCGCCTTGTGCCGCAGCACGAAGGGCTCCTCAATGGCCTTCCGCGCGGTGGGAGCCAGCCCGGAGAGCGCGCTGCCCTGATCCCCGAGCAGCTCGGCCACCTGGGCCAGCAGCGGGCGCAGCGCCGCCGTCTGCCCGCACCAGAGGGCGCCGTCTACCAGCTCGTCCACGTCGTCGAGCACCGCGAGCACCGCCTCGTCGTCCTCGTCGAGCGCCTCCTCCAGGGCGATCTCCACGTCGGACAGCTCCGCCGCCTCCCAGGCCTCGCGCAGCAGCTCCGCGCCGTCCCCGTCGCGCCACTCGGCCGCCCGGTCGACCAGCTCGTCGTCCACCCCCTTGCGGACGAGGAGCCCCGCCACCCCAGCCAGCTCCAGGAACGTGTCGTAGGTCTCAGGTTCGTCGAGGTCCTCCTCGTCGAGCGACCCCACCTCCTCCAGGAGCTCCTCCAGCTGTTCCAGGAGCTCCTCTACGGCTTCGCGACTCTGCATGATGCCTCCCTGATGCGCCCGCGGTACTACCGAGGGCCGCGCCAACTAACACAACCACAACGGAGGCCACCGTGGAACTGATCTTCGCAACCCGAAACGCGCACAAGGCTGAGGAGGTCGCCCAGATCCTAGCCGGGAGCGGCATCCAGCTGCTCACCCTCGACGCCTTCCCCGATCTCACCGAGGAGATCCCCGAGGACGCCCCGACCTTCGACGAGAACGCGCTGCAGAAGGCGCGCTACGTCTACCAGCGCACCGGGCTCCCCTGCGTGGCGGACGACTCGGGCCTTGAGGTGGACGCGCTGCGCGGAGCGCCGGGGGTCCACTCCAAGCGCTTCTCCCCCGAGGCCGACGCGCCCCACAACAACGCCCTGCTCCTCCACCTGCTGGAGGGGCAGGAGGAGCGCGCGGCGCGGTTCCGCTGTGCCATCGCCGTGGTGGGGCCCGAGGGTGAGCGCACCGCTGAGGGGCGCTGCGAGGGGCAGATCGCCACCGCTCCCCGCGGTGAGGGCGGCTTTGGCTACGACCCGATCTTCCTCCCAGAGGACTACCCCGGCCGGGCGATGGCCGAGCTGAGCATGGGCGAGAAGAACGCGATCTCCCACAGGGGCCGCGCCTTCCGCCAGCTCCCCTCCCTGCTCAAGCGCCGGGACTAGGCTGTCGCCGAGGCGTGGGGCTTCTCCTCCCCTCTCTCCAGGCGCCTGTGGGAAGATGGGCCCTCGCGAGGACCTCCCATGTCGCCAGCCCTGCCCCTGCTGCTCATCGCCCTGTCCCCACACGCTCTGGGCGGGCCGCTGCCCCCCCCGCTGGAGCCGTGGGTCCCGTGGGTGCTCTCCCAACACGAGGAGCTCGCCTGCCCCGCGGTAGACGGGGCGCCTGCCTGCCTCTGGCCCGGGAACCTGAGCGCCGAGGTCACCGACGAGGGCGGCAGCTTCGCGATGACGGTGCGCGTCGACCGCTCCCTCCCTGTGGCCCTCCCGGGGGGCCGCGGCACCTGGCCCCAGGAGGTGCAGGTCGACGGGATGGCTGCGGCGGTGTTCGAGCGGGAGGGTGTGCCGATGGTCGCCCTGGAGGCCGGAGCGCACACCCTACGCGGCACCTGGCGGTGGCCGGCGCTGCCCAGCGCCCTGCCACTCCCGGGCCAGCTGGCGCGGGTCGACCTGATCCTCAGGGGCGTCCCCGTGCCCTGGCCCAGGGTCACCCCCTCTGGCACCCTCCTGCTGGGCGAGGGGGCGAGCTCCCGGGAGGAGCGCCTGGAGCTCGATGTCTCCCGCAAGATCGCGGACGGGGTCCCGGTCCGGGTGACCACCAGGCTCGACCTCCGGGCCGCGGGGGGCAGCCGCGAGGTAGACCTGGGTGAGGTGCTGCTCCCCGACACCGCGCCGGTCCAGATCACCTCCCCCCTCCCCGCGAGGCTGGATCCAGCGGGCCACCTGCTGGTGCAGCTGAGGCCCGGCACCTGGACGGTGGAGATCGAGGCGCTGCACCTGGGCCCCGCCCGCGCGCTGAGCCGCCCAGGGGACCCGGTCTCGGGCTGGCCGGAGCGGGAGTCCTGGGCGGTGGCCACCGACAGCGCGGTGCGCGCGGTGAACCTCTCCGGCCCACCCGCCATCGACCCGTCGCGGACCTCACTCCCCGAGGCCTGGCGGGGCCTGCCCGCCTTCCTGGTGGGCGTAGACCAGCCGCTCCGCTTTGAAGAGCTGCGCCGCGGCGAGCCAGAGCCCCCCCCGAACCAGCTCCACCTGGTGCGGGAGCTGTGGCTCGACTCCAGCGGCGAGGGCTTCACAGTGCAGGACCGCATCAGCGGCACCATGAACAGGGGCTGGCGCCTGGACCTCAGCCCCCCAGGGCACCTGGGGCACCTCCAGGCGACCGAGGAGGATCAGGTGATCACCGCCGCCCCGTCAGGGAGCGGGGTGGAGCTGCGCACCGGGCAGGTGGACGTGGTCGCCGAATCGCGGCTGCCCAGGACCGGCACCCTCCCCGCCGTGGGGTGGAACGCCGACGCCAACCATCTAGAGAGCGTGATCCACCTGCCCCCTGGCTGGGCCTTGCTCACCGCGGCAGGCGCCGACGAGGTGACCGGCTCGCTGCTCTCGGCCTGGACCCTGCTGGACCTGCTGCTGGTGTCGGTGCTGAGCCTGGGCTTCTGGCGGATGTACGGGATCCGCTGGGGCGCGACGGCGCTCGTCGGGCTGGCCCTGTCCCGCCACCTCCCAGGGGACCCCACCCTGCTCTGGATCCCCGCCCTCGCGCTGGGAGCGCTGGAGCGGGTCCTCCCAGCCGGCCACCTCAGGGCGTGGGGCAGAGCCGCCCACCTGGTCAGCGTCGCGGCCCTCGCCCTGGCCCTCCTCCCGTTCGCGATCACCGGGATGGAGATCGCCCACGCCCCTGCCACCGCGAGAGACCCCGTGGCCTGGGCGCCGGCGGACAGCAGGGGGGAGCAGAACGCCGTGCAAGACTACGGCGCGCTCCAAGCGGGCCTGCGCGCGTCACCCGTCTCCTCGGTCTCCAGGAGCCGCAACGCTCGGGCGGAGAAGGCCTACGTCTCGCTGCAACAGGACCCGGCGGCGGTGGTGCAGACCGGCCCTGGGCTGCCCCGCTGGCGCTGGGATGAGGCACGCCTGACCTGGCGGGGGCCCGTGCAGTCAGGGCACCAGCTCGCCCTCTACCTCATCGGCCCCATCGCGCTAATGGCGCTGGCGTGGATCAGGGTGCTGGCCCTGGTGGCCCTCGCCCTGCGGGTGGTGGAGCCGCGGCGCCTCCCCTGGCGCGCCCTCGTCGCGGCGGCGCCCCTGCTGCTGCTGGGCCCCCTCGCTCGCGCCCAGACCCCCAGCGCGGAGCTGCTGAAGGAGCTGGAGTCCCGGCTCACCCAGCCCGCGTCCTGCGCCCCGGACTGCGTCTCGGTGCCACACCTCACCGTGCGGATCGACGGGGCCCACCTCGTGCTGGAGGGAGAGGTGCACGCCGCGGCGCTGAGCACCTGGCCCCTCCCTGGCCCCGCCGAGGTCTGGACCCCCACGGAGGTGCTGCTGGACGGCGCGTCCGCGGCCATCGCCAGACAGGCTGACGGCGCGGTCCACCTGCGGCTCCCCCAGGGGGTGCACCGCCTGGAGGCCCGCGGCCCGCTGCCGGGCGCACAGGCCATCACCCTCCAGTTCGGGCTGCCCCCACAGCGGCTCGAGTTCAAGGGTGAGGGCTGGACCCTGGAGGGTGTCAGGTCCGACGGCGCTGTGGAGTCCTCGGTGCAGCTCACCCGCGATCAGCGCGGCGACAGCGCCACAGGGGGGATGGACGAGCCGCTGAGCCCGTGGCTCACCGTCACCAGGGAGCTGGACCTGGGCATCCCCTGGAGGGCGGTGACCACCGTGCGTCGCGAGGGCTCCTCCGACCGGCCGCTCACCCTGAGGATCCCCCTGCTGCCGGGCGAGTCGGTCACAGAGGAGGGGGTCGCGGTACAGGACGGCGCGGTGCTCCTCAGCCTCGGAAGGGGCCAGAGCGAGGCGCGCTGGATCGCCACCCTGGCCGAGACCGAGCAGCTCACCCTGCACGCCCCAGAGGGGGTGAGCTGGACTGAGGCCTGGCAGGTCTCGTGCAGCCCGGTCTACGCCTGCGAGGCCGATGGCCCCGCGCCCCTCCGCCACGTACAGGACGGGCGCTGGTCCCCCCTGTGGCGCCCGTGGCCAGGAGAGACGGTGCAGCTCCGCGCGCACCGCCCCCCCCCTGTGGACGGCGCCACGGTCACCATCGAGGCGGCGACCCTCCGCCTCAAGCCAGGGCGCCGCCTCACCGAGGGGAGCCTGGACCTTGAGATCCGCTCCTCGCAGGGCGGCACCCAGATCGTCACCCTGCCGGAGGGGGCGAAGCTGAGCGGGGTGATCATCGACGGGCAGCGGCGCCCGCTCCAGCTCAGAGGCGGCGAGCTGGCCGTGCCCCTCCACCCAGGCGCCCAGACCGCAAGTCTGAGCTGGCAGGAGCCCAGCACCGCCGGGCTGCGCTACCAGGCGCCAGCGGTGCACGTCCACGGGCCGATCGCCAACGCCTGGATCTACGTGGAGCCCCCAAGCGACCGGTGGGTGTTCGCCCTCCAGGGGCCGCGCTGGGGACCCACCCCGCTGATCTGGAGCAGGCTGCTGGAGGTGCTGGCGATCTCCCTGCTGCTCGGGCGGGTGCGGGGCCTCCCGATCGGCACGCTCGGCTGGCTGCTGTTGGGCCTGGGCACCGCCCAGCTCCCGCTGATCGCCCTGGCGGTGCTTGTGGTCTGGTTCCTCGCCGTGGGGGCCAGGTCCCGGAGCGCGCTGCGGACCTGGTGGCGGCTGGACCTGGTGCAGCTCACCCTGCTAGGCCTCACCGGGATCGCGGCGCTCACCCTGTACATCGCGGTCCATGTGGGCCTGCTCCTGCGCCCGGACATGGACATCGTCGGCAACGCCTCTACTGCCTACGAGCTGCGCTGGCTCGCGGACAGGGTGGAGGGCGGCCTGCCGAGACCTGTGGTGTGGTCCGCACCGATCTGGGTGTGGAGGGTCGGGATGCTGGCGTGGTCCCTGTGGCTGGTGGCGCGCCTGACGGTGTGGTTGCCCTGGGCGTGGCGCGCGACAGGAGCGGGCGGGCGCCTCGCGCTGCCAGCCCTCCACCGCGAGGAGGAGGGATGATCGCCGCCCTACCCGATCGCTGGCAGCTGGCGCGGGGGCAGGTGCTCCCCGCGCTGCGGACGACCAGCCGGCCGAACGGGTCGCTCCGGGCCGCGTCCGCCGGGAGGCCGCTGCTGACCAGGCCCTTCGCACCCTTCCTCCACCAGCTGCTGGTGCTCGACGGGGAGCGCACCCGCACCTACCTCAAGGCCGAGCAGCTCGAGCGGTGGGGCGTCGCGCCAGCCGCCGCGTGGATCACCGCAGAGGGGAACCTGCCCCCAGACACCGGCCTCAAGCTGGCGGGAGGCCTCTGGCACCTGGCCACAGGGGACGGCTACGCAGCGTCTCGCCTCGCCCTGCCCGGCTGGCTGCGGGCCTTCTCGGAGCGGCTGGGCGCCCCCGCGGTGGCCGCGATCCCCCACGCCCGCGCCCTCTGGGTGGGGACAGCGGCTCAGGCCCCCGCCCTGCTGGAGCAGGCGCAGGCAGCCTGGGAGGAGGCGGGCGAGCCGCTCTCTCCCGCCCTCTACACCGCCGACGCGACGGGCACGGTGCGCCCCTGGCTGCCACCGCCAGCGCACCCGCTCTCAGCGAGGGCCAGGAGGGCCCAGCTCCTGCTGGCGGGCACAGAGTACGCGGCGTGGGCCGACGAGGCGGAGCAGCGCCTCGCCCCCCTCTCGCTGGTGGTGCGCCAGGGGCTGCCGCTGCTGGTGGCCCGCTGGGAGCCCGGCAGCGGCGCCCTCATCCCGCAGGTGGACGCGGTGCTGCGCGCCGAGGAGCTGCTCCCCTGGGCCGCGGTAGCCGACCGGCTGGAGCGAGTGGAAGACGCGGTGGTGTCGATATTTCGGGAGCGGGCGCCCTGAACGGTCCGCGGCCACGCCAGCGCCGCACGCCGCCCCAACCCGCCAGCGGCTCCCCCTCGCCCACTGCCTGACGGACAGCGGCCCGCGGACCCAGGACGCCCCCGGGGTGCCTGATACAGGGGCCAAGAGGCTCGGTGGGGCGCGGGCGAGGAGCGCCTCCTGTGAGAAGGGCGAGGGCGCATCCGCAGCCCATCCTACCGCTCACCGAACGAGGACCCGCCGGGGCGCGCGCCAGCGAGGCCTGACCTGCGCGCTCTGCGACGTCATAGGATGGTTCCTTTGGAATGAAGACGCGCGTCCTGAGAGACTGTCCGGCCGATGGTCCGGTGCCAGCATCGACCCGCCAGCACACGCGCCTCGCCCTCAGCGCGTGCGTCCAGCCCCGCAGCGGGTCAAGCTGGGGACATGAGAACCAGGATCGCACTGCTGCTCCTCCCCCTGCTCGGCGCCGCGCTGCTGCTGCGCCCTGCCCCGCCCGCAGGGCCCTCCCCCGACACCAGGTGGAACAGGCCCTCCGGGGAGCCAGCCGGCACAGAGGACCAGCAGCTGCTCAGCGCGCTGGGGTACCTGGCGTGGGCCGGACCCGCGACGGAGAAGCTGGGGGTCTCGCTGCACGATCCCCGCGCTGAGGCCGGGCTCAACCTGGTCGTCTCGGGTGACGCGCCCGCCGCCACCCTGATCGACATGGACGGCGCGACGCTACACCGGTGGTCCCTGACCTGGGAGGAGGCCTTCCCGACAGGCCCCGAGGGCTCCGAGACCAGAGGCTACTGGCGCAGGGCCAGGTTGGGGCCAGGCGGGGACCTGTTCGCCCTCTTCACCGGCTACGGGGTGCTGCGCCTGGACCGCGACGCGGCCCCGCGCTGGACCGCCGCAGGACGGTATCACCACGACCTGCGCCTCGGCGGGGGCCTGCTGTGGACCCTCGAGCGCACCGAAGCGGACGGGGTGGAGGACGACCGCCTGGTTGCGCTGGACCCTGACACCGGCGCGGTGCGCTCCACCACCTCGCTGAGCGCGGCCCTGCGCCGATCTCCATGGCACGCGCTCCTCGCGGGCGCCGCGGGGCGCGACCCGCTGCACGCCAACACCGTGTGGTGGGTGGCGCCCGGCTCACAGCCCCCCCCCCTGAGCGCCGGCGGGGTGCTGGTAGTGCTTCGGGAGCGGGACGCGGTGCTGCTGATGCGGGGCGGCGAGGTGGTGTGGGCGACCGCTGGCCCCTGGGACGCCCCCCACGAGGCGCAGCCCACGCCGGACGGTGGCCTGCTGTTGTTCGACAACCGCGGCGCCTGGCCCAGATCCCGGGCGCTGGAGCTCGCGCTAGACACAGGCGCGGTGCGCTGGACCTGGGACGGGGGCGAGCTGCCCCTGTCCTCTGCCACCTGCGGCACGGTCCAGCGGCTGGGCGGGGGCAACACCCTGATCGTCAGCTCCAACCAGGGCCGTGCGGTGGAGGTCACCCCCTCAGGAGAGGAGGTGTGGGCCTTCTGGAACCCAGCCCGGTCCGAGAGCGCGGACGGCAGCCCCCTGATCGCGAACCTGTTTCAGGTAGAGCGCCTCCCGGCGCAGGAGCTGCCAGCGGCGCTGCTCCCGGCGAGGCGAACCCCGACGGATCGCGTGGATCAAACCCAATAGAGCCCGAAGATGGTGCCCCCCCCCGCCGCACCGAAGACCGGCCACTCACGCACCACCCGCCGCTGGTCCAGATCGATCTCCACCACCCTGCTCGGGCGCTTCCTCCCCGCCGCGCCCCTGAGCACGCGCCGCAGCACCTCTCGGTGGGTGGTGCTCCGCAGGGCGGTCATCCCGACAAAGAGCCTGGACCCCACCACCTCGATCCCCCTGCACCACCCCTGCAGGCCTGGGGTCCGATCCAACGCCGCGAGGTCCAAGGTCAGCCGCCGCTCCAGGCTCACCGGATCCACTGCCACCACCACCCCGGTGACCGTAGTGAACCACAGCAGGCCCTCGCGCAGCAGCCCGTCGTGGGGGGGGCCCTCTGGCAGCTCGATGACGCGATCGCCGCCTAGCGCCTCGCACCGGCGCTGCTCGAACAGGGTGACCCAGGGGCTCCCCTGGTGGAGGAAGGCTCTGTTCGGGTGGTGCGCGTGGGGCTTGAACCGATCGAAGGGGATCCCACTAAAATCCTTGTTAATTCCTGGATATGCGTCCCAGAACCGCCCCCGGCGCAGCCAGTGGTGCTCCAGCAGCTCCCCTCCCTCGCTCATCCGAAGCACCGAGTCGTGCCCGGTGGCGGAGATCAACAATTCCCCCTGCGCGCCGGGGGCCACGGAGTGCACGTCATAGAGCAGTGGGTGTCCCCACCTGGTGCGCACGCTCCCGTCTGCGAGGCCCACGCACAGCACCTCGGAGCGCGTGCCAACCCAGAGCGCGCCGTCCCGGACGAAGCCCGCGGTGAGCTCCTGGTGGTCGCCCCCTGCGCAGCGCGGCCCGCTCCCCAGGGCGAGCACCGTGTTCACCGCACCGGACAGGGGGTCTAGCGCCAGCAGCCTCGGCTCCCGCAGGCGCCGCGGATCGCCGCCCGGCTGCACCCCGCCGCTGATCAGCAGCGTCAAAGCGGCGCGCGCCCTCGCCCAAGGGGCGCCATCAGCTCCTGCGGCGCCTGCGAACTAGCGCCAAGCCGGGGAGCAGGAAGAGCGCAGGGAGCGCGGTCTCGGAGTCGTTCTTGCCACAGCACCCGCCGCCACCGACGCCGTCAAGGCCGGTGTCCGTATCGGTGTCCGTATCGGTGTCCGTGTCCGTGTCCGTGTCGGTGTCCGTATCGGTGTCGGTGTCGGTGTCGGTGTCCGTGTCGGTGTCCGTGTCGGTGTCGGTGTCCGTGTCGGTGTCCGTGTCCGTGTCCGTGTCGGTGTCCGTGTCCGTGTCCGTGTCCGTGTCCGTGTCCGTGTCGGTGTCGGTGTCCGTGTCACCCTCCACCTTGTCGCACATCCGATCGGAGATCAGATCGGTGTCCCACACGTCGTTGGTGTAGGCCACGCTGATCGCCCTGGGGCTCCCAGCGACCGCGTCATCGGTCCGCTTGGAGTACCACACCAGGAAGTCGTCGCTCCCCACCCGCATGGCGTCCCAGCCCGTCCAGTTGTCATAGCTGAGGTTGAGGTTCCACTCGAAGATCTGAGTCCCCGCGTTCACATACCAGTCGTCACAGGTGCGGCCGGTGGCGGTACCGAAGCCACGGATATCATCCGCGGAAGTGGTCTTTCCGCCAAAGAACATCAGCATCGGGAAGTAGACATCCCCGTCGAAGCAGACGGCCGCGGGGTTGTTGGCCATCTCCTGGATCCAGTCCGCCCACCCGTGGGTGTGCACACCGTGGTACCCGGGCTCGGCCACGTCCGTGCTCTCGCCCATCAGCGTCCAGTTGAGGGCATCGGTCGAGGTAGCGACGAAGATGTCCGAGTACTTGGTCCCGTCCGAACCGTTGTAGTCCAGGGACAGGAACAGGTACCACGTGCGACCGGTACCGTCGTCATAGGAGATCACCGAGGGGTAGCCGAGCGAGGCGAAGGCGCCAGGCTCCGCCTCGGTGGAGTTCCAGATCGCGGGGGGCGGGGCGAGCGCGGGGAGCTCGCTCACATCGAAGATCTCGCTGTCCGTGGACTCCGCGTAGCCGATGCCGGTGTACCTCGCGCAGCCCCACTCGCGGCCGCACTCAGTCCCCAGGGTGGCAGGCTGCTCCGACTTGAACCACAGGCGCCAGAGGGAGCCGTCGTACACCACGGTGGGGTGGGCGGCGACGCACTGGTAGTAGCTGTTGGGCGCGGGGATGACCGTCGGATCCTGGTCGACGGTCCAATTGAAGCCGTCCGGAGATGTGGCCCGCCCGATGCCCCACACCGAGTTGCAGCCGGGGTAGTCCGCCGGGTCGTAGATGCCGGTGTCACTGGGAAACTTCGTCTCAAAGAACATCACGTACTGCGACGCGGCAGCGTCCCATGCCACAGTGGGCTCGTTGACCCCGTTCTGATACCAAGTCCCCGGAGCGCCCTCCAAGATCCACCCGTCGTGCAGGGTGAGGGACACACCGAATGCCGCGGTGGAGAGGCCTAGGCCCAGGGTCAAGGCGAGGAAGCGTAGCATAGGTGGATACTCCCGTCAGGGTTCATGCCGGCAAGATAGCACGGCGGGCCGAGAACCGAAACACGCGCAAGACATGTCGGGGACTTCTTCGTCACGGCGTTGGCTGACCTGAGCGCGACGGCATAATTCAGGCACTCCATGCTCTGGCTCCTCCTCCTACTGATGGCCTGCTCGCCCCCCCCTCTCCAAGCAGAGGAGGTGGCGGAGCGGTGGGCGCAGCCGCTGTCGGAGTCGGTCGCACGCCTGCGCCTCCCGTGCGCGGAGGAGGAGGGCGGGGCTGGCCCCTGGAGGGTGCTGCTCGACGACTCGAGCGGGGCGACCTTTCTGCAGGAGGGCCCTGCAGAGGCGCTGTGGGTGCGCAGCCCGTTTGGGGTGGTGGGAGACAGGTGCTGGTGGCTCCCCAGCGCCCCGGGAGCGGTGGAGCCCATCCCCGAGCAGCCATGCGCCCACCTTGGCTATCAAGACGGGAACTGCACCGCAGCGGCGGAGGTCCCAGCGGGTTGGCGGTTCACCACCCCCTCCCGAGTCCACGGCGGGCTGACCCAGGCCACCCTCGCGGGCGGCCTGATGCTCGGGTGGAGAGACGGGCAGCTCCAGCGCCTGGATCTCAGCCCCGCCTACCACCAGCCGGAGCTGAGCGGCGAGTCCCCACGCTCCTGGAACAGCTGGCTCCCGCCCCTCCGGATCGATGACCCCGAGCTCCCCGGCGCGCAGCTCGCCGCGACGCGCGCCGCCCTCGTCGCCTGGCGATCGGGTCACCTGTGGAGCCTCCCGCTGCCCGACGGGCTCTCCTCTGCCGAGGGCCTGCTTCACCGCAACGGACCGGACGGGACCGGGCTACTCGCCGGTTCGGGGGACAGGGTGGCGGTCGCGGTGGAGGGGGAGCTCACCTTCTATCGGGTGACGCAGGACGGGTCGCTCGAGCGGACCGGGCGGCTCCGCCGGGAGGCGCTCCGCGAACCGCTCCTGGCCCTCCTGGTCCACCCCGCGGAGGAGAGCGCCTGGGTGCTGACCGAGGATCTGGTGCTGTCCCTGCCCCAGGGGGACGCGCCGGTCGCCTACCCTGTCCCCGGTGCTGAGGGGCTCCTCCTCGCGCGCCCCGCCGACCAGCCCACCGCCTATGCCTGGGGCAACAGGGACGGGCACGGGGTGCTCTACCGGCTCAGCGGTGACGTGGTGACCGCGATGGACCTCACCGACCCGCTGCTCGCGGCGGGCATCGGGACCGAGTTTCAGGAGCTGGTGCTCGTCTTCGATCGCCCAGACGGGGTGGAGGTGGAGGGGTGGCTGGACGGCGCGCACCTCGCCGCCATGCCCCCGGGCACCGTCGGGCTGGCGATGGCCGCCTTCGCGGAGACCCCGCGAGACCCCCACTACTACGACGAACAGGACGCCTTCACCGAGGCGGCGATCTCACAGACCTGCAGGGGCTTCGAGGGCGCGGCGCTCCTCTGCTGTGTCCAGGGGGAGCGCGGCGACCTGCTCGCGCGGCAGCTGGACTGGCTCGACCAGCGGCTGCAGCCCAGCTGGCCCGGCGGCCCAGCGGCGGTGGTGCTGGGGATCAACCCCACCGCGATCGCTCAGTCCAGGTGGTGCGCCGAGCAGGAGCTCCCTCGGCTCCGCGACCAGGGAGCGGCCCTCCCGCTCGCGGCGGGCTCCCGCCTCCTGGCGTGGGAGGAGGCGGGCACGGGCACGGCGGCCCTCTTCATCCACTCCCAGCCCTGGGACGCCAACACCTGGTGGCTGCGCTGCCCCGAGGTGCCCCGCGAGCTCGCGGACCCGTCCTGCTGGGAGGGGGACAGCACCCCGGAGGCGTTCGAGTCGTTCTACAGGGAGCTCGCTCAGCGCGGGGCGCTCGAGCCCTGGCTGGGTGAGGAGCCGGACTGGACCCTGGTGGGCGGCGGCTATGAGGGCGCGACGCTCGCGGGGACGGCCGGCTGGGTGGGGCTGTACCCGTCCCTCCCCCTGCCCGACGGGCAGCCTGCAGAGGACGGCCTCTACTTCGGGGTAGCCGACATGCAGCCGAGGATCCCCGAGGCGGCGGCCAAGGAGCTGTCCCCCACCGACGCAGCCCTGCGCGTCTTCGCGGTGCCTCTCGGCGAGACCCCCGGCACCTGGGATCAGGGAGGGGGCACCGGGGAGTACCACCCGGGGGTGAGCTTCGCCCTGCCGTGGCTGGGCGAGCTCCAGCGCTCCGGCCTGCTGTTCTGGGACTTCGGACAGTACGCCGATCCCTTCGCCGACTGGACCGACCCAGCGATCGAGGGGGAAGAGCGCCCGGACGTGATGAACCGCGCCGATTTCCTCGCCCTGGAGCACTACCTGGCCGCCCGGGTGATCGCCCACAGAGATCCGACGACACCGCGCTGGTGGACCTTCCATCTCCAGAACCTCTCCAACCTCCGAGGCGATCGCGCCCTCGACAACGGGTGGGTGGAGTGCAATGAGGGTTGTGCGGAAGACACTGAGCTCGATCGCTTCCTCCTCCGGGTCCAGGACTGGGGCCCGGCGGTGGAGTGGCGCCCACGACCTTGACTAAGGTTCACGCTCACACTATTATGCCCCGGTCGCCCAGTCGGCGGAGAGAATCATGAAAGTTGCCAACTCACTGAAGACCCTCAAGACTCGCCACAAGGACTGCCAGGTGGTCCGCCGCCGTGGACGGGTCTACGTCATCAACAAGACCAACCCGCGCTTCAAGGCCCGCCAGGGTTCTTCCCAGAAGAAGCGGTAGGTCACCAGACCTCTCCGCCGGCGGCCGCGCGCCCTTTACATGGGGGTGTCCATGGCACCGAAGAATTTCTCGCAGGGTATGCAGGACGAGGTGTCTCGTCAGCTCCAGGCGAGGTTTGTTCGCAGCGGTCCCGGCAGGGAGCTCTACCAGCTCTATCACCGCGCCAAGAGCGGTGCGCTCTTCAGCCCGCGCTACATCATCGCGGGGGTGAGCGCCCTCTTCGGCCTGATCGTGATGGGCTGCCTAGGCGCAGGCGGCTTGATCGCTGCATGGTTCGGCATGCAGAGCTGACAACGGCCCCCCCCGCGAGAGGCGTTTTGTGCGCCTTTACCAGCGCGCCCGCTAGTCTCCGGCGCAAGGTCGGGGTAGGGTGATGGACCTACGGAGGTCCTCCTTGTCGTCAGCGCGACTCACCCACATCCTGTTGGGCGCTTCCGCCACCTTGGCAGCGGTCGCCCTGTTCGCGGCGCTGCTGAGCCCTCCGCCCGAGGAGCTTCCCGCGCCCACCGACCTGCGCGAGGCCCCACAGCGGATGGTGCTCCAGGACGCCCCCGCGACCCCCACCAGGATCCCCGCCGACCGCTTTCAGACGGGCGAGAACGGGCTGGGCGTCTTTGACCTGCGCGTCGGGGAGGGCCCGGAGCCCGGGCCGGGAGACTCGGTCAAGCTGCGCTGGCGCACCTGGACGGCGGACGACCGCCTGGTGGAGGACGGCACGGACCGCCCCGCCAGGGCCGTGTTTCTTGGGGCCGCGCGCAACCTGGAGGCCCTCAACCTGGGGGTGCCTGGGATGCGGGAGGGCGGCCTGCGCCAGCTCAAGGTGCCCGCAGCGCTGGGCTACGGGCAGACCGGCTCCTCGCGCCTGGGGGTGACGGGCGGCACCGACCTGGTCATCGAGGTGGAGCTGCTCCAGGTGCTGGGCCAGCGGGTCGTCCCAGAGGCCCCCGCCAAGGTGAGCTACCAGACCCTCCCCTCCGGGCTGCAGGTGGCCGAGCTCTCCGAGGGCACCGGACCGACCCCACAGCTGGGCGACACGGTGGTGGTGGACTACACGGGGTGGCTGGACGCCGACGGGGCCCTGTTCGACAGCTCGCTCCGCAGACCTGAACCGGCCACCTTCAAGGTGGGGGCGGTGATCGAGGGCTGGAACGAGGCCCTGACCACGATGCAGGTGGGGGGCCACCGGCAGCTCAGAGTGCCGGCAGACCTCGCCTACGGCGAGGCGGGGCGCCCGCCCCAGATCCCCCCTGGCGCCACCCTGATCTTCGACCTCAAGCTGATGGACCGTCGATGACCGCACTACTCCTCGCGCTGCTCCCCGTCGCAGGCGCTGCAGAGATCGTGGACCCCTTCGCTGAGGCGGACGAGAGCGCCCTCTTCCGCATGGACGAGCAGCTGGTCACGGTCGCCTCCCGCTACGAGCAGACCCTTCGCAAGGCGCCGTCGATCGTGACGCTGATCACCGCGGACCAGCTGCGCGCACGAAATTACCACTCCCTCGACGAGGTGCTCTCGGACCTGCCAGGGCTGTACGTGTGGCGCTCCCAGGAAGGGCGCGCGGTGGTGTCCTTCCGCGGGGTGGTCTCTGCCGACAACAACAAGGTGCTGCTGCTCGTGGACGGCGTGCCCTGGTATGATGGGGTCTATACGCACGCGTCGATCGATGACTTCCTGCCCCTCCAGAACGTGCGGCAGATCGAGGTCATCAAGGGCCCAGGCTCCGCTATCTATGGCACCAACGCCTTCGCCGGCGTCATCAACATCGTGACCTACCAGGGCAGCGAGCTAGATGGCACCCGGCTCACCTGGACCGCGGGCGGCGAGGGCCTGTCCGACCTGGCGATGAACGCGGGCGGCCGGGGGATCATCGCCGGCTGGGAGTCCCAGGCCGCCGCCTTCGTGCGCGTCTACGGGCGCACCGGGCCGGGGATCGACATGATCCCCAAGGGGCGCCACGACATCCTCGGCGACGACCAGCGGGAGTCGGTCAACGTGGGGATGAAGGTGCAGGTGGAGGACCTGAGCCTCCAGGTGCAGCACGTAGACTTCCGCCACGTCTACCTGGTCACCGAGAACGACGATCCCTGGGACGCGGTGGCGAAGGACCTGAACCAATTCGGGCTGTACTACCACGACACCTTCGGCTCCCTGCGCTGGCAGAAGGAGATCAACGAGGACCTCGCCGTGACCCCCTACCTGATGGGGCAGCGTCACAACAACCCAGGTTCTTACTACTACCTCACCGGATACACTACCGACTGGGTGCAGGATCACTGGGAGACCGATCTCCACCAGACCACGGTGGAGACGGCCAAGGACACGGTCCGCTGGAGCACCGGGGTCGACGCAGAGGCCCACCTAGCGATGGACCACACCACGGTCGCCGGGCTGGGCTTCGAGGAGACCAGGGTCCTGGAGCTGGCCGACTACGAGTACATCGACGGCTCCCACGACTACATCGATCCGAGCTTCTGGGTGGACGAGGGGATGGCCCTCCGCAACGCGTTCACCTTCGCCCAGCACACCTGGACCGCCACGCACTACCTGGAGTTGACCGGTGGCGCGCGCCTCGACAAGTTCTTCCCGGTAGAGGGCATGGACCCCGACAACGCCGCCTTCCGCCCAACCTTCTCGCCCAGGGCCGGGGTGCTGGTCGTGCCCAACGAGCGGCTGGTCGCCAAGCTGCTCTACGGGCAGGCCTTCCGCGCGGGCAACGTGCGTGAGCTGCTGGTGGACGTGGCCGACACCGCGGACTGGGCCAAGGGCAACCTGAACCTGCGGCCCGAGCGCATCCACACCGCGGAGGCGGAGGTCACCGGGGACCTGAACGAGAGGTTCAGCGGCAGGCTGGACGCGTCCTGGTCGACGGTGGTCAACGAGATCGACAAGGTCCGCGACGCGGAGGAGGTGCTCTCCTACCAGAACCTTGCGGAGCACCTGAACATCCTCGGGCTGGAGACAGAGGCGCGGGCCAGCCTTCCCCGCCTGGACGCTAGCCTCGCCTGGGCCTGGACCCACGCCAACTACTCCAAGACCACCGGCACCGACTGGGCGGGCCGCCAGCAGTACGAGTTCCCCGCCCACATGCTCAAGGGGATGGTGGACCTGCACCCCACCGACAAGCTCCACGCCGTCGCGCGGGGGCAGCTCTACGGCGCGCGGCCCCGAGCCGACTGGTCCCCCACCGCGGGGATGGAGGACGGCAAACCCTTCGGCCTGCTCCACCTGTCGGTGATGGCGGACGGGCTGGACAAGGCGGGCAAGACCACCTTGGCCCTGTCGATCCAGAACGTGTTCGACACCGCCTGGGGCACGGGCTCCTACAGAGACGACGCGGACGTGGGCGCCCCTGGCGCGCCCAAGTACCCGCTGGAGATCGAGGGGGCGACTCGCACCGTGCGGGTCTCCGTCCAGACCAAGCTGTAAACTATCAGGTATCGCCGCACAGATCGCGGGAGTACAATCCCCCCGGCACCACCCGCCGGAGGGACCCATGACGAACGCCTCGCTCACCCACATCCTCTTCATCCTCGACCGATCCGGCTCGATGGAGTCCATCCGGGCGGACACCATCGGTGGCTTCAACGCCTTCCTCGCCGGGCAGCGAGAGACCGCCGGCCGCTGCACGATGACCCTGGTCCAGTTCGACCACGAGTACGAGGAGCGCTTCTGCGGCCTCCCCATCGAACAGGTGAGGTCCCTGGACACCGCCAGCTTCATCCCGCGGGGATCCACCGCCCTGCTCGACGCGATCGGCCGCGCGCTCATCCAGGAGGGGGAGCGCCTGAGCGCCACCCCGGAGGAGCAGCGCCCCGGACTGGTGATCTGCGCGATCCTCACCGACGGGGAGGAGAACGCCTCCACCGAGTTCAGCGCGGCCAAGATCCGCCAGATGCTAAGCCACCAGCGCGAGGTCTACGGCTGGCAGGTGATCTTCCTCGGAGCCAACCAGGACGCCTTCGCGGTGGCCGACTCCCTCGGCATCCAGCGTACACACGCCTCATCCTTCTCCGCAGACGCGATCGGGGTGGGGACCAGCTTCAAGAGCACCAGCGACCTCGCGTCCCGCATGCGCAAGTCGACGGCGATGGGGCGCTCCGCCGCCGAGGAGGCCTTCAGCGAGGAGGAGCGGGACGCGATGATCAACACGCCTCCGCCCCCTCCGCGGCGCCGGCGCTGATCCACCGTCAGGTCTGGTGACGGAGCGCGTCGGATCCGACACCCTCTCGCGCCAACCCCGGCCCAGAGTCCCGCTTCGCGCGTCGGCACCTCCTGGCACCCCCCTTGCTCTTGTGAGCGCAGGAGGTGCCGATGTCTGAGGCCTGGCGCGTGCAGTGGTCGATCTTTCACTCCCACCCCACCCTCACCCTGCCCGGAGCGCGCTACGATCTGCTCCGCAGGCTCGCTGGGGGGGCGGCTCGGCAGGGCCTCACCCTGCTGGCCTTCGGCCTGGGACCCGAGGCGCTGCGGATCCTGGTCCTTGGCCCCGAGCCGGGCCTGGTGGGCCTGAGCAGGGGCCTGAAGGTGGGCACCAGGGCGGCGCACCCTGGGTCCCCTCTGCGGCTAGGTCCCACCATCGTCGATCCTGCCGACGATCTGGACGCTGGCGCGGTGTGGGCACACCTAGCGGCGCCTGCCCCCGAGGGTCCGCTCAGCACGCCGTGGAGCTCGCACCGTGACCTGCTGGGCTACAGGGACGCCCCCTTCTTCTCGCGGCGGCAGGCCACGAGGTGGATCTCTCCGGGGAGGGTCCACGCGCTGGCGGGGGGCGGGGCCCTCCCGGTCGAGGCAGACGAGCCACCAGAGGCCGGGCTGGGGACCCTGCTCCGCATCTCCGGGGGGGTCAGCGGGCGGCTGCCAGCGGACTACCACTGCTTCCCCATCTTCTCCCAGCTCGCGCGGGACGAGGGGTGGAGCACCGAGCAGACCGCCCGGGCCCTGGACCTGACCCCCCGCCGGGTGCGGCAGCTCCGATCGAGGCCCCACCCGCTGCTCGCCGCGGCCAGGGTCAGCCTGTGTGACCGGCGCCTGAGGGCGGTGCCCTGACCCGCACCCCAAGCACAGCTCCCACGGGTTCCGGGTCGCTGGCCCCAGCACGCCGAGGGTGTTGTCGGCCGCTCGCTGTGCTCGACTGCGTCCGTCGCGAACGAGCGTTCGCTCCTTTCCTAGCCCTCGACGCCCTGGACCTCAACGCGCCACCCGGGGGGACGCCATGGCACCGCGTTCACCCGGTGGTTGGAAGGCTGCTGTGCCACGAGGAACGGTAGACCGGGCCTCTCTCACCGGACGGACCTCCTGGTTCGCAACAAGAAGGGACGTATGTGTGATGTTGGCGAGGCGGCGGCGAGCCTTTCCCACAGGTCCAGACGGGCAGACCTTGCCAATTGGGTGAACCCCCGGATCGCGTGGGTGGCTGCGTCCGCCGCGCTCCTAGAGATTCCAGCGCGGGTGTCCGCCCACCGCGAGGACAGGCCCACAGGCGCCGGTCCGTCATCCGAGCAGGCTCGCAGGACGACCTTGATTCTTCCAATGGAACCATCAGACAGGACCTCCGGCCCATGCGTCCGCCCCCTGCCCACGATAGCCGCCGAGTCGCACGGCAGATCCGGCACTATGGACGACGTCGCGACAGTCGTGGCCGATCGGCTCGGGCTCAGCAGCCCTCCGCCGCCCCCGCCACGCCCGTGGAGCGTCCCCGCTGGGTGCTAGCACGAACGAACCAACGTTATCGGCGCGCGCCTCGCGCTCCGCGCCGGACGCTTGGTCACTCCGGCCCTCGGCCGAGCGGGGGGCTCCACGACTTTGTGAGCTCGGACCGGAGCTCCTGTCAGACGAACGTGCCCGTCGCATCGTCCACAGTGCAAACGGGCACCGAGTCGCCGAGCCGATCGGCTTTGTAGCCGCTGTTCCACAGGGAGTAAGCGCAATTCTGTGCGCGACGAGCGACGGTGCGTGGCTCGCTGCGCGAGGCCAGCGGGTCGGTGCCGGCCCACGCGTCGAGCCCCAGACGCAGCGAGGCCGGGCGCAGCGATGAGCCCGGCCTCAGGAGCGCACAGCGCCCCGGTGACTACTGCTCAGCCGCCGAGGTGCTCGCGAGGCCGAGGTAGTACATCCCCGGACCGTTGAGGCCAGAGGCGCTCTCGACCTTGATCAGCAGGGACCCGCCAGGCAGCACCTCGTTCTCGATGATCACGTTGCCGCCGTCACTGAGGAAGGAGCTGATCTCCTGTCCGCAGGCGCTGTACAGCGAGACCTTCGCGTCGGAGAGCAGCGAGCCCGCGCCTGCCGTCTCGAGGGTGAGGTTGAGGTAGTGACCGGCGGTGGTCCCCTCGATGAGGAACCAATCCTCGCCCGCGTCCTCGGCGTCGTTCATGGTCCCGACCATCCGCCCATACTTGTAGTTGGGGTCGCTGGTGGAGGTGGTCATGTTGATCGCCGCGCCGTAGTCACAGGCGGTGGAGAGCTCGTCCTCGGTGACGATGCCGTAGTCGTAGCAGGCGTTCATCACCGCGTACCACACGGTGGGGCCCGCGTTGGTGCCGCTCGCGTCCTCTACCTGCAGGTAGTAGTCCCCCGCCCCCTGGATGGGGAAGGTGATGCCCGCGTCATAGAAGAAATTGTAGTCGGTGCCGAACTCCGGCTCCTCAGTCTGCGCCACCAGGTTGCCCGAGCCGTCATAGAGCGAGACGATGGGGTCCATGTCGGTGACCAGCTCGGGGAAGAAGGACCACTGACAGACCGCGGCGTCGTCGTAGTTGTGGGCGAACACGTCCACGTCGCCTGCCACCTGGATCCCACCGGTGGTGAAGGAGATGGTGTCCGCCCAGGGGTCGCCGTACCAGTCGTAGTGCTCGGCGTCGTAGTTGGCCTGCGCGGAGGGGATGTCGTCGTTGTCGGCGCCGGTCTCGGCGTTGTCCTCGTTGTCCTCGAGGTCGGCCAACTGGAAGACGTAGAGGTCGTAGGCGTAGCCAGCCCCGCCCTCGCCTTCGTAGCCGTCGGCCCAGTCACCCCACTCGAGCACCTCGAGGTAGACCTTCTCGTCCGCCATGCCGCGGAACACGAAGCCGGAGTCGGTGCCGCCGAGGCGGTAGGGGAGGTCGTCGTTCTCTCCGATGACGTTGCCCGCGGCGTCGTAGACCCGGAGCACCGAGTCCATCGCGCCGGGATCCACGGTGCCGTCCTGCCCGCCGTCGAGGTAGACCACGTAGTCCTGGCCGAGCACCGCGTCTACGGCGAAGAAGTCGCGGTCGCCTGCGGGGTTGACCACCCCAGAGACACCGAAAACGCCCTCCTCATCGAAGGTGACCGCGGTTGCGGTCTCGATGGAGTCGTTGGCGTCCGCGTCCGTGTCGGTGTCCGTGTCGGTGTCCGTGTCGGTGTCCGTGTCGGTGTCGGTGTCGGTGTCCGTGTCGGTGTCCACGGGCTCGGGGTCCTTTCCACAGCCGAGGCCAAGGGACATCGCCAGCACCAGGGTATACGCGGTCAACTTCATGGGTTCTCCTCCGATAGGTCGGTTTCTCCCGTTCTTGCGAACCGGGAGCACGGCAGGATACCTCAGCCCGTGGGGATCCGCCAGAGATAAAGCCGCTACTTCTTGCGCTTGCGCTCTTCCTTCTCCGCGCGCTTCTCCTGCCGCCGCAGCTCGGCCATCCCCTCGTCGGTCCGCAGGTCGATGCGCGCCGCGGTGACGCGGGGCTGCACCTTGACCGAGATCCCGGCGAAGGCGTAGGTGCCCGCGGGGAGGAAGCCGTCGTAGCTGCCGGTCTCAGCCACCTTCGCCTCGGCGAACTGCACCGCCTTCGCCATCAGGGGGTCGAAGGGCATCTGCACCGCGGCCAGCGTCACCGCGCCGGGATCGCCGCGCAGCGAGACCTGCCCGTAGTTGGAGTCCACGTCCCAGAGCCAGTCCAGGACCTCGCGCTCCTCGCGGATCTCGTTGGCCCGCATCAGGCGATCCCTGGCAGCGGTGATGTCTCCCATCTGCCGGGCGGCGTGGGCACCGGCCACCCAGTCGTCGAATTCAATGGGGACGCCGAGCTCCTGCACCTTGACGAAGGTGCGCTCCACCCCGGCCCAGGCGTTCTTCTGCATCAGGCGGTCCAGGTCCTCGGACAGGCGAACGTACTCTGCGCGGACCGCCTCGTCCTCCTCCCCTGCCCAGGAGGGGGTAGACACGAGCAACAGCCACAGCGCGAGGAACATCGAGACCTCCAGAGTCAGGCCAGTGTACAACACCCCCCCCCGGCGCGCCCGTCCAGAAAGCGCCAAATTGCTCCCGTCCCACCCGGCCAGCCCGCTCCAGCACCTCGACATCGCCCCCCAGAGGGGGCAAGCTGTCGCTACTCAGACAAGAGGTAGCGATGGCGACCCCCCTCCACGATCTCGACGTGCTGCTGGCCCTCTCAGAGGACTCCGGCGAGGCACGCGCCTGGGCGCTGGCCCGGCTGGCGCTGGCCGCGCCCCACAAGGTCCGAGCCTTCCCCGCAGAGAGCTCGCTGCCGGACATCCCGCAGATGGCCGGCTGGCCTGGAATGGCCGAACAGCTCCTGGCTGCGATGCGCGCGACCCCCAACGTGCGGCTGGCCCAGGCGATCGCGACCCTGGGCTCCTACGGACATCTCCCAACGCAGACCTTCACCTACGCCGCGGATCTCCGGGCGCTGCTGCGCGAGGACGGGGGACCAGAGGACCTCTGGCTGATCCTGGCCCTAGCCCAGATGGGCGAGGTGCTGCTCCCCGATCTGCGCATCGCCGACGCCTCGCGTGACCCCCTGCGCGAGGTGGTGCTCCCGGTGGCGGCGCTGCGGGTCGCCGAGACGCTGGGGCAGCTGGAGGTGGCGGTGCCGGAGATCGCCGCGGCCCTCCGCCGACAGGCCGACGACGATCCCGGCCTGCTGGGCCTGGTGCTGGTCAATCTGGGCGTTCCGGCCGGGCAGATCGCCCTGCCCTCCCCCCGGGAGGCGGCCATCGCTGGCGCCCTCGCCGCGGGGGGGGAGCCCAGGGAAATCCGGGTCCAGGGCAGCAAGAAGCGGCAGGCTCAGGGCTGGGTGCGGGGGCTGCTCGCGGAGACCCCAGGGGCCGCCGCCGCGCTGCTCCGCGAGGCCTTCCGCGAGGACCCACCGGAGGGGTGGGGCGTGGGCCTGGTCGCCGCCGCGGGGTGGCTCGCCGCCTACCAGGCCACCGACCCCCTCACCGACGTCAGGCTCCACTTCGCAGGCACCGACGTCCGCACCCTCGCCGCGGCCCGGCGCGCGGTGAGGCCGGAGCACAGGGACCAGCTGCTAGAGGACCTGCGGACCCGCCCCGACCCTGCGCTGGGGGTGCTGGCGCAGCCCCTGTTGCGGGGGGACGAGGAGCTGTCGGGCGCGGTGCTGGACCTGGTGATGGTGCGGCGCTCCCTCGACATGAGGGCCCTCTCAGCCGCCTGCGTCGCCGCCTGGCACTGCCCCGACAGGATCCCCGACCTGCTGCGCGACGAGCGCACCCAGCCGCTAGCCCTGATGGTGGCGGAGTGGGTGCCCACCCTCGAGGTGCTGGAGGCGCTGCTCGAGCTACCCACCCCCGCAGAGCCCTCCAGCAGGGAGCAGTACGCGCGCACCCTGGCGTCGATGGGAGACCCCGCGGCGCTCCCGGTGCTCCAGGCGCTGTTCGCTGAGGACCGCGACGGCTCGCTGGACGCCATCCGGGACCTCACCAGGGGCCTGCTGCGGGTCGACGTCCGCTGAGACCGGGCGCGGTGGCGAGCACCTCGATGGCGAGGAGCGAGGGCGCAGTCGCCACTCCGCAGCGCCCGGGGCGCGAGCCCGCGCGGCGAGCGCTCACCGCTCGAGCGCCCTGCCCCCGCCCTGGGCGCAGGTGCCGGGCTGCCCGTCGCGCTGCCCGCGACGGCCATCACCGCCCCGCCCGCGCCCATCCTGGCTGGAGGGAGCGGGTCGCGCACCTCGCGCGGACGTGGGTGACCCCCAAGAGGTTGACGACGAATGTCAACACTGTTGTCGCCCGACTCGGAGTCTTGAGTCCCTCGCAGACAGTCCCAGCGTTGCGCTGCCTCTCCCAAAACGCTGGTTCGTCCGCAGCACATCGCGACGAAGCTCGGCGTTCTCCCGTAGCGCCGCCGGCCTTGCCACGCGCAGAGGGGGTTCACACGCGTGGCTCAGTCTCCTCTAGCTGGGTGCGCCATCCCGCTGTGCCCGCAGCCGCGCCGCCAAGTCTCGGGCGTGATCTCCCCTCGTCGACACCCGGGCAGTCCACCCGCTACCTTGCGCCCACGAGCGGCGCATAGAGGCCCGCACAGGCACCGCGCACACCCCCTTTATTATAGTGCTTATCACTGCATTTCTCCTCTCCAGCTGCGGCACCTCCGGGCCACAGGAGCCGCCACCCGGCCTGCTCCGCCACCCCCTTCTCACCGGAGAGCACCCCGTGAACGAACGGGCCCTCGAGGCGCTGGGCGAGCGCACCCCCCGCGCCTAGCTGGGGCAGGTGGAGGTCTTCGAGGGCGAGATCGGCTTCGCGGACGGTACCTACATCCGGACCAGCGGCGCCAGGCTCCCGGAGCGTGAGCGCTTCCGGACCACCGGGCCAGACCGGGCGTCCAGCAGGCGCCGGTCCTCGGAGAGGCCCTCGCGGACTAGCTCGACGAGGCAGCGCCCCACGACCGGGTGGAGGTCTGGCTCCGCCTGACCCGCGAGGCCAGGCAGCCCGGCGACGACGTGATGACGGCCCTGAGCCTGGCGATGCTCCGAGGAGGGGTCGAGACCGAGGAGGACGCGCACGCACTGCGAGCCCAGGCCATCGAGCGGAGGCGGGAGGCCGGGGAGCGCGCGCTGATCACGTGGGAGCGCCGCGTGGAGGCCGACGGCTGCCTCGTCCTCAAGCTCGACCCCGCCTGCGGGCCGCTCCTGGTCGAGGTGAGCGCGGAGGCGCTGGAGCGGTACCTGCGGCATCCACAGGTGGCGGCGGCGCACACCGACGGGAGCTTCCCTGCCCCCTCGACCCTGGAGTGCGGCTTCCAGGGGGAGTCCGGCTGCACCACCCGCATCTCCGGCCCCCTCCTCCACGGACGCTACCTCGAGGACCTCATCCGGCCCCAGCTCTTCTACGAGGGCGGCTACGACGGTGACAAGACCCTCGGCCTGCTGGAGGAGCCCCTGGTCTTCCGTCACCACTACGGCGTCCTCGGTGCCAGCGGACAGGAGTATGACTACGGCTGCGAGAAGGAAGGCTACGACCCAGTGACAGACGCCCCTCCTCCCCACGCGATAGGCGGAACCAGCGGTGCCGCCCCGGTTGTCTCCGGCTTCGCAGGCCTCTTCCGTGACTGGTACCGCGACACCAAGGGCACGCTCATCGACGCCCCGGGCGTCCTCTACGCCAACCTCCTCCTGATGGGCGATCGCTCCACCGCCGGCCCTGATCGACGCGAGCGAGGCGACGACAACCTGACCGGGGCGGGACGGCTGCGGGGCAGACGCTTCGACGCCACCGGCCTGGACGGGCCCTACTACTGGGGCACCGGCAGGGTCTGCGTCGAGGACGGCGAGACGGTGAGCGGCACGATCGGCAGCCCCCTCGTAGCGGACGTGAAGGCCCTGAAGGTGGTGACATGGAGGAATGAAGCGCAGCAGGACGAGGGCGCCGACCACAACAAGCTGACCCTCAAGGCACAGTCCCACCTGATGGGAGGTGTCTGGATCGATCGGGAGACCGATCCCTCTGACGCCAACGACCAGCGCGTCTGCGTAGAGCACCCGACCCCCGACAAGCCCGTAGATCATCGGTCGCGACGTCGTCACCAGCTCCACGTACTGCGGGACCGGCGGCGGACAGCTCGTCCACTACGCCTTCCTGGCGGAGGACCAGGACCGGGAGACCGCAGAGGGCCTCGACACCGTCCGCAGTGAGCATGCGAGTCCTCCTCCCCCTGGCCGCAGCCCTGGCCTGTCCTCCGCGGACCCCACTGCTCGGCTACAGTATCGTCGTTCCAGAGGACCGCTGCCTGACAGCACAACAGGTCGAGAGCCGAGGACCGACCTGGACTGCATACGACGACAAGATGCGCTTGGATCCGACGGGTCCAGCGACCTACTCGGATGTCAACGGCGACTGCATCGTACTGTCCAGCTACATCGACGTGGAGAACCCGAGCAAGCGGGACGACCCCGTCTTCTATCCCTGTGACCAGGCCTCATGGGAGGACTGCTGCGACAGTGCCGGAGCTGCCTCCTGGCCCGCGTGCCCGGAAGAGGGCAGCGCCCAGGACACCGGCCCGGGGTGACGGATCGCTGGCCCCAGGACCCCGGGGGCGCTCAACGAGGAGCAGGCGGTCAGCGGCGGGTCGGAGGTCAGAACCCCTGTGACTGCGCAGTGGACTGGTGCCTCACAGTCGACCAGCACGCGAAGCCCTCCTGATCCTGATCGGCGGGGACGGGGACCTCTCTCGAGCAGGTGATCAGCGCGATCGGGGCGTTCAGCGAACCCCTGGACCGTCCTCCGGGACCCAGCACATGCCGGTCGACCGCACCGCGCGCGACAGGGACACGGTGCCCAGGGTGTGAAAGCCCTGCCGCTGGTACCACGCCACCTTCTCGGAAAGCTCGGTCTCCAGCCACAGGCCCTGGCTCGCGGGGTGCGCCACGCAGACCGCCTTGGCCTCCTCCATCAACGCCCTCCCCACCCCCTTCCCCAGCACCTCGCGCCTGACGCCCAGCTGGACCAGGTAATGGAAGGGCACCTCGGGGTGGAAGCTCTCTGCCGCGCGGAGGATCCTGCCGGTTCGCACCGCCGCCACCGGGCTCAGGCGGCGCCCGACCCTGAACAGCCAGCGCAGCTCCTCCCAGGGGGGGATGTAGAACCCCGGCGGGAGGAAGGTCAACACTCCCAGCACCCTCCCATCCTCCCGGAGCGCCGCGAGGGGAGGCTGCCCCACCAGCTGGAACAGCTCCAGCCCAGCGTCCATCCACCGCCGAAGCTGCGCGGCGTCCCCCCCGGTGACCCAGCCCATCCCCGGATCGTCGGAGAAGGCCTCCACTAGGACGTCGATAGCCTCGCCCATCGCCCGATCCGGGAGCGCCGAGATGATGTAGGGGAGCATGTTCACATCGCATGAGGTAGTCAACCTATACCCCTATGGCGGTGCCACCGTCCACCGTGCCGAGGTGCAGATGCTCATCCTGTTGTCGCTCATCGCCTGCCAGCCACAGGCCGCGCTTGTGGCGCCCCCCGCGCCCGAGGGCGGCCCGAGGGTCACGGTGGTGAACCTGCGGGCCAACCCGATCACCCTGGACCTGGACTACGGGCCCCTCACCCCCTTCCTGCTCGTCCACCAGGGGGCGGAGGCGCTCCCCCTCCAGGCGACCCACCCCATCGACGCCTGGCCCGCCCGCTGCGAGCGCACCTGCGGCGAGGCCCGCGCCCCCTGCGATCGCCCCCCCTCCGCCCCCCTCACCCTGGAGGCCTTCGCGGAGCGCAGCTTCCCGTGGAGCGGGCAGGTCCGCGCGTTCCAGGGCGAGCAGGGCTGCTTCCAGCCCACCGAGCCCGCTCCCGGCGAGTGGACCCTGGAGGTCTACGCCCACCCGGAATTCCGCACCCACCCCCTCGGCTCCGCCTGCGTCACGCTGCCCGCAGAGGCCCTGCGGGTGGAGCTCCTGCCCGACCTGTGGAGGGCGTGGTCGGTCTCGGAGAAGGCGGGCACGGGGCCGCTGCTCCGGGTGGCGGAGGCGGAGGTGGGCGCACCTCCCCTGCCCTGGCGGCAGGCGCTGGAGGGAGCGAGCGCCGCGGGGGGTAGCTGGCGCTTTCAGGTGGGAGAGGACGCGATCTCAGCCACGCTGGAGGGGGCGAGCCTCGTACGCCAGGGAGAGGGCTGGCACCTGGAGGGAGCCGGCTGGGGAGCGGACGGGGGCGAGTGCCCCGGCGCCTCGCTAGGGCTCACCCTCAGCGGCCCCAACCTGGTGGTGTGGGAACACGCCGAGCGCTGCGCTGGGGTCACGGCCCTGGAGCGCGCCACGGGGGAGCGCCTGTGGGGCTTCTCTACCGGATCAGGCTGAAGGCCGGAGCCGGATCAGGGTCGCGTTGCGGGGGGTGGTCTCGAACTCGAGCTGCCCCTCTCGCGCGAGCCACCCTAGGGCCCGGTCCACCTCGGCACGGGTCAGACGAAGAGCCTGCGTGAGGGAGTATGAGGTCACCACCTCGTTGGTCTGGTTCATGTAGGCCCAGATCCTGCCAGCGACGTCACCGATTTGTTCCTGCACTGCACACCTCCTGTCACGGATCGGGGTCTGATCCGTCGCAGCAGACGTAACTCTAACGAGAGTCACTGTCCAACGGACGCGAGGCAAAAGCCCCCGCCCGGCGTAGGCTACATCACAGTCCTGCCCCCCCCGCTGGAGCGAGGTACACAGCTTGAAGCTTTGAATAGACAGGAACGCCCAGCAGCTGTTCATAGACCCGATCCGCCTCAACCGCCGGATCAACCCCCGCGAAGCCCTCGGGGAGCAAGGCGGCGCCGATCACCCAGGCGTCCGCCAAGGCTGTGCCGAGGTTGGTGGAGTAGGTGTTGTAGGGGAGCACAGTGTAGACCCTGCCCCCCTTGAAGGCGTCCAGCCCCTCATACACCCCGGGGTGGGCGAGGCGCTCCGCCTCCACCACCTCGCGCGCCGAGGCGTCGAGCAGCACCGCGCGCGGCTGCCAGGCGAGGAGCTGCTCGGGATCAACGGTACGGTAGGGCCCCTGCCCGGTGAGCTGCTGGCTGAGGTGGGGCTGCCCCAGCACCTCGAGCGGGAGGTAGCTGACGGTGGTGCTGCCGAGGCCCTGGAAGCCCTTGAAGGCCACGCCCCCCACGTAGACCCCCTCCAGCGGGGGCGAGCTCGCCGCCCTCGCCGCCAGGGTGTCGCGCTCCGCCTCGACCAGCTGCGTGACCGCCGCGGCGCGCTCCGGCAGGTCGAGCACCTCCCCCAGCAGGGCGAGGCTGTGGTGCAGCCGCTCGTCCACCTGCCCGAGGTTCCCCTGCGAGACCACCAGCACCGGCACCCCCAGCCTGGCTTGGAGCGCCTCGGCGGCGGCGATGTCCAGGTGGGCCACCACCGCCAGGTCGGGGTGGGTGACCAGGGTCGCCTCGGGGTCCGGCCCCTCCCCGATGTGGGCGGGCCCCCCCGCCCCGATCACCGGCAGCTCCCGCAGCTCCGGGTGGGCGAGGTTGTACGGCGTCTTGAGCTTGTGCTCCACCCCCTCTACTCCCACCACCTTCCCGGTAGCGCCCAGGTAGGCGAGGATCCGCAGCGCCCCGGGCCCCGACGCCACCAGGCGCTCCGGGTGGACCGGCACCTCGACCTTCCGGCCCAGGAGATCGGTCACCGTCCGCGAGGTGGCCTGCGGCGCCTCTGCGGGCTGACAGGCCAAGAGAAAGACACACAGGCCGATCCACCCCATCACCGAACTCCCTCTGCCCCGATCAGGGCAATCTGTTGACCGCGCACGTCTAGGATCTCGACAGGCACCCCATACACCCGCTCCAGCTGCGCCTCGGTGGGGCGCCCGGTGACCTCCACCGCGCCCCCCGCCAGCAGCGCGAGCCGATCGGCGAGGCGCAGGGCGAGGCCGATGTCGTGGAGGGCCACCACCACCGCGAGGCCGCGCTCACGCGCCTCCCGGCGGAGCAGCAGCGACACCTTGGCCTGCTGCCGCGGATCGAGCCCGCTGGTGGGCTCGTCGAGGAGCAACACCCGCGCCCCCTGCGCCAGCGCCCTCCCCAGCATCACCCGCTGCAGCTCGCCGCCGCTCAGGCAGTCGAGGGTCCGCAGGGCCAGGGCGTCCAGCTCCAGCCTGACCAGCACCTCCTCCACCACCTGCAGGTCGGCCTCACCGGGGCGCCAGCCGAGCAGGGGGTGACGCCCGAGCAGCACCGCGTCGAAGACGGTCTGCCTGGGGCGAGGGCTGTGCTGGGGCACCCACGCAACCCGCCGCGCGCGCTCCCTGGGGCCCAGCCCGTCCAGCGGCTCGCCACCCGCCGAGACCACCCCGCCCAGCGCGGGCTGCACCCCCACCAGGGTCCGGAGCAGGGTCGACTTTCCCGCCCCGTTGGCCCCCAGCAGGGCGATGATCTCTCCCTCGCCCACCGTCAGCTCCGAGAGGGTGAGCAGGGGCTCGCGATAGCCCACCACCAGGCCCTGCACCGAGAAGAGCGCGCTCATCGGCCCCTCCCACCCAGCAGCGCGAGGAAGACCGGCGCCCCGATCAGCGCGGTGAGGATCCCCACAGGGAGCAACACCGGCGAGAGGGCGGTGCGGGCCGCGGTGTCCGCCAGCACCAGCAGCAGCGCCCCCACCAGGGCAGCCTGCGGGATCAGGGTCGCGTGGGCGTCACCGGTGAGCCTGCGCACCGCGTGGGGTGCGACCAGGCCGACGAAGCCGATCACGCCCAGCCTCGCCACCACCAGGGCCGCTACGAGCGCGGCGAGCCCCACCCCCAGCGCCCGCAGGCGCTCCACCTTCACCCCCAGCGAGGCGGCCACCTGATCGCCAGCCCCCAGGGCATCTAGGGTCCAGCGATAGAACACCAGCCAGGCCGTGAACGGGACCACCGCCGCCAGCATCAGCCACACGTCGCCCCACGAGGCCCTCCCCGCGTCTCCGAAGGTCCAGAACACGATGCTCGCCACCGCCAGCTCGTCGGCGAAGTACTGGATCAGCATGGTCCCCGCGTTGGCCACGGCGGCCAGCGCCACCCCCGCCAGGATCAGCGCCTCCGGGGTCATCGCCCGCGCCCGCGCCAGGAGCAACACCGCGCCGCTCACCGCGAGCGCCCCGGCGAAGGCCGCAACCCCCACCCACACCCCCTGCCCCACCAGGGTGATCGCCGCCGCCGCCCCGAAGGCCGCGCCCTGCGCCACCCCCAGGGTGAAGGGCGAGGCCAGCGGGTTGCGGAGCATGACCTGGAGCGAGGCCCCAGAGAGCGCCAGCCCCCACCCCGCCAGCAGCGCGGCCAGCAGCCTGGGCAGGCGCAATTCCCACACCACCGCCGAGGCGACGGGGTCTGCCCCGGTGCCCACCAGCGCCGCGAGCACCTGCCCCCAGCTCAGCGACACAGGCCCCAGCCCGAGGCCCAGCAACACCGCCCCCAGCAGCACCACCGCGAGCCCACCGCTCACCCAGTGGTGCCGCCTAGCGCGGCGCCGCCAGCGCTCCGCCGCCTTCATGCCGGGGGTGCCCTGAGTCATGGCCCATCCTTAGCCGTATCCACCGCCCCCGGCACCGCTCCACGAGCCGCTCGATGCGCGTCCTCGCTGCGGCGACGGTCGCGCGGCGCATCCCGGGGAGACGGGCCCCCAGCGCCTCACGGAGAGACCGGCCCCCAGCGCCTCACGGAGAGACGGCGGACGCCCGGCGCAGCGCCTCGCGGCACCTCGGCGTCCTCAGGCGCTGCGGCACGCGATCGCCCCCCCCCACCAGGGGGTGCTGTCCGAGGGAGGAGCTCGTCTCTCCCGAGGGTCCGACGAAACGGCACGGATCAATCAGCCGGACGGTCTCACACAGGAACCTCGGCGAAGGACAAGCATCTTCACATCGCAAACGACGGTAGGAGGCGGCTGCTCGTGGTGCCGACCGCCAGGGGGGCTTGATCCTCCTCCGCTGGCTCCCGGGATCGACATCGCCGCGTCGCCGTGGTCTTCTAGGTT
>JAFGVK010000171.1 GCA_016938035.1 Deltaproteobacteria bacterium | reverse complement strand
CAGCGATCCGCGACGCCCGGGACGAGCTGGCCCTGCTAGGGGTGCTGCTCTAGGCCGTGCAGCGCGGTGAGCACCTCCTCCAGCGGGAGCCCCATCACGTTGGTCCACGAGCCCCGCAGCTCGGCGACCAGCGCGCCGCCCAGCCCCTGAATACCGTAGGCGCCGGCCTTGTCGTCCCCCTCACCGCTCTGTGCGTAGCGCTGGATCTCCGCCTCGCCGAGCGCGCGGAACCTCACCTCGGTTGTCACCGATGCGGCGCGCCCCTCGCGCGCGGTCCCGACGTAGAAGCCGGTGGTGACCTTGTGCCAGCGGCCCGAGAGCGCCCGCAGGTGCGCCACCACCTCGGCCCGGTCCCTGGGCTTGTCGAGCACCACCCCGTCGAGGTGGACCACGGTGTCCGCCGCAACCCGGACCGCCCCAGAGCGATCCACCTGCCCCTTCGCCGCTGCGAGGCGCTCCGCGTAGGCCACAGGGGACTCACCAGCGAGGATCCGCTCGTCCACCTCGGGCACCTGGATGCTGAGCGCGTAGCCCGCCCACTCCAGCAGCTGCCTGCGACGCGGCGATCCGCTCGCCAACACCAGGGTTATCGAAGCTGCGCCAGTAGCGTCGCCCACCTGCTCTCGCCCACCTCTCTCCACATGACCTCCCCGTGGGGCACCTTGATCACCCCGATGTCATCGGACGGCACGCCGTCCAGCAGCCCCAGCAGCACCCGGAGCACGCCCGCGTGGCTGATCACCAGCACGTCCTGACCGTGTATCCCGGCACACCAGCCCACCGCCCGGAGCGCCACCTCGCGCTGCGACTCCCCCCCTGGGGCCCGCCCCTCCCAGCTCAGCAGGGCCACCATCTCCCCCGCGGCCCGGAGCGACGCCCCGCTCCGTCCCTCCCAGGCGCCGAGCGATCGCTCCACCAGCGCCGGAACCGTCAGCGGCTCCAGACCGGCGATCCTCGCGGTCGCCGCCGCGCGCGGCGCGGGGGAGCAGGCGCAGAGCCCGGTCCAGCCCATCATGAGCCGCCTCAGCGCCTGTGCCTGCGCGCGCCCCAGCGGGCTGAGGGGGGCGTCCCCCCTCCCCTGCAGGCGCCCGTCCCTGTTGGCCAAGGTCTGTCCGTGCCGGATAAGGCCCCACCGCAAGCGCACCTCCACCAGGACGGAGATAGCCCGCGCTGCCTCCACACTCCACTCCAGGGGACCCCCCATGTTCTTGCTCCTGACGCTGCTCGCCTGCACCCCCGACGACGCGGAAGACTCCGGCGCCCCCCACACCGGGGCCTGCGGCGAGGTGAGCGAGTGGGAGCTGTCGCTGCAGGTCGCGGTGGAGCGCGACGGCCAGCCCGCAGCGGGGGCCACGGTCAGCCTCGTCGACCGGGGCTGGAGCCCTGGCACCGTGCTGGGGACCGCGACCGCCGACGCGGCCGGCGAGGCGGTGCTGTCACCGCTCACGATCACCTCGGTGGAGGGCTGCTGGGGCACCCTGCTGGACTACGTGGTCACCGCGACCGATGGGACGCGCTCGGGGGAGGCGCCGGTCAACCCCGCCCTCTTCAACGCCATCGACGACGGGAGCCTAAGCGCAGACGTGCGGGACTTCCCGATCCAGCTCTGACGCCAGCCCTGGGAAGGGTCCTTGGGCCAAGGCAGCGTGCGCGAGGGGAGCGCCGAGCCAAGGACACCGAAGAACGACAACGTTGGAGACCGCCTCGCGTCCCCCGCGCCCGCGCCGATCACGGGTCGGTGTGGGTACTGAGGGGCGGGGTGTCGGACCCGTTCGAACCGGAGCATCCCCCAGTGGCCAAGGTCCGTCCGCCTGGCGCTGTGGAGCGGCTCGCCGCCTCAACGGCATCCATGCGCGTACTTCCCTACGCGTGGCGAATCAGGAGCTCCGTCCGGTGGGAGGGCGCGGTCTAGGGTTGAGCCTCTCGTGGCAACCGTCTCGTGTCGCTCGAATCAAAGATAAACGCCGAAGATCGCACATCGAAACGCCAAGTACAGTCGTCGGGCGGGACGTATCATGAGCGCGCCATGGCTCCTCGTGACACAGCCACCTCTGCACCACCGGCTGGATGCGGTGCCTCGGGGCCCCAACGGGGGAGCGCAGCGGGTCAGGGCGTCTAGGGCGAGGAGGACGGAAGGGAGCAACGCTCGTTCGCGACGGACGCGGGCGAGCACCGGAGCGGCCGACAACGCCCTCGACGTCCTAGGCCCAGCGATCCGGTACCCGTGGGTCGGACCTGGGCCTCAGCAGCAGGGGCAACCTAGACGATCGTGACGCCCGGCCACCGCCGTGAGCGAGGGGCGGCGCCCCTCAGAGCGCTCCCTGCTCCACCCTCGCCCTCGCCCAGAGACGCTGCACCACCAACAGCAGCGCCGCGGTCACCAGGATGGACCAGCCCATGCGATGAACCGCCCAGCCCAGACCCGCGAGGATCGGGCGCCCAAAGCCCCACCCCAGGAGCAGCCCGAGGGGCACGGTGAGCAGGGCGCCGACCGTGTCCCAGAGGAGGAAGGGCGCCAACCGCATCCCGCCCAGGCCCGCGGCGACAAAGACCGGCGAGCGCATTCCCACCAGGAAGCGCCCCAGGAACACGGTGCGACCGCCCTGCCGCGCGATCATCGCGCGAGCGCGGGTGATCTTGGGGCCACCTAGCCAGCGGGCGAGGCGCGGGTGAGAGACCAGGCCATCCCCCACCAGGCGGCCCACGGCGTAGAGCAGCAGATCGCGCAGCAACACCCCTGCCAGAGACACCAGCAGCACCACGCCGGGCGCGAGGGTCCCGTCCGCGACGAGCACTCCGGCCCAGGCCAGGGTGACGTCCTGAGGCACCGGCACCAGCCACCCAGCCCCCGCGCACAGCAAGAAGATCCCTCGCAGGGTCGAGGCGCGCTCCGCGAGCAGGTCAATCAACGGCGCGTCCGTCAAAGAGCAGGTGGTAGGGCGCACCCGCGAGGTGCTCCAGCGCGTGGCGCGCCCTGAAGCTCCCGATCCCTTCCGGGAGCTTCACCCGCTGATAGAAGGCCGCGGTGCAGGCGAGATCACCGCCCACCCACGGCGCGAGCAGGCGCCCCACCCTGGCCAGCTCGGCCCCCCATGCGCCAACGTCCCCCCCAAGCAGGGTTGGGCCAAAGCCAATGGCCGCAGACACAGGACCCAGCCCGAAAGGAGCCACCGCCCCGTCCACCACGCCCCGCAGGTCCAGCAGCGCCTGGAGCGCCCGCACCGGATCGGGGATCGCGACGATCAGCCGATCCGGGCCGCGGTCTAGCAGCAGCGCGTCATGGGCTGTCAGGTCCACGCCGCTCAGCGCGGCATGGGTCGCCTCAAAGACCCGGGCGGGGCCAGCACTCTCTGCCAGCTCGTCGGCGCCCCGGAGCCAGAACCCGAGCAGCGCCACCTCCACAAGCCACGGACCGCTCTCTGAGGACGCGCCGGAATCCATCTCAACCTCTCGATAAGGGGACGCTCCCCGCGAAGTCGCTAAGAGAGCTGCTCCTCGATATCCCGGAGCAGGTGCGAGGCGGGACCCGTTCGGTTGGTGCGGATGCACTTCTTGTAGGCCTTCCACAGGTCCGCGAGGAACCGGTCCTCGGTGAGGCGGTGCTCCTCGACAAAGACGTCGTCGTTGCAGATGTCGAGGCCCCCCTGGACACGGCGGGAGTGGAGGGTGCGCAGCGCCCCGATAAACAGGGTCTTGGCGCGGGGCTCGCCGCGCCGCTGCAGCTCTTGGTAGGCCTGCCAGGCCCCGCTCTCCGGCATGGCCTGCCAGTCCGCGTCGTGAAAGCCCAGGCGCAGACTCCGGACAAGCTCCCGTGAATCGGCGGTGACGTTGATCACGCTGTCCTGATCCATGCAATCTCCCGGAACGTGGTGAATCGATCTGTAAGCAGATCCTTTCATTGGTCGCCCATCCTACCACAATACGCTGAGGAACGGCAAACATCGGCCCCACGCACAGGTCGCGATGTGCGAAGAAGCGCCTTTCCGCTATGATGCTCGAAGAGACCGGCGCCGGCAGACGTCACCCCCACCGGTCCCCCCCATCACGCCCCCCGAAGGTGTCCCATGCGCACAAGCATCCTCGCTCTCCTCGCCCTCACCGCCTGTGAGGAGGTCCAGCCCTTCCTCCCCACCGTGCAATTCAACAGGCTGGAGGTGGAGGACGTGGATTTTGAGGGGGCGCGGGTCGCGTTTCACTTCGACGTGGAGAACCCCAACCCGGTGGACATCAAGCTCTCGTCGTTCTCCTACCAGCTCGGGCTGATGGGGACCGAGTTCCTCGCGGGGGACAACCAGGACGGCTTCGCCCTAGAGGCGGTCGGAGGCAGCGAGCTGGACCTCCCGGTGGACCTCCTGTGGGAGCAGGCTTGGGACACGGTGCAGGCGACGCGGGGGGAGGACTTCATCGACTTCTCGCTCGGCGGAAATTTTGGCTTCGACAGCCCGATCGGCGAGATCCTCCTCCCCTACCAGAACCAGGGCGACTTCCCGGCGGTGCGCACGCCGAAGTTCTCACTGAAGAACCTGAAGGTGCGTCAGCTGGACCTGTGGTCGGGCACCGCCAAGGTGGACGTGATGGTGGGGGTGGACAACGCGCACGGGTCCACCCTGATGTTCAACAATTTCGACTACACGGTGGGCCTGGGCGGCCACGACGTCGCCTCAGGGCTCATCCCGCAATTTGCCCAGGTAGAAGGCGCTACCGAGCA
The DNA here is from genome assembly GCA_016938035.1 of Deltaproteobacteria bacterium. Lineage (GTDB taxonomy): Bacteria > Myxococcota_A > UBA796 > UBA796 > JAFGVK01. Next base: position 13,026 of record JAFGVK010000171.1, on the reverse strand, counting down.
GATCGTCGGGCTGCCGGTCGCGGTGGACCTGGTGAGCGCGGGGACGAGCGTCTACAACGCCATCACGGGCAACGGCCGCCTCAACGTGGACCTCCTCGCGACCACCGACGTGGACACGCCCTTCGGGGTGCTCCCGCTCTCCGTGGACGAGAACGGGGACCTACAGGTCGAGCAGGCCGACTAGCGTCGCCCTACGAGGCCCCGCTCCACCCTCTCAAGATGAGGGCGGGAGCGTCCACATGACCTACCCGATCGGTGTCAGAGGCGAGGGCTCCCACCTCGGAGAACACCCCGCGCACGGTCCCCCGCAGCGGGACGCCCAGCACCCGGCCCACCCTGCGGCCCCCCTCCACCCACCATCCCGTCGCGCGCAGGTCCAGCAGCCCGACCTGGTGGTCGACCTGGTCCAGGCCCGCCAGGTGCTCCAAGAACAGGTGCGGCTCGCTGAGGAGGCTCAGGTTCGCCGAGAGCGACCTGCTGCCCGCCTTGAGGGCCAGGTTCCGGGGGCGAACAACCCCGCCCTCCCGATGCCCGGTAGGGCTGAGGCCCCTCGCCCTGGCCTCCTCCACCCCAAGCAGCGCGCTGGCCAGGCGCCCTCCCTGCATCAACACCACGGGAATCGGGGGTACCCCTCGCTCGTCGAAGCTGCGGCTGCGAAGGCCGCTGGGCAGGGTGCCATCGTCGAGCAGGTGCAGGTTGGCGTCGAGGGACACCAGCTCGCGAGACGCCCACCCCCACAGACCTCTGGACGAGGTGGTGATCCCCTGCGCCAACAGGTCGACAAGAGCGGCCGAGCAGTGGGGCGGCACCGCGCAGATCACCGACGACGGCAGCGTCACGTCGGGGAGCTGAGACAGCTCCGACGCCGCGCGGACCAGCAGCGCACCTACCGGCAGCGAGGCCATGGTGGAGAAGGTGCGGGAGGATGCGTGCCGGGTGAGCACCTGCCCCCCAGCGAGGCGAGCCGAAGCCCACAGCGACAGCTCGGTGCCCCACTCCTCCTGAGCCAGCTCGCGGCTGTTCACCACGCCGCGCCACACGCGCCCGTCCTCCCAACGGAATGGGAGCACCTCCACCACGTCCGAGGTGCGCCGCGCGGCGCGCTCCGCTTCCACCGCAAGGTCCACCCTGTCCCGAGGGCTCATCGCTAACCAGCGGGGGTCATCCAGCGACAGCGGCCTGAGCTGCCTGTTCAGCCGCTCGGGGCCACTGGACGGGTTCGGAGGGGAGGCGTCCGCGGCCGCGATCGTCCCGGAGATCGCGGCGAGAACCTGCACCAGCGTGCCAGAGACCTCAGCCACGCCCCCCTGCGCACCCCAGCACCGCACCACCACGCGCTCCGCGGATCGGGGCTCCTGACTCAGGACCTTCCCCCTGGAGACCTCCGCGCGGACCCCGTCGAGCGCCTCGCCAAAGACCTCCACCGCGACCGCTCCCGCCGAGAGCGCGTGTCGCTGCACCTGTCGCAGGGCTGCCAGATCAAGGCTCATCGTGACTCCTCCGTGATAGCTATTGACGTCGAAGTGTAGCCCTTTCTGCGCTCGCCCGCGCTGAGGAGACGGGGATGTGGTTCTTGATGCTGTGGCTGTGGCTCTCTTCAGCCAGCGCCGAGCCAGGTCGGGTGGTCGCGATCGGTGACCTGCACGGGGACATGCACGGAGCGCTCCAGGCGCTGCAGCTCGCGGGGGTGATCGATCAGGACGCGCGCTGGAGCGGAGGGGAGACGGCGCTTGTCCAGACCGGTGACCTCTTCGATCGGGGCGCGGATGGGCGCTGGATCGCGACGCTGCTCGTCCGCCTGCAGGCAGAGGCGCGCGCCGCAGGTGGCGCGGTGCACGTGCTGATGGGAAACCACGAGGCGATGAACCTGTTGGGGGACTGGCGGTACGTCACGCCGGGCGATCTGCTCGCCTTCGGGGGCGAGGGCCCGAGGAGGGCGGCGATGTCGCGGGAACAGCCACTCGGGGCGTGGATGGCCGCGCTCCCCGCGGTGGTGAAGGTTCACGGGACGGTCTTCGTGCACGGTGGCCTGGACAGCGCCTGGGCGAGGCTGGGTGTAGACGCGATCAACCAGCAGGTCCACAGGGCCATCGCCGGCGGCGGTGGGCCAGCGCTGGGGGCCACCGGCCCGCTCTGGTATCGCGGGCTCGCCACCGAGCCGGAGGAGACGATGTGCCCCAAGCTGACGGCATCTCTCGCCGCGGTGGGAGGTGAGCGCATGGTGATAGGCCACACCGTCGCGGGTCAGGGCGCCATACTCCCCCGCTGTGAGGGGCGGCTGTTCGCGATAGACACCGGCATTTCTTCCTACTATGGGGGCCATGTCGCCATATGGGAGCAGCGAGAGGGGGGCATCTTCGCTCGGACGCCCACCGAAGAGCGGAGGTTGATCCCCCTAGCACGGTGAGTTCATGTTAGAGTGAAGCGTAATTGGGTGTCACAATGCGTTTTCTTCGTGATGAGGATGGAGCCACCGCGATCGAATACGCGATGATCGCTTCGATGTTCGCCATCATGGCCATGGCGGGCTTCAGCTATTTTCGCGACGCCATGAGCGGTATGTTCGCCTTCATCCACGACACGGTGATCGCCGCGGTACCCGGAGGTCAGTAGCTCGGCGAAGCCGCGAGTCGGATCACCGGAGCGGTGAGCCTGAGGCCGCTCCACCCTTCGTCCGCGGTGACGGTTGGCGGCATGTCCCCTGGAACAACCGCCTGCGGCACGCCCTCGGCGTGGACGCGGATCGAGGCCCCCTCCTCGCCCCACACCAGCACGTCCTCTCCCAGCCGCAGGGCGTGACAATTGCTACACTCCGGCCTGGTCAGCCCCCCTCTGGACAGCGCCCCGTAGCGCTGTAAGAAGGCGGCCAGGGTGTCCCCAGCCAGCTTGCGCCTCATCGCGCTGAACCGCCTGATGCCCCGGTCTTGGACCACGGCGTCGCGCGAGCCCGTCATCAGGCTCCGGCCGCGGCTCACCGGGGCGGAGCCCCCGTCGAACACCGTGGGGTTCTCGTGCAGGCTGTGCCAATACACCCTGTGCACCCCCGCGTGGAGGGCCTCCAGCACGATGAGCAGCAGGTCGTGAGCCTGGGAGCGCTCGTCGCCCACTCGGACAGAGAGGGTGCTGGTCTCGGTGATCCAGACCTGCTCGTCAGGAGCGAGCGCCATGGCGAGGTCCACCACCTGCCACAGCTCTGCCACCGACCGCTGTGGATAGCCGTGCAGGTTGACGCCATCGGTGGCGACGGCGAACCCCGGCGTACTCCAGAGGGACCTGGCATAGGCCTGTCCCTGCGGGTGTGCCAGCCTCGCGAGGCCTCCATGGATCACCTCGGCCGCTGGGTCCGCAGCCCGCACCGCCGCGGCGGTGCGCACGAGCACCTCAGCATACTCATCCGGGCGACAGAAGTCTGCGGGAGCTGCGCCTAGCCCCCGCCCTCCACGGGGGGGAGCGAAGTTGTGGAGATCCGGCTCGTTGTCGACCTCCCAGGTCCTCACCTTCCCAACCAAGCCCGGGGCGTCCCCTACCCCATCCCCATCGTAGCGCTCCACCGTGGCCTGCACCCAGGCGAGGTAGGCCTCCCAGTCCGGCGGAGGGTAGACCTCCGCGAAGGCAGCGGTCCGGTTCCCCGGCCAGGGTCCGATCATGACCAGCGGCGTGATCCCCGCGGTGAGGGCCGGGAGGATCACTCGGTCCAGCTCGTCGTACCCCCCGATCGGAGCCCCGCGCCACGAGGACCACGGGTACACCGCGCTGTGGACTCTGACGTGTGTGACCCCTAGGTCCCGCACCCACCCGATCTTCTGGGCGATCTCCTGGGCGCGGCGCTCCGGCTCTAGCTGCGCGGCGATCTTCCCTGGGAGGGTGATCGCCTCGTTGATCCCCACGACGTCACCGACCAGACCCTGCTCCTGGCGAGGCTGCGGCGACGACACTGCCCCCCCTCCGCCACACCCCACGGCGAGTCCAAGCGCCAGCGGGCCCAGCCGCACCTAGACCAACCTGAGAACTGGCCCCTTGGGAGGCTCGACGTCCTCCTCGGGCTCCTTTGGCGCCGGGGCCTCGGGGAAGAAGATCACCTGTCGAATGGACGACCAGGGGAATTCGCAGGTGTAGATCGCGTCGAAGGACAGGGTCAGCGTCACACCGTGCTGATCGTAGGACGGCTCGTTGTAGGCGTGGTAGGCGGCCTCAAGCCGAATAGGCAGCTCTCTGCCCTCATAGGCCCGGAGCACGGAGCGCGGCACCCCAGAGTCCTGGAGTTGCTCCACGCTGGCGGTGAACATGAAGTCACAGCCCAGCTCAAACGCCACCTGAAGCAGGCGCTCCGGCTGGTTGTCCCACTGCTGGACCAGCACCCCCTCCGCGGGAAGATCAGGGACCACGCCCAGCGGTGCCGGCCCGTCCTCCTCGTGAGCGCCGATCCCCAACTCGTCCGGCTGCAGGTCCAGCGCCTGAGACAGCCGCAACAGCTCGTCGACCAGCATCGGCTCGCTGCCATCCATCAGCTTGCGCAGGTGTCGGCGCGGGATCTCCGCGCGCTCTGCGAGCGAAGCGGTGTTCAGACCGCGCTCACGGACTAGGCGCCGGAGCAGCTCCAGCAGAGGGGCGCTAGGTGATGACATTTCGAACCTCCCACCAGCAGACTAATCGTTTGTCGCGCTGGAGCGAGGCCCCCGTGGCCCGCAGCGGATAGTCGCGGCGCGTCCGAAGGAGGTCCTCGTGTGGAAGACGATCCTCATCGCCACAGGGCTGCTGCTCCTCATGGGGGCCGCGTCGCGCCTCGGCGCGTGGCTGCGACGGACCAAGGTGAGGCGGAGGCTGCTCGGCGCTCGTGAGGCTCCCGACCGGATGGAGGCTCTGACCTTACGGTTGATCCTGACGGGGGGAACGCCTATCAAGGGAATGTCACCTCTGCGTGCGCACCGCACCGGCGCGGACCTGATCCTGGTAGGAGATCACCTGGTGGTGTCCTCCAACCGAGGCGTGCTGCTCGACACCCACGCGGGCCCCGGCGCGTCCCTGAGGTCAGTCAGAAGCCCAGGTCCCGGGCGGCTGATCCTGGAGGGGGTCCTGCGCCCAGCCGGAGCCTTCCGCATGGAGGCGGTGAGCGCCGATCCCGCAGGGTGGGTCAGAGCACTAGCCCCGTTCACCCTGAACAACTCACCCTTTGGATCCCTCCCTGAGCAGGTCGGCCCCCAGTCAGGGGGCCGAGCGTAGTCACCGAGCGCCCATGATCAGTTGATCATGACCACCGCGCCCTTGATGGTGCAGGGGCCCCCCGCTTTGTACGTGGCGGTCGCAGACCCCTCGGCGGTGAGCGCAGCACCGGCCTTGAGGTCCATGTTCGCGCCGCCCTTGCCGGTGAAGTTCACACCAGCCTCGTAGGTCGCGTTGGTCCCGGCCTTTTCCTTGACCTCCTGCCCCGCCTCTCTGGTGTAGTTCATCCCAGCCTTGTGCTTGGTGTCCTTGCCAGACTCGCCCTCGATGTTGTTTCCAGCGATCCACTTGATGTCGTTCCCGGCCTCCAAGTAGAGGTCGGTGGCGGTGCGGATGTGGATGTCACCCGAGGAATTGGTGAGCAAGATACGGGACTCAGCCGTGTCGAAGACAAAGGCCAGGGTGTGGCTCTGATCCCAGATCTGGACCGTCTCCGCTCCTGCGGTGTCATCGAAGACGAACAGGTGTCCTGAGCGAGATTTCCAGAACCGCCTGTCGTTCAGCTCCAGGTCCGTGGAGCCGTCAGCGAACTTGTCCTTGGACCACTGGCCCCCAGTGTCCGTCTTTCCCGATCCGGGGAGGGTGTTCTTGCACTCCTGTGGCGGCTTGTCCACCCCGTTCCAGAACTGCCCGATGATCACGCCGACGTCCTGGCTGCCCTGCATGAAGACGACCAGCACCTCGTCCTGCTTCTCCGGGAGGGCGTAGAGACCGCGCTCCTTCCCTGCGTTGGGGGACGACTGCCGCAGCCAGAACGACAGCGGCTCGTCGTGCAGCGTCGGGAACTTCACCTGAATGCGACCCAGCTCGTCCGGATCGACGTTGTCGGTGACGATAGCGGAAACAACCCAGGGGACCATACCAGAGTGCGGGCGCCCCAACATATCGGTGAGCTTCGCCATAGGCGTAAACCTCCAAAGAGAAAACCAGATAGATCGTAGTCAGGTTAGAGCCTGTAGCGGCTCTGCGTCAAGGCCATGTCACTGCCCACCGAAAATAGCTCACAACAAGCCCGTCAATAGAGAGGAAAAACGTGATCACCTCGATCCTGTCCGGCTCGGCACAGATCATCAGCTCGGGCATGGTCACGACCTTCGGCGGCGCCTCGCTGCGCCTGACGCTGGCCCATGAGCAAGAGCAGGCCTCGCTCGAGCTGCGCTTCCACACCGTCCCGGACCACCAGGGGGTAGGGGTCTCCACCTCCCAGCAACCCGATGGCACCCACCTCTTTGACCTCGTCAACTTCGACACGCCGGAAGGGCGGGGGACGTCGGTGCCCGCCGAGCTCGGCCCGATGCTCGGTGGCGTGTTGTGGGTGCACTTCAGGGTGTTCCGATACGGGAACACACCGGATCACACGGTGCATTATACCTTCTACCTGACCCCCTCATAGCCGCCTACAGGCACGGACCCGACGATGCGCCACCTCTACCTCGCCCTCCTGCTCACCCTCCCCCTCCACGCCCTCGCCGCAGACCGCGCCTGCAAGGTGCTCGAGAGAGCCATCGAGAAGGCTCCTCCATCCAACTACTCCATCGAGAGCGAGCGGCTCCCGTTCCAGCGGGTGCGCACCGAGTCCGCCGAGGCGGGGCTCAACCAGCAGCTCACCTTTGTCGCCGCCGACGGGGCGAGCTGGGGGGGCCTCCGGGAGCAGCGCTGCGAGGGCGGCGCGATACTCCTCAGCAAATTCACCAGGCTCACCGAGAGCCCCGACGTCGAGGCGTACCACCCCCCCCTCCCCATCCGGATCTATCCCCTCCTTGAGGGGGCGACGTGGGACTGGTCCGGGGTGCTCACCCTGGGGACGGAGGCGGATCCCATCCGGCTGGTAGCGGACGCGAGCTTCCGAGTGGATCCCGAGACGGAGTTGACCGTGGGGGACAAGACCCTCAGGGTCGTCCCCATCTTTCACGAGCTGGTCGTCAGCGAGACCGTCATCCAGACCACCTCGTGGGTGGTCCCGACTCCCCCATACGATCTGGTCAAGGAGGAGGTGGTCTACATCGACCCCGCAGGGCACGCAGAGCGGCAGGACACTTGGCTGAGGGCGCCAGAGGAGCCCCGTTGACCTCCATCCAGCGCCAGCGCCTGGATCAGGAGCGCCACAGGTTCACCCACCCCCTGGCCTTTCACTCTGCAGCCACCAGAGGTCGCATCCGGCCGCAAGCGGACGACCCCATCCGCACCTGCTACGAGCGCGACGCGCACCGCATCCTCCACGCCAAGCCCTTCAGGCGCCTGCGGAACAAGACCCAGGTGTTTTTCTCGCCAGAGAACGACCACATCACCACGAGGATGGACCACTCCCTCTATGTGGCCACCATCTCCAGGACGCTCTGCCGAGCGCTGGGGCTGAACGACGATCTGGCCTACGCCGCGGCGCTGGGGCACGACCTGGGACACTCCGCCTTTGGGCACTCGGGGGAGGCCACGCTGAGACGGTTGCTCCAGCACGGGCTGGACGAGACCGCCCCGAGGCTCCCCTACCACCACGAGGCCCAGAGCCTGCGGGTAGTCGATCTGCTCGCAAGCCACGCGAGCGGATCGGAGCTTGGGCTCAACCTGACCTACGAGGTGCGCGACGCCATCCGATGCCACTGCGGAGAGTCCCGTGAGCGCCTGATCCGGCCCCGCCCCTCCACCGCCACCGCCGACCCGTCCACCTTCCTGGGTCTGAAGACCGACCCCATCACCCTGGAGGGCTGCGTGGTCCGCCTGTCGGACCGCGTCGCCTACCTGGGCCGGGACTACGAGGACGCCTTGGTGGCGCTCGGCGATCTACCGCCGCTGCCAACGCTGGTACGCGAGGTGCTGGGGCAGGACAACCGGCAGATCATCAACAGCCTGGTGACGGACCTGATCCAGCAGAACCACCACGAGCCGGAGGCTGTCGGCTTCTCTCCCAGGGTATTCGAGGCGATGGACGGGCTGCGAGCCTACAACTACCAGCACATCTACCGGCACCCACGCCTGGAGGAGAACCGCCACAAGATGGACCACATCATCCAGCGCATCTTTGAGGAGGCGGTGCGATGGGTAGAGCGGATCCGCGCGGGCGAGCGCGGGCCAACTGGGACGCGCTTCCAGCACCTAGCCCACTTCATGGAAGGTGCAGGATACGCGCCCAACGAGCGCCCCGCGCGGATCGCCATAGACTGGATCGCGCTGATGACCGACAACTACGCGTTCCGGACCTACGAGGAGCTGACGATACCCCGGCCGGTGGTGTGAGGCCTGTCCCTCGCGGCGCTAGGGGGTGAAACCGCCGTTGCTTCCACGCTCCTGGTTGATCTCCAGGATCCCCTGCTGCATCACCCTCACGCCCTCTAGGAAGCGTGGGTTGGTGATGCGATAGAACTGCCGCTGCCCGTCCCGCCGCGCGCGCACCACCCCCAGGGCCCTCATGACCCTGAGGTGTTGGGACACGTTGGAGACCGTCACCTCAAGGTGATCGGAGAGCTCGGTGACGGTCATCTCGCCGTCACCGAGCTCCCACACGATCTGTAGCCTCAGACTGTTGGCGAACAGCTTGTAGAACTGCGCCTGCAGGGTGAAGATGTCACAACCGTCTTGAAGCTGCATCTGCGTGCGGAGGTCCTAGTGGACCTCCTTCTCCGTCTCTTCGTAGCCAGTGATCATCGCGATCAGGTTGGAGAACACGGTGTGCCCGGTGGTGGTCATGTACACATGCACCACCACAAAGGACACAAAACCGAACGCCCCGAGCGTGTGCACCACCGCGAGGGTCTCGAGTGGGAAGCCCTCGAGCTGGTACTGGGGGTAGCCCCAGTACAGCGCGCCGGTGATCAGCTGGAGGGGGACCAGCGCGGCGAGCAGGCCGAGGTAGGTCAGCCGCTGCAGCGGGTTGTGCTTGGCCTCGGGGGTCTTGACGGTGGGGTGCGGGGCGCCCTGAAAGATCCCCACGGCGTAGTACTTCACCTGGTCCACCAGCTTCTCAAAGCGGGGGATGTACTGTTTCCACTGACCAGAGGTCATCATCCAGAACAGGGTGAAGATCTCCAACACCACCAGCGCCCAGCCGGCGACGTTGTGGATGTTGACCGCCTTCTCCATCCCCATCACCGACATCGTGCCGTGGACCTCGAGCCCGGTGAAGGTGAGGACGAAGATGAGGAGCGCCTGGGACCAATGCCAGAACCGCTCGTACAGAGAGAAGAAGAGCACTTTCTGGGTCTTCATGGCTTGTTCCCCTTACTTCTTGCGACCGAAGATCATACGCGCGCCGCCGTGACCGACCGCGCCCAAACCTGAGAGACCGATCACCAGCCATCCCAGCATGTCGACCAGCCCGCTGCGGCTCTGGCCGGGGATGTAGACCCCGGGGATGCCGGCGAGGCGCCCGTTCTCTGCGTGGCAGTCGGCGCAATCCAGGGCGTCCTCCCTGGGGGCGACCATGTGGTTCTGGTCCCAGTACATGTCGGACTCGACCCAGCCGAGCTCTCCAGAGAACTCGTGCCCGGTGAGCTTCATCCCGGCCGCAGCGGCCGCGTTCCAGTCGTAGTCCTTCCAGTAGGCGCCAGAGCCGGGCTTTCCGAAGAGCTTCGGCGCGATGAGCACGTTGGCAACCTTGTCGTAGGGCTGAGTCCCGTGGTGGACCTTGAAGGGGAAGATCTTCCCGTCGCCAGGACCACCGTTCGGGGTCCGCATGCCGAGCACCGTGCTGGGGTCAATGACGTCGTCGTAGGTGAGGGAGCTCCAGTTGCCGTTCCACCAGGTGTAGGTGGGAACCATGTTCTCACCCATCACGAAGGCACCCTTCATCCCGTTGTAGATCTGATGCCCGTGCTCATCCTTCTTGACCAACGGCTTGCCGTCCTCGCCCATCTGACCAGCCTGCGACCAGTCCCACTGCATCTTGGTGGGCACCCCACCGCGCGCGTACTCTGGGATGTGGCAGGTCTGGCAAGCGACGGTCCCCGTGTGATCGTTCAGGCGCGCGGAGTGCTCGCTCTGGGAGTGAGGCGTCTCGGTGTGGCAATTCTCGCAGGCGACGACCGGAGCCTTTGAGGCGTGCCCCTCTGGGAGGCGCTGCGAGGTGCCACCACCGACCTGGTGATCCTCGGTCTCGTGGCAGTCAACGCAGGAGAAATTGAGCCCGTCCACGTCCATGTGGACGTCCAAGGAGCGGCTCGGCTTCTTCAGCGAGGAGTCCATGTCGCCGTGCTTCACGCCGTCGCCACCGCCACCGTAGAAGTGGCAGGTGCCGCAGTTGTCGCGCCCCACCTCGCCCACGTTCAGCGCGACGTGGGTCAGGTCGACCGCCTTAAAGGTCTTGCCCATGAAGTCCGTGTCCTCAAGAACCGGGTATCCGGCCTTGGTAGGGAACTTCTTGTAGGTGCCGGTGGTGTCGTGGCACACTAGGCAGTCGATCTTGTTGTCAGCCTGGAAATCGAACTTGTTGTCCGAGTAGCCGTAGCCGATGTGGCAGCTTGTGCACCTGGGCCAGTTCCCCGCGACGTTCAGGCAGAAGTTGTTCATGGAGGTGCGCTTGCCGCTCCCAGCCACGTCATCGGTCTGCCACATCCAGTGCTTGGTGTGATGGATGTCCTCGGCGACGTCCAGGTGACAGGACTGGCACGCCTCGGTCACCTGCTCCGGCGTCTCAAAGGGCTGCTGCAGCTCAACGAACTGGCTGTGGTCGAGGGCATCGCCGGCGCTGGCAGGCGAAGACCATGCCAGGGCCACCAGGGACAGAGCCAGCGCTCCAGTTGCTTGTCGATACATCTCCGGCCTCGGTCTAAGTGTGGGTGGAGCCTTACTTGCAATCTTACGCAAGAGCTCTTGTAACCCACGCCACCCCACGACGTCAACGACTGTCACAGCTTTTCAGTAAGGCCCTTTCAAGGGCGCATACAGGGTCTGTTGTATGAAGCTTCCGTGATAGACGGTTGGGTGCTCTATCAGCACAGCGCAATGCCATTGTTATGGCGAAACCAACTGGATTATCTGTGAATCCAATTGTTTTACTTGGCAAAGATTTCAAATGTTGACTAACTGCGAAGGTACAGCATCCCGGCAGCCGGGACGCACGGCATTCCCCCCAACATCGGAAGGTCAAGATGACGAAGTTCATGAGTGCTCTGGTTGGATCCGCCATGATCCTCGGTGCGTCCGGCGTCGCCGAAGCCGCGAAGATCCAGGTGAACGACACCTCGTTTGTGGAGGTCAACGGCTACCTGCAGAACTGGGCCGTTCTACACCTCCAGGCGCCGAACCAGGAGGGACCGGGCATGGACTTCTACACGCGCCGCGCCCGCATCATCATCAAGGGCCAGGCCACCCAGGATGTCAGCTACATGGTCGGGCTGCTCACGAGCGACATCGGTGTCAACGGTGACTACACCGGGCGCACCCTCAACCCCGACGGTTGGATCGACTACAAGTTTAGCCCGTCCCTGAAGGTGGCCTTCGGGCACATGATCACCCCCTTCTCCAGGGCGATGCAGTCCGGCTCCAAGCTCTATTCCCTCGATCTGCACGGGTCGGTGTTCAAGCGGGCCGGCGCGATGAGCTCGATGCGCGACTCCGGCGTGATGTTCCACGGGCTGCTCGCGGACAAGAAGATCGACTACCGCGTCGGCGTCTTCGATGGGGTGGTGTCCAAGACCGGCAACGTTGTCAACGACAATGGCACCCCCGATGATCCCTCTGATGACGTCACCACGTCGGTGACCACCGGGCTGTACGACACCCCACGTGTTGTTGGGCGCCTCGCCTACAACGTGTTCGAGGCCGAGCCCGAGATCTACCTGGCGGGGTCATACCTGGGCAAGCGCAAGGTGCTGACCTTCGGCCTCAGCTGGGACGTGGAGCCTGGCGTGGGCGTGGAGAATGGCCTCTACTACGCGGCAGCCTTCGACTGGCTGGCGGACATCCCCATGGAGGACAACGGCCTCACCGTCCTCGGCGCCGCCTACTACTACGGTGAGGGCGGGGCGATGCCCCCGGGGCTGGCCCTGTTCAACGACCTTGGGTACAGGATCGGCAAGGTGAACCCGCTGGTCGGCGTGGAGATGGTCATGCCCTCCGAGGGTGACACGGGCAAGCGCACCGCGGTGCTTCCGGGCGTGAACTACTGGATCGACGGTCACAAGGCGAGCATCAAGGCTCAGGTGGGCGCTGTCAACGCGAACGCTGCCGAGGACTGGACCATCACCGGCGTGGTGCAGTCTCAGATCGCGTTCTAGAAACCAACCCGCGGCCGGCCTCGCAGGTCGGCCGCACTTTGGAGGGAATTGGAGGCGGGGGCATGCCCGCGACACGATCTGTTCGATGTGCCACACCTCGTGCACCGCGCCGTGCGATACCTCCCGCTCTCCCCTTCCCGATGTCGCCGCGAGCCCTCAGACCTGCGCCACGGAATTTCGCAGATCTGACGGGCCGCTGTGGCCCATCCACGCCATCGACACGATACCCTGTGGTCGAAAATGCCCTACGGCTCGGGCAACCTCGGGCCTGGGGTGCGACACTACGTTTCACCCTGTGATCACGCTCTTGCCCATCGGCACGGACTGTGATTCTATGCACCAACTGGGAGGTACTCACCATGGCAAACGAAGAGACTGTTGAAGAAGCGCCGCGGAGCACGTTCGGAATTGGCGCCCGTCTAAAGCTCGCCTTTTCAGGCTTCGTGCTCGTCTTCGGGTTGCTCCAGATCTTGATCTACAACCTGATCGTGCCCCCCCTGATGCACGATCAGGTCGAGGGGCGCACCACCGCCATCGTCCGCATGTTCTCTGAGCAGGTGCAGCCCGCCCTCCTGGTGAACAACCACATCAAGGTGGT
>JAFGVK010000170.1 GCA_016938035.1 Deltaproteobacteria bacterium | reverse complement strand
TGTCTGTCGAGCTTTTTTTTCTCGACCCCCCGGCGCCCTCCGCCGCTCCCGCGGCCTCGCGCTGCGATCAGCCTGTGACCGCGAAGACAGGATGCTGGGCTTTCAAAAGCCAGCTCAAACCGTTTGTTTGAGCAGGTTGCTCGCCGGATGGTCGTCCGTCCGAGCCCCCGCCTTCTATCCGGGGGGTGAGATGCGTCAAGGGGTGACCGGCGATCCTTCCCTGGCTCGCCGCCGGGCAACGGCGCGGCGGCAGGCCGCTCGCGGTCCATTCTCCCCCTGCTCCGCCGATCCCTCCCGGCTCCGGCGGGGCGGTGGGGGCCCGCGCTGCGTCACGCAAGATCCTCCCTCGGGGTCCGGGCCTCCGCGGGATCCTGCCCGGTGAGCTCGCTACGGCAGCCAGCGCATCAGGGCGATCTTGTAGATCCACCCTGCGCCCATGGCGGCGAGGAACAGGCTCGCCAGGGAGGACTCGTAGGGGCTCAGCCAGTCCGCCAGCTTCCCCCACCTGCCTCTGGGCTGGAGCACCTCGGCCCAGGCGACGCCGAACAACGCCAGGGTGAGGACGAAGAGCGAGGCGGCGAAGGGCTGGTTGATCAGCCCGTCGAGCGGTCGGAGGTGCGCCAACAGGGTGAAGGTGGTGGTCGCGCCGCACATAGGGCACGGGTATCCGGTCATCGCCAGGAAGGTGCAGGTCCCCAGACCCAGCTGAGTGTCCGTCCCCAGCCCGCGCGGGTCCGGCACCAGCCAGGCCGCGGTCAGCAGCACCCCGCTGGTCCCCAGCGCCACCACCAGCGAGGAGAGCCGCTTCAGCCAGTGCAGCAGCAGCGCGCGGTCCCCCACTAGCCCTCCTCGGGGACCAGGGTCGAGAGCAGGACCTCGGCCGAGGCGAGCTGCCGGTCCGCCTCCTCGAGCTCCTTGGCCACCTCCCGCCGGAGGCGGGCGAGGTCAGAGGCGAGGTTGAGCGCAACCAGCATCGCGATGGTGTAGTCGTCCACCCTGGTGGCCCGCTTGGCGAAGGCCTCCATCTTCTCGTCCACCGTCCGGGCGACCTCCTGGATGTCTACGTCATCCTCGTCGGTCTTGACGGTGTACTGGCGCCCTCGAATCGTTATCCGCTGCTGCATCACCACTCCCGACGGCTCAGGTCAACGCCTCGACGAAGGCCGCCACGTCAAAGTCCTTGAGATCCGACACCTTCTCCCCGATCCCGATCAGCTTGACGGGGAGCTTCATCTCTGCCGCGACCGTGAGGATCATCCCTCCCTTCGCGGTGCCGTCCAGCTTGGTCACCACCACCCCGGTGAGGGGCGTGGCCTCGTGGAAGAGCTGCGCCTGTGAGATGGCGTTCTGGCCCATCGTCCCGTCGACCACCAGGAGGGTCTCGTGGGGACCGTCGGGCACCACCTTCTTGATCACCCGCTCGATCTTCGAGAGCTGCTGCATCAGCGGCTTGCGGGTCTGGAGCCTGCCCGCGGTGTCCACGATCACCACGTCGCAGCCTCGGGCGGTGGCTGCCTGGAGCGCGTCATAGGTCACCGCTCCTGGGTCAGCGCCCTCCTGGTGGGCCACGATGTCCGCGCCGGACCGCTCCGCCCACACCGTGAGCTGCTCCCCCGCAGCGGCCCGGTAGGTGTCCGCGGCCGCCATCATCACCTTGTGGCCCTCGTCCCGAAACCGCGCCGCCAGCTTGCCGATGGTGGTGGTCTTCCCGCTCCCGTTCACCCCTACCACCAGGATCACCCGCAGGCCCTCGGCGGGCTGAGGCACCAGGGGCGCAGCGACCACCTGCAGCATGTCGCGGATAGCGCCCTGCAGGCGCTCGCGCAGGATCGGGAGCTCCTCGCCGGGGTGCTCCCGCAGGCGGTCCAGCAGCGCCTGGGTGGTGGGCATGCCCACGTCCGCTGAGAGGAGCACCTCCTCCAGCTCGTCGTAGAACGCCTCGTCTGCCTCGCCCTCACCGAAGAGATCGTCGAAGCGCCCCTGGAGGGCCGCCTTGGTGAGGGTCAGCGCCGACCCGAGGATCCCCGCCAGGCCCTCCGGCGCCTTGCGGATCGGCTTCCTAGCGGAGACGCGCCTCTTCTTGCGGCCCCGCAGCGCGGCGACCCCTCCGCCCAGGAGCACCAGCAGGGCCAGCCCGCTCCCGCCGACCAGGCCCCACGGAAGCTCCACCTCGGGAGGCGGCGCAGGCACCAGCGTCCCCGCGGCCTCGACCTCCACCCCGCTCAAGGGGGCAGTCGTCGCGATCTGCTCGACAGCAGCGGCGGGCTGATCTCCTGCGAGCGCCTCCGATCCCGCGGGTGCGGTGGCGGAGGTGGTGTCCTGTTGGTCTGACAAGCCCATAAGGCCCCCTCGTGCTTCAGCCTCTATATCACCGAATCCCAATTCAACCGCCCAGCCGCACCGAGACAAGGCGGGAGGCCCCCGGGTTTGGCATGGTCACCCCGTACAGGGTGTCCGCGTGCTCCATGGTGAAGCGGTTGTGCGTGATGAGCACGAACTGAGACATGGACGACATGGCCTTGAGCATCCGGTTGAACCTGGCGCCGTTGGCCTCGTCGAGGGGCGCGTCGACCTCGTCCATCACGCAGAAGGGCGCGGGTTTCACCCGGAACAGGGCCAGGATCAGGGCGATCCCCACCATCGCCTGCTCCCCACCCGACAGGAGGGACATGCGCTTCATCGTCTTGCCCGCGGGGGCCGCGAACACCTCGACCCCCGCGGTGAGCAGGTCCTCCTGGTCGGTGAGGGCGAGGTGGGCGACCCCTCCCCCCGCGAGCTCCGGGTAGGTCTCTCGGAAGCGCGCGTCCACCAGCTCGAAGGTGTCGCGAAAGCGCTCGCGCGAGATGCGGTTCATCTGCGCCACCGCGGCGCGGATCTGCGCGATCGAGCCCTCCAGGTCCTCCTGCTGCGCCACCAGATCGACGTGGCGGACGCGGGTCTCCTCGTACTCCTCCACCGCCCCTAGGTGGACCTCCCCCAGGCGCTCCAGCTCCCCCCGCAGGGTCTTGAGCTCGGCAGCACCGGCCTCGTGGCGCTCCTCATCGTCGAGATCGCGGGGACGCACCGCGCTGGGAGGCACCTCCAGCTCGGGGAATTCCTCAGCGCTGAAGCCGTCCAGGGGGATGGAGCCCTGCGCGTCCAGGCGATCGAGCAGCCCGAGGACGGACACCTGGTAGCGCTCCTCCATCCGCTCTCGGGTGTGGGCGATCTTGCCCTTGATCTCCTCAACCCGCGCCTGCAGCCCGGCCAGCTCCCGCTCGGCCTCCTCGCGCGCCGTCACCCGCTCGGCGAGCTGCGCCTCCAGCCCCTGCAGGCGCTCGCGGAGGGCCGCGGCTCGCTGACGCTCCTGATCGAGCCGGTCCACGGCGGTGACCCGCTCCTGCGCCGCAGCCTCCCGCTGCTGGTGGAGGGCGTCGAGCCGAGCCTCTAGCGCCTCACGCTCCGCCTCCAGCACCTCGGCGCTCCGCTCCAGGGCCTCCACCCGCCCCAGGGCACCGAGCTGCGCCTCCTCCCGCTCGGCCACCCGCTGGCGCAGGGCCTCCACCCGCGCGCCGGCTACGCGCACCGCCCCCAGGGAGGCCTGCGCCGCCTCCACCGCCTGGAGCACCGCCGCCTGCGCCGCCTGGTGTGCGCTGAGGACCTGCTCCGCCTCTCCCCGCGCCCCGACCAGCACCCGCTCCGCGGCTCTGCGGGCCTCCTCCAGCGACAGGATCGCGCCCCTCAGGCGCTCGCGCCGCGCCTCGCCCTCGCGGGCGGCCCCGGACCGCTGCTCACGCTCCGCAAGCGCCCGCTCCACCGCCCCAGCGGCCCGCTCCTGCGCCGCCTCGCGCCGGGCTAGCTCCACCTGACCCGCGCTCGCCGCGCGGTCCGCCGCCCTGCTCCCCTCTGAGGCTGCGACCTCGCGCGCAGCGGCCTCGTCGTGGGCCGCTCTGGCCTCCTCCACCGCGGCGTCCAGCGGCACCTCCCGCTCGCGCTGAGCCGCCCGCTCCCCCTGCGCCGCCTCCCTGGCGCGGGTGACCCGGGCCTCCAGCGCAGCCCGGGCCTCGTCCAGGGCCGCGGTCGCGGTGGCCTCAGCGGCGGCGAGGGCGCGATCGCCAGAGGCCGCGGCCTCGGCGCGCTGCGCGGCGAGGGACGCCTCCAGCCGCCGCAGAGCCTCCTCCCCCTCCCGGACCGCCTGGGCTCTCGCCTTCTCCTGACCTCGGCGCAGGGCGCCGACCGCCCCCGACTGTCCCTCACTGAGCCGCCGCGACGCGTCTCGCCCCTCCTGCGTCAGGCGCTGTCGCGCCCCGGCCTGCGCGGTGCGCAGCGCGGTGAGCTCCCCCCGCAGCGCCTCCCGCAGCCAGCGCTCCTGAGCCGCGATCTGGTCCTTCAGACCGCGCTCCTCGTCCTCCGCCCGGCGCACCCTCCGCCCTGTGGCCTCGGCCTCGGCCCTGGCCAGCCGGAGGCGCCCCGCCAGCTCCCGCTGCTGCGCCTCTAGCGCCGCCAGCTGCCGCAGCTCCTGCAGGCGGGCCGCAGCCCCCCCTGGCTCCCCTAGGGTGACCAGCCCGTCCGCTCCGATCCGCAGGCGACCGTCGGCGCTCACCGCGCCCACCGCCGCCCGCGCCACCACCGCCGCCGCCTCGCCCGCACCAGACACCACCGTCTGCCCCCTGGTGAGGGAGGCCGCGGGGTCCTGTCCCTGGGGGATCCACATGAAGCGCCCCGCCCCCCCCAGCCGGGCCGCGGCCTCCACCTGCTCCGCCTGGCGCACCACGGGGAGCAGGAGGCGGTCCCCGCTCCACTGGGCGAGCGCGGCCTCCTCCTCCGGACCCAGCCCGAGGAGATCGCGCAGGCGGGGAGCCCCCGCCAGGTGCCGCGCGAGGGCCTCGCTGCCGGTGGTGCGCCTGGCCTCCTCCTCAGTTCTCCTGCGCAGGGCCTCGACCCTGCCCCCCACCCCTGCCAGCTCCTTGTCGAGCTCCCGGGTCTGCTGCCGGAGCGCCGCGGCCTGGGCCTGAGCCTCGCGCCCCGCGGCGCTCGCCGCGTCCAGGCCCTCGCGCAGGGGCGCCATCCGCTCGGCGTGCTGGCGCTGGAGGTGCGCCTCCGCCGCCTCCAGCGCCGCTGCGTCCGCCTGATCGGCGCTGAGCAGGGCCCGCGCGCGCTCCCCCTCCTCCGCCTCCCTGGCGGCGCGGTGGCGGGACTCCAGAGCGCCGAGCGCCCCGCGCTGGGCCGCGTCCAGCGCCGAGAGCCACCGGTCCCTGCGCCCCACCGCCTCCCTCCGCGCACGGTCCGCCTGGCGCCGTGCGACCTCTAGCTGCTCCCCCCGCGCCCGCCTGCGCCCCTCCGCCTCCTTGGCGGCCCGAGCCTCCAGGGCCCGGCGCTCAGCCGCCACCTCGCGCTCCTCACGCACCAACAGCGCGTCCAGCGCCGCGGACGCCACCCGCCCCCGCTCTCTCGCGGCCCGGGCGGCGGCCTCGGCAGCCTGCAGCGCCCCACGCGCGTCGCGGGCACCGGCCTCCGCCGAGATCAGCGCCTCACGGGCCCGCTCAGCGTCCCCCTGCAGCGCGACCCCCACCTGCCGCTGCGCCGCCACCGCGGCCTCAGCCTCCTCGGCCGCCGCGCGCAAGGCCAGCAGCTCCCCCGAGGTGCGCTCCCGCTCCGCCACCAGCGCCCGGCCCTGCTCCTCCTCCTCCGCCAGCCTGCGCTCCACCTCCTCCCGCCTGCGGAGCTCCTGGTCCACCGCGCGCTCGGCCCGCGTCACCTCTCCCTGCGCCAGCTCCCTGCGCCGCTCCGCCCCGGCCGCCTCCGCACGCCGCGCCTCCGCCGCAGTCTGCGCCAGCCCCGCGGCCTCCTCCGCCGCCCGCCGGTGCGCCTCCGCGGCGCGCCCCTCCTCCTCCAGGCCGGCCAGGGCCCGCGCTCCCCGCTCCACCTCCTCCATCGCCTGCAGCAGGGCGCCCTCCTCGCGCTCGACCCTGGCGCGGTTCTCGCCGAGCACCCGCTCGGTGAGGCGCTGCTCCGCCTCCGCGGTGCGCACCGCCCCGTCTGCCTCGGTCAGGCGCTCCCGCCAGCTCTGCACCGCGGCCTCAGCCGCCGCCAGCTCCTCCCGCCGCTCCAGCAGGTCCCCCCGCCGCCGATCCACGTCCACCTGGAGGGCCCGCAGCCGCGCGTCGTGCTGGACCACCCGCTGGCGCAGCACCCTGCGGTCCGCCGCGAGCGCCGAGACCTGGGCGAGCGAGAGGGAGATCTCCAGCTGCTTGACCCTGGTCTGGAGG
Organism: Deltaproteobacteria bacterium; assembly: GCA_016938035.1. Lineage (GTDB taxonomy): Bacteria > Myxococcota_A > UBA796 > UBA796 > JAFGVK01. Next base: position 1,321 of record JAFGVK010000170.1, on the reverse strand, counting down.
GAGCGCGCCCGCATCACCTTCCGCACCTGGCGCCTGAGCACCCCCACCCGCTTCCCCAGCTCGTCCGCGAGATCGGCCACCCGGTCGAGCTGGGTCGCGGTGGCCTCCAGCTGCTTGAGGGCCTCGTCCCGCTTGACCCTGTACCTGGTGATGCCCGCCGCCTCGTCCACCAGGAAGCGGCGCTCCTCGGGGGTGGCCTGGATGATCTTCCCGATGCGACCCTGCTCGATGAAGGAGTAGAGGTTGTTGCCGATGCCTGTGTCCAGGAACAGGTCCTGGATGTCCCTGCGCCGGGCCCGGCTCCGGTTGATTAGGTAGTCCGAGGCCCCGGTGCGGAACAGCCTGCGGGTGATCTCCAGCTCCTCCGCCGCGGCGTACTCGCCCGGAAAGGGGGTGCCCCCCTCGGCGGTGAACACCAAGCTCACCTCCGCAAAGCCGACAGGACCGCGCCCGTCAGCTCCCCCGAAGATCACGTCGGTCATGTCCCCCGCCCGGAGCGAGCGGGCGGACTGCTCGCCCATACACCACCGGATCGCGTCGACGATGTTGGACTTTCCGCAGCCGTTAGGGCCCACGATGCACGACACCCCCTCCCCGAAGACCAGGGAGGTCCGGTCCGGGAATGACTTGAAGCCTGTGAGCTCGAGGCGGCGGATGCGCATGGTCGCCCAGTCTATCCGCTTCAACCCGGGATCGGATCGGCGGCCAGGGCCCCCAGCGGGCCCGTCTCCGCACCCAGCGCCGGGGGAGTGTGACGCGTGACGCGCGCTTCTGGCGGTGCGATGGCGATCATCCCCGCGGCGCGCCGCGAGGTGCCGGTGGGGACCGCAGCGGCTGCAATATTGTCCCTCAGCGCGCGTAGGGCCCGGCAGGAGGATCTCCATGCGCCACGAGATCGTCAAGCGGGACCAAGACCAGCAGGTCCTCATCGCCTACGCCCTGATGCTGCCGGCCTTCCTCGGGGTGTTCGGCCTGCACCGCTTCTACGCCGGGAGGTGGATCTCCGGGCTCATCTGGCTGGCCACTGGCGGCCTGTGCGGGGTGGGGCAGATCATCGACATCTTCTTCGTCCCCAGGATGATCGAGGACAAGAACGAGGGGAGGAAGGTCTGGTAAGGGCGGGACAGGCCGCGGCCCGTGGCGGGCCCGCAGCGAGGACCGATCCCCCCCGAGGCACCGATCGCGGCCCGTTACCCTCGTCAACTCACTTCATCAGGTCGTTTCAATAGAAAGATGAGCCACTCGCAAGAACCCCCTTTGCGCGTGGCAAGGCCGCCGACGCTACGGGAGAACGCCGATTTTCGTCGCAACGTGCTACGGA
>JAFGVK010000169.1 GCA_016938035.1 Deltaproteobacteria bacterium | reverse complement strand
TGTCTGTCGAGCTTTTTTTTCTCGACCCCCCGGCGCCCTCCGCCGCTCCCGCGGCCTCGCGCTGCGGTCAGCCTGTGACCGCGAAGACAGGATGCTGGGCTTTCAAAAGCCAGCTCAAACCGTTTGTTTGAGCAGGTTGCCCGCCGGATGGTCGTCCGTCCGAGCCCCCGCCTTCTATCCGGGGGGTGAGATGCGTCAAGGACTGCGGCCTCCCTTCCGGGCGGGATCGGCCCGAAGGGACCGGGGAGCCCTCATGTTCTGGCGATCGCATTCTTTTCGTCGGCCCTCTCGATGCGTGGGCGCTGGCCATCGGGCCCGGTCCATAGCGTCCCAGCGGCCCGGTTGGGGCCGTCCCCAGCGACGGCCAGCGAGGCCAGGGGCTCCCCCAGCGGGCGGAGCGCGCAGGGGAGCGTATCGAGCGGCCTCTGCTCCCCGGGGTGACCTCGGGAGAGGTGCGCCCCTTGCGGCACGTGAAGCGATGATGTCGATGGAACCCCACCAGCCAACTCGGTGTCCTCCTGCCCATGACACTCGCCCTGCTCCTCCGCACCGCGCTCGCCGGCGGCCTCATCCTTGAGGACGGGCAGGTCCTGTGTCCGCAGGATGCGCTGGTAGAGGTCACCGCCGAAGGGGACGGCCGCGTCGGCGGGATCCTCACCCTGCGCTTCCCCAGCGGCGAGCTGGCGCTGCCTTCGTCCTGGGAGGCGCCTGAGGGGCTGCAGATTGAGGTCGCGGTCCTCGATCTCGCTGGCTGGACCAGCACGGTGCGGCCTGACGAGCCCCTCGGGCTCCCTCCGACGCTGAGGGGCCTGGAGCCAGTCATCACCGCCTCGTTCTCCGCCGCCGCCGAGCGGGTTGGGGAGCAGCTGATCTGGACGTTGCCCACCTTGGATGGTCCCACCAGGGTCGCCCCCCTCTCCCTCCCGTCGCCGTGGCTGGACGCGCTCCTGCTGCCCCCTGACGGACGTGAGGTAGTCGGCGCGGAGGCGCTCACCTGGGAGCTCAGCGATCGGCCCACCGCTGAGGTCCACGAATTTGGGGTGATCACCGCCAAGCCAGGCGCGCGGGCCCAGCTGGGGATCGACCTCACCGGTCTGCGCGCTCCCTCCCGGGACGGCGCCGCCCTCCCCCGGTTCAACACCCGACCCGAGGGTGGGGTCGGCCGCTTCGGGCTGGAGGACCAGACGCCGTTCCCGCGCGCGCCACGCGTTGGGACGACGCTGGGGGAGCCCAACCAGCTCCGCGGCGAGGATCTGTCTCACATCCGCACGGTCATCGTGGGTCGCTTCAACCAGCTCCGCTACTGCTACCAGCGGGAGCTGGCTCGCGCCCCGGGGCTGGCCGGGGAGGTCACCGTTCGCTTCGTGATCGGTGCCGACGGGACGGTGCGCGAGGCCACCCTGAGCGCGGACACCCTCCAGCGCGAGGCGGTGACCCGCTGCCTCCAGGACCGCTTCCTGCGGATGCGCTTCGCCGTCGACCGGGAGGTGGTGGTCAGCTTCCCCATCCGCTTCCGACCCGAGGCTGCGACCGAGGGGCGCTGAGGCCGTCACGGGGCAGGCCGGGGGGTCGCGCGCGCCCGGGGGTGCCAGGCCACGCGGCCATTGAACGCCTTGATCTGCCCGACACTGGCGCGATCCTCGCCCCCACCACCGGCAGCGCCTCTGGGTCGAGGCGCCCTGGCTCGACCCACCGCGCCGCTCGATCTGTACCCGCTGTCAGTCAGGCTCGGGCAGGGGCGGGGTGATCACCTCGCCGTCCGCCGCGAAGCGCCGCCCCCCCAGGTGGTGCAGGGTCGGGTGGGCCGCCACGTCGAGGGTGCCGTCGTCCCGCAGGTGGGCCGAGTGGGCGTGGACCGCCTCTAGGATCACCAGCCCGTGGGCCTCCGCCAGCGCGCGCTCCACAAGCCGGCACTCCAGCCAGGCGACGCAGCCAGCCAGGCGGGGCACCGCCACCACCGCAGCGGGCTCAGTCGCGAAGCCCGCGACGTGGATCTTGTCAGGGACCTCGCGGCCCTTGAGGGTCCCCACCGCGAGGGTCTCTGCGGCCTGGTGCGCGCCGGGGATGTTGATCACCGCCTCGCCGGTGGCCATCAGCTTCTCCCATGACAGGTGCCCCCTCCCCAGGCTGAGCACAAAGCGGGCGGGGCCCTTGGAGAGGGGCATCACCCAGGCCACCGCGCAGGCGTTGGCGCCGTGTTCGTCGGCGGTAGTGAGCACGGTGACCGGGCCGTGGTTGAGGAGCCGGGTGGCGTAGGCGAGCATAGAGACCTCCGTGGATAGGGCCTATCCCACGCGGAGGCGCTCAGCGGCCCCGGCCAGCAGGGGAGCGAGCACCTCGACCCGCTGATAGGGGCGGAACAGGGCCCTGTGGAGCGGGACCCTGCGCCACCACGAGATCCCCGCGGGGTCGACGAGCAGGGCCTCACCGAGCTGAAGGGACCCAACCAGCGCGCTCAGGGGCTCGGGGTCGGGGAGGGCGGCGCCCGCTCCCGCCAGCGGCAGCCCCAGCCCCTCCCCCACCGCCCGCGCGCCCTGGAGGGGTTCGGGCCCGAGGAGCCAGGCCCGGTCCAGCGCCAGGGGCGCCTCCAGCTCCAGCCGCTGCACCACCCACAGGCCCTGACGCGTGCCCGCACCCCACAGCAGCGAGCCCCCGATCACCCCGGCGAGCAGCCCACCCTGGAGGGTGAGGCCGGTGCGGCCCACCGAACGACCGCGGCGTCGCTGCCCCGCCCGCGCCAGCAGCCGCTCCAGGGCCTGCTCGGCGTCCTGCCCCGCGGCCTCGGCCTGCGCCGCGCGCTGCGCCACCGCCCCTGCGGACGCCTCCGGGGCGATCACCACCGAGGCCTCACACCAGGGACAGGGCGCCGTGACCCCCGGCAGCGCGCGGTGCTGCCCGCCACAGGCGGGACAGGACACCGCCGCCGGATCCAACGGCGGCAGCGCCGCGAGGAGGCGGGCGGTGCCCCTGCGGGTCAGGGCACCGGTCAGCAGGGTGAAGGCCAGCCCGCCGGCGAGCGCCGCCACGGCGAAGGCGAGGGCTCCGATCAGGACGGCTACAGCGGTCCAGACGTAAGAGAGGAGCGCGACCATCAGCAGCATCGGGCCGCCCACCACCGCGAGCAGCCCGGCGATCAGCAAGGCCGCGAACGGCCCTCCCAGCCGGCCCGCGGCGCGCAGCTCAGCGTCGAAGCGGCGGGAGGCCTCAAGGCGCGCCCCGGCGCGGGCGATGCGCCCTTGGTGAGCGGCGATCCTGCGCCTCGCCCCGGGGGGGAGCTCCGCCGCGGTACCGCAAGAGGGACAGGTGTCGACGAGGTGGTCGGGGAGCGGCGCGGCGCAGCGGGGGCAGGAGAGGTGCATGGGGCGTCCTGGGGCTCCCCCGATAGTACCCCCACCATGCGGTCCGCACGCCCCCTCCATTTTTCAACCAACTGGTTGACCAACCTAACCAGTTGGTTAATCGCTCCCCATGACACCCACCGACCCCCGAGACCGCATCCTCGACGCCGCAGAGACCGCCTTCGCAGAGCGGGGTCTCGCGGGCGCGAGGGTGAACGCCATCGCCGACGTCGCCGGCGTCAACAAGGCGATGCTCTACTACTACTTCGGCTCGAAGGACGAGCTCTACCGGGCGGTGCTCACGCGCACCATGGACCAGGTGGTCGGCCGCGTCTCCACCGAGCTCGACAGGGTGGAGCACGCCCCCAGCGTCCGAATGGAGGCGATGCTGGACGCCTACCGGGAGGTGCTGCGCGCCCACCCGCTCTTCGCCCGCATCATGGCCCGCGAGCTCGCTGAGGGCGCGCCCCTCGCCGCCCCCCTGCTGCGCGAGCGCCTGCAGCCGGTGCTGCCGCGCATCCAGGCCACCATGGCCCAGGCCGCCGCGAGCGGCGACTTCAACCCCCGCCTCGCCACCCCCCTCACCATCCCGGTGATGGTGGCCCCCCTCATCTTCGCCGCCCTCGCCGGCCCGATCATCGCCCCGTTGTTCGGCGACGGGCTCGACGAGGCCTACTACGCCACGGCCAAGGAGGTCCTCCTCAACGGCCTCCGCACCCGGGAGGATCGCTCATGACGCCCCTGCTCCCCCTCCTCCTCGCCTGCCAGCTCGGCGCTCAGGCCCCCGTCTACTCGGGCACGGTGGAGGTCACCGAGGTCCACGTCTCCGCGGTGGTCGCGGGCCGCATCCAGGAGGTGTCGGTGCGCGAGGGCGACGCGGTAGAGGCAGGCAGCCCCCTCTTCTCGGTGGACACCGCCCTGCTCGACGCCCAGCTCGCGCTGCGCCAGCAACAGATCGCCCAGGCGGAGGCCGCCGTCGCCGCGGCCAAGGCTCAGCTTGGCGCCGCCAGCGAGCAGGTGCGGGTGCTCCAGCGGGAGTCCGAGCGGATGAACGCCCTCCAGGCCGCTGGGGTGGGCACCGCCCAGGCAGCCTCCACCCTCGACGGGCAGCTCCGGGTAGCCCGCGCCCAGCGCCTCGCCGCCGAGCAGCTCATCGCCCAGGCCGAGGCGGGGCTGGGACAGGCCACCGCGGGGCACGACGCCGCCCGTATCCAGCTAGAGGAGGCCTCGGTCAGCGCCCCGCTGGCGGGGGTGGTGCTCTCGCGCGACAGGGAGCCCGGCGAGGTGATCGCCCCTGGCATGAGCGTCATCACCCTGGGCGACATGGCTCACCCCAGGCTCCGGGTCTACCTGCCGCTGGTGCAGCTGGAGCGGGTGTCGCTGGGGCAGCAGGTGCAGGTGCGCCTCGACGCGGCCCCCGACGCGCCGATCACCGGCACGATCACCTGGGTCTCACCGCGCTCCGAGTTCACGCCTCGCGACATCCTCACCCCCGACGAGCGCGTCAAGCGCGTGTTTGCGGTAGACGTCTCGCTGCCCCCCTCCCCTGGCCTCCACCCGGGCGTGCCGGCGGAAGCCCTCTTCCCGGAGGTGTGAGGGTGGACGCGGTCCTGACAGAGGGGCTCCACAAGTCCTTTGGCGAGGTGCACGCCGTGGCGGGGGTGGACCTCCGCCTGCCAGCGCGGCAGGTGCTGGGGATCGTCGGCCCCGACGGCGCCGGCAAGACCACCCTCATCCGCCTGCTGGTGGGGGTGCTCGCCCCGGACAGGGGCCGCGTCGCGCTGATGGGGCACGACGCCCTGGCCGACCGGGCCGCCGCCAGAGGGCTGATCGGCTATATGTCCCAGGCCTTCTCCCTCTACGAGGACCTGACGGTGCAGGAGAACATCCGCTTCTTCGCCCGCCTCCGCAAGGTCCCCGCGACCCTCCGCGATCAGCGCGCTGGCCGCCTGCTGGAGGCCACGAGGCTGGCCCCCTTCATCCACCGCCCCGCCGGAAAGCTGTCGGGGGGGATGAAGCAGAAGCTCGGGCTGATCTGCACCCTGATCCACGAGCCCAAGGTGCTGTTCCTCGACGAGCCGACCAACGGCGTAGACCCGGTGAGCCGACGGGAATTCTGGGAAATCGTCGACGAGCTGAGGTCGGACATCGCGATCGTCGTGTCCACCCCCGCCCTGGAGGAGGCGGAGCGCTGCGACCAGGTGGCGCTGATGAGCGGGGGCAAGATCCTCGCCCACGGCACCCCCGACGCCCTGCGCGCCTCCCTCGACGTGCCGGTGTGGGAGCTCGAGGTCGCGCGCCCCTTCCAGGCCGCCGCGGTCCTGGGGCAGACCCTCTCGGAGGACGCGGTCCAGCTCTTCGGCGACAGGGTCCACGTCGCGGGCGACACCGACGCTGAGGCCCTCACCGCCCTGCTCGCAGCGGCGGGACACCAGAGCGTGGTGCGCCGCATCGAGCCCTCCCTGGAGGACGCCTACGTGCGGCTGATCACCAGGGGACAGCGATGACCGCCGACCTCGCCCTCTCCAGCGAGGCGCTCACCAAGCGCTTCGGGGACTTCGTCGCGGTGGACCAGCTCGACCTGCGGGTGGAGCGGGGGACGATCTTCGGCTTCCTGGGCGCGAACGGCGCGGGGAAGACCACCACCATCCGCATGCTCTGCGGCCTGCTCGCGCCGACCTCGGGCGAGGCGCTGGTGGACGGGGTGGACGTGGGCAGGCGCCCGGAGGAGGTGAAGGCCCGCATCGGCTACATGGCCCAGAAGTTCGCCCTCTACAACGACCTGACGGTGGACGAGAACATCCGCTTCTTCGCCGACGTGTACCTGGTGCCCCGCAAGAAGATGCGCGACCGGCGGGCCTTCGTCCTGAGCACCACCGGGCTGGAGGACCGGGTGAAGACCCTCACCGGCACCCTCCCCGCGGGGATCAAGCAGCGCCTCGCCCTGGCGGTGGCCCTGCTCCACGAGCCGCGGGTGCTGTTCCTGGACGAGCCCACCGCGGGGGTGGACCCCCTGTCGCGCCGGGCCTTCTGGCGCCTCATCCACCAGCTCAAGGACCAGGGGACCACCGTGTTCGTCACCACCCACCACCTCGACGAGGCGGAGAACTGCGACCAGGTGCTCTTCATGCAGGCGGGGCGCGCGGTGGGCCTTGGGCCCCCCAGGGCGCTGCGCGCGGGGGCGGACAGGGGCGACAGGGTGCGGATCACCGGTGGCTCGGGGCCCGCCCTGCGCGAGGACCCGCGCGTCCTAGAGATCTACGCGATGGGCTCCCGCTGGCACGCCAGGCTGCGCCACCCCGCGGAGGCCGCGGCGCTGGCCCGAGATCACGGGGTGGAGGTGCTGCCGGTCTCTCCCACCCTGGAGGAGGTGTTCCTAGAGGCCATCGGCGAGGGGGCTGGCCGATGATGTCGGGCCTGCTCCCCATCCTCTCCAAGGAGTGGCTGCACATCGTGCGCGACCGACGCTCGCTGCTCGCCGCGCTGATGCTCCCCCTGCTGCTCCTGGTGCTCTTCGGCTACGCGATCCGCCTCGACGTGTCGGAGGTGGCGGTGGCGGTCCTCGATCACGACCGCTCCCCCACCTCGCGGGAGCTGGTCCACCGCCTCACCTCGGACGGCTCGGTGGTGGTCACCCACACCCCGGACTCTCAGGCCGCCCTCGACCAGCTCCTCCAGCAGGGGCAGGTGCGGATGGGCCTCATCATCCCCCCGGACTTCACCGCCAACATGGAGAGCGGCCAGACCGCGCCGATCCAGCTGATCGTGGACGGCACAGAGGCCACCTTCGCCGGGCTCGCCCTCAACCACGTCGGCGGCAACCTGGGCTGGCAGGTGCAGGGTGAGGTGGAGGCGGTGCTCGCCGGCCTGGGGCGGGACGAGCTCCCCGGCCTGCACGTGCGGCCGAGGGTCTTCTTCAACGAGGGGCTCGACGCGCGCTGGTACACCGTGCCCGGCCTTATCGCGATCCTCATCATGATGATCGCCGCCCTGATCACCTCCCAGTGCGTCGCGCGAGAGTACGAGTCACACACCATCGAGCAGCTGCTGGTGTCGCCGATGAGCGGCCTGGCCCTGATGGTGGGCAAGCTGGTGCCCTACGTCGCCCTGGGGGTGGTGCAGGTCTTCACCGTGGTGATCGCGGCGAGCGTCCTGTTTCAGGTGCCCATCCGGGGCTCGCTGATCACCCTGAGCGTCGCCACCCTGCTCTACCTCACCGGCTCCATGGCGCTGGGGCTGATGATCTCGGCCCTGCTCAAGTCGCAGCAGCTCGCGATGCAGGTGGCGCTCATCGTCACCATGCTCCCGGCCCTGCTCCTGTCGGGCTTCGTCTTCCCGCTGGAGAACATGCCCGCCTGGCTCCAGGCGATCTCTTGGGCGATCCCCGCCCGCTACTACATCGTCATCGCCCGCGGCCTGTTCCTCAAGGGCGTCGGCGTCGCCACGCTCTGGCCCGAATTGGGGGCGATGGTCCTCTACGCCACGCTGATGCTGGTCCTCGCCACGTCGCAATTCCGCAGGAGCCTGTCGTGATCTCCCTCCGACGCATCCAGGCGGTGGCCCGCAAGGAGCTGATCCACCTGTTCCGCGACAAGCGGATGCGCCCCATCGTGTTCGTGGTGCCTATGCTGCAGCTGGGCATCCTGGGCGTCGCCGCCAACCTCGACGTGGAGAACATGCGCCTGCTGGTGATCGACCAGGACCACTCGGTGATGTCACGGGACATCGCCGCCAGGGTCGACGCCACCAGCGCCTTCAAGCTGGTGGGGGTGAGCTCCAGCGAGGCCGACGCCACCGAGGCGCTGGACCAGGGCACCGCCGAGCTGGTGCTGCTGGTGCCCCACGGGGCGGGGCGCGCCCTCACCAGGGGCGAGGCTGCCGAGGTGGCGGTGTGGCTCGACGGCACCGACACCAACCGGGCCCTCATCGGTCAGGCGGCGCTGGCCAGCGTGCTGAGGGACGTGTCCACCGCCCACCTGCCCCCCGCGGGCCGCAGCCTCCCCCTCCCCGGGACCCCCGAGGCTCGGGTGCGGGTGCGCTTCAACCCCACCCTCCAGAGCCGCTGGTTCATGATCCCAGGGGTGATGGGCTCGGTGCTCACCGTGCTCACCATCCTGCTCTCGGCCATGGCGATCGTGCGCGAGAAGGAGATCGGCACCATCGAGCAGCTCTCGGTGACCCCGGTGCGGCCGGTGGAGCTGGTGGCGGGCAAGCTGCTGCCCTTCGTGCTGGTGGGCCTGATCGTCGCCACCCTGGTCTTCCTGGTGGCGGTGTTCGGCTTCCAGGTCCCGTTCCGGGGCTCGCTGCTGACCCTGCTCGGCCTCTCACTGCTCTACCTGCTGTCCACCCTGGGGCTGGGCCTGCTGGTGTCTACCTCGTCGGCGACGCAGCAGCAGGCGATGCTCTCGTCGATCTTGGTGTTGCTGCCAAGCTTTCTGCTAGGCGGCGTCTTCTATCCCGTGTTCAACATGCCCCTGTGGGGGCAGTGGATCGCGGACCTGATCCCGATGCGCTACTTCCTCACCGCGATGAGGTCCCTCTTCATCAGGGGCTCCAGCGTGGCGGATCTGTGGCGCGAGTCCCTGGCGCTCGGCGTGCTGGGGGTGTTCCTCCTCGGCCTCGCCGTGATCCGCTTCCGCAAGAGGAGTGTCTGATGCTCGCCCTCGCCCTGTTCCTCTCTGGCCCCGCCCAGGCGATGTCCCTGCAGGAGGCGGTGGACGGCGCCCTCGCCACCCAGCCACTCCTGGCCCTCGCCGAGGCGCGGGTGGCCGAGGCGCGGGCCCGGGTGGCCGAGGCGCGCGGGGTGCTGCTGCCCCAGGCGAGCGCCACCGCCGCGGTGGTGGCCCAGAACGAGATCGCGTTCAACCTCGCGGACCAGCTCCCGGCGGCGATGCAGACCCTCCTCGGCGACCAGGAGATGGAGCCGATGCTGGTGCAGCCCGGCCTGATGGGGCAGCTCGGGGCGAGCGTGACCCAGCCCCTGATCGCCCCCGCCGGGTGGCGGGTGGACGACCTCGCCAGGGCGAGCCTGGTGCTCACCCAGGCGGAGCGCACCGCCCAGGAGGACGGTGTGGCCGCCCTCGCCGCCCAGGCCTGGCTCGGCGCCGCGGAGGCCCACGCCCTGCTGGAGGAGGCCCGCGCCGGGGAGCAGCTCGCCACCGAGCTCCTTGCGAGGGGCAGCGCCCTGGTGGAGCACGGGGTCGCCGCCGACGACCAGCTCATCCCCTTCCGCCGCGCCCTGTCCGAGGCCCGGACCAGGGTGGCGATGGCCGAGCAGGGGCTCTCTGCCGCAGACGGGGCGCTGACCGAGCTGACCGGGGTGGACGGCGGCGCCGACCCCCTGGCGGGGCCCGCACCACTCCCGGCGCTTGAGGCGGCGCTGGACAGCCTGCGCCGGGGCGACCTGGAGGTGGCCCAGGCCAGGGTGGCAGCCGCCGACGAGGCCCTGACCCTGAGCCACCGCGCCGGGCTGCCGGTCCTTGCAGCCCAGGCCAACGCCAGGGTGCTCGACCCAGCGCCTGACCTGGGCGACCCCTTCAACTGGCAGGTGGGCCTGGGGCTGCAGGTCCCGCTCTACGCCGGGGGCACCCTGCGCGCCCAGTCCGACGGCGCCACCGCCCGCCTCGCCCAGGCGCGTGCGGGCCAGGACGCTCAGCGCCAGGCGGCGCGCCTCCAGGTGAGGCAGGCCCACGGGGCGCTGGCGGTGGCGCTCGCCTCCCTCGACGGCTCCGAGGAGGGCGTCTCCCTCGCCGAGGCTGCGGTAGAGGCCGCCAAGCGGCGCGAGGCGGACGGCGCGGTCTCTCTGATGGCCCTGGAACAGGCCCAGGGCCAGCTCCTCCAGGCCAGGGCAGCCAGGACCCAGGCCAGGGTGCAGGTGGCGAGGGCGGAGGTCGGGCTGAGGGTGGCGCAGGCGGGCAGGCCCTAGCGCGCGGCGCGCTTGGTAGCGCCCGATCCCGCAGGGGGAGAGGGGGCGGCAAGCCCCCAGCAGGGGGGGATTGGGGGGGGACGCAGGCCCCGACCCCAGCGGGGGAGACGAAGGAGGGCGAGGCCCCCTTGGCGGCCGCCATCTGGCCGGCGGAGATTCGGATCTCAGCGCGCGGGCAGCACCCTCTCCCGCCGCCACCTCGGCGGGCGGCGAGCAGACCCTGGGCCTAGCGATGATCATGGCCCGCGGTGGGGCACCGGTCCATCCGCCAGACAGTCTCACAGCAGGCGTCTCTTCATTCCGCAGGAACAATCAGATGCGTTACTCGTTGAATCATCCAGACGGTCCACTGGCGCCGAGTCGCCAGGCATCTCGGGGTGTGGCCGCTGTTCCCTAGGGAGGAAGCGTACTCTTGGTCGCGACGCGCGCAGGACCCAGGACACGCGTCGAGAGGCCAGGGCGTCGGGGCCCGCGGTGGCCTCCCTCGACGGCTCCGAGGAGAGCGTCCAACGCGCTGAGACGGCGGTGGAGGCGGCCTGGCTGCGCGAGGCGGCCGGCGCGATCTCCCTGGGGGCACCAGCGCAGGGCCAGCGCCGCCGGCCACTGGGCCAAGGGGCACGGGTCGACCAGCCGGACCGTCTCACAAGCAGCGCTTCATCCTTCCAATGGAACAAACAGATGACGTTGCTCGTCGGATCTTCTAGCCTGTAAACGGGCGCCGAGTCGCTAGGCATATCGGCGCGTCACCGCCGTTCCACAGGGAGGAAGCGCACTCTTGGTCGCGACGCGCGCAGGAACAAGGACACGCGGCGAGAGGCCAGCGGATCGGTGCCCGCCAAGGTGGGGGGGGGCCAAGCGGGCTGAGGGGTGGAGGACCGCCCCGCGACCGCGCGAGGGGGGCGAGCAGCCGCCACCGACCAACCCGGCGCAGACACGCCGCACGCAAAGCGCTAAAGCACCTCCCCGCCCAGGTCGATGGGATGAGACCGCGAGACGGAGCCGGCTCCGCAAGACCCCGAGGAGGACTCTCTCCCCCATGTTCCACCTCATCTACTCCAGCGTCGCGACCCGCGACTTCGCCGCTGATGAGCTCGTCGAGCTGGCCGCACGGTCCGCGGCGAACAACGCGTCCCTGGACATCACCGGGATCCTGCTCTTCTCGGAGGGCAGCTTCTTCCAGGTGCTCGAGGGCGACGCCGAGGAGCTGGACCCCCTCTTCCAGCGCATCGCCCAGGACCCTCGCCACACGGCGGTCACGATGGTGATCCGGGAGCCCATCGCGCGCCGCGACTTCGCCGACTGGAGCATGGGGCTCTCGGTCCTCAGCCGCGGTGAGCTGATGCAGGTGCCAGAACTCAACGACTTCTTCGCCACCGGCGCCTGTCTCGACGCCCTCGACCACGGGCGCGCCAAGAAGCTGCTCCAGGCCTTCCAGGCCGGCAGGTGGCGCAGCTCCATCGCGGCGAGGCGGCCGTGATGGAGGCGGAGCTCCCGGCGATCTCCACCGCCTTCCAGCCGATCCTCGATCTGGATGCCCGGGAGGTGTTCGCCTACGAGGCGCTGGTGCGCGGTGCGGAGGGGCAGTCGGCGGGGTGGGTCTTCTCTCAGGTGACCGACGCGCAGCTGCACGCCCTCGATCAGCGCGCCAGAGAGAAGGCGCTGCACCTCGCGGTCCGCCTGGGCATTGAGAGTCACCTCAGCCTGAACTACCTCCCGCGCAGCCTCCACCGCGGCGACGGCGGCGAGCTCCCTACGGTGATGGCCGCGCGCCTCGCCGGGTTCCCGATGGACCGGGTCCTGGTCGAGGTGACCGAGACCGAGGCGGTCGGGGACCTCGCGTCCATGGCCGCGCACCTCCACGAGCTGAGGAAGCTCGGCGCCAGAGTCGCGATCGACGACTTCGGCTCCGGCCACTCGGGCCTCAACCTCCTCGCTGACTTTCAGCCGGAGGTGGTCAAGCTCGACATGATGCTCATCCGAGACATCGACGTCTCCGGTCCCCGCCAGGCCATCGTGCGCGCGGTGGCGTCGATGTGTCTTGACCTGGGGATCGACCTCATCGCCGAGGGGGTGGAGAGCACCGCCGAGCTGCGCTTCTGCCGCGACCAGGGCATCCGCCTCTTCCAGGGCTACCTGCTCGCCAAGCCCGCCTTCGAGGCCCTGCCGCCGCTGGTCTGGTTCTGAGGCCAGCGCGAGCGGCGGGGGGATAGAGGCATGAGTCCCCCTCCCCCCGAGACGCCATGCGTGATCGCACCCTCCTCGCCCTCCTCTTGGCCGACCGATCCTCCGACGCCCCGGCCCTGCTAGAGGAGGCGATCTGGCGCGTGCTCCAGTGGCGCCTGCTCTGCTGGATCGACGCCGACGCCCCCTGGCGGGAGGCCTGGGAGGCCGTCCGCCGCGCCCCCTCCGCCAGAGCAGAGGCAGCCCTCACCGGCGCCTGGGGCCTGCCGGGGAGGCGCACGCCGCTGGTGCCGCCCCCCGCGGCCCTCGACGCCCTTCGCACCCTGGAGCCCGCCGGCCCGGAGGCGCTGGAGGACCATTACCAGGCCCTGATGGGGCTGCGCCTGGGCCCGGAGGGGCTGGAGGAGGCAGGGGAGGATCGCTGGGAGCGCGGCGCGTGGTACACCCCCGAGCACCTGGCAGAGGCCGTGCTCGCCGGGGCCATCGACCCGCTCCTCCACCGGGCGGACGCCCTCCGGGTGGTGGACCCTGCCTGCGGAGGGGGGCGCCTGCTGCGGGGAGCCGCGGCGCGGATCGGGGCGGCGCTGGGCGGCGCAGAGCACGGCGCTGCCAGGGTCTACGGCGCAGACCTCGACCGGGTCGCCGTCGCCCTCACCAGGGCCACCCTGTGGGCCACCGGCGCCCCCCGCAGCGCACCGCTGCCCCACTGGACCGAGCACATCGCCTGGGGCCACGCGCTGCTAGGCGCCACCCCCGCCCGCCTAGCCGGCGCGGACCCCGAGACCTGGTGCCGCGATCCGCTCGGCGCCGACGCTCCAGGAGCCCCCCCGCTCCACTGGCACCAGCGCTTCCCCGAGGTCTTCTCGCCCTCGCGGGGCCCCGCCCACCCGAGCGAGGGCTGGCCGGGCGGCTTTGACGCCGTGGTGGGCAACCCCCCGTGGATCGCCCACGTCGGCCGCGCCGCACGTCCCCTGCCCCCGCGGGTCCGGGCCCTCTACACCCGCCACGATCGCGCCTTCGCCGGCTACCGCACCACCCACGGGCTCTTCGTCCACCTGGGGGCCCGGCTGCTCCGCCCTGGTGGGCGGCTGGCCCTGGTGCTGCCCACCTCGGTCGCCGACCTGGACGGCTACGCCCCCACCCGCGCCGCCCACGACGCACTCTGCGCGGTGCCAGCCCCCCTGGAGCACTACCCCGGGCACGAGTTCGAGGGGGTCTTCCAGCCCTGCATGGTGCTGGTCTCCCAGCGGAGCGCGGGCCCCTGCCAGCCCCCGGAGACCTGGCCCCTGGTCTGCCGGGCGCTCGACGCAGCCGGCCAGCGCCTCCTCGCGCGCCTCGCCGCCCTGCCCCCCGTGGCCCCCGCCACCTTCGGGGAGCGGGGCCTACAGACCGACCGCAGGATCAGGGCGGCCCTGCTCTGCGGTGACGGCCCCGACGCGGCCCACCCGATCCCCCTCCGCAGGGGTCAGGACATCCGCGCCTTCCGCCGCCTTCCCCCCGGCTGTCACGGCGAGGCCCAGGTGATCGGCCCCCTGCTCCGCCAGGAGCGCGGCGAGGTGCTGGTCCGACAGACCGCCCGTTTCCCCGTCGCCGCGGTCTCGGACGGGATCGCGTTCCGCAACTCGATCCTCGCCGGCTTCGCGGTGGGTCCGTGGACCCCCCACGCCCTCACCGCCTGGCTGAACAGCGCCCCCGTCCGCTGGCTCCACTTCCACCGCTACCGCGACGCCCGCGAGGGCATGCCCCAGGTGAAGATCAAGCACCTGCGGTCCACCCCGATGGCGCCGGAGTGGCTGCTCCCCGAGCTGGATCGGATCGGCAAGGAGGCTGATGGTGTCGGCCTCAGCGCGACCATGCAGGGGGCGCTGGACCGGCTGGTTGGGGGAGCGTGGGGGCTGAGCGAGGCGGAGCTGGCGCGGGTGGCGGGGTGGGCGGCGGGGATGGGCGGGATCTGAGGCGCACCTCACCCCCGGCGGGGTGCTGCCGCCCGCCCGCGCGCGGGTGTTGACGCACACCGCTCCGGGCATCCAGCACCTGGGCGCGCGGTTCGCGAGGCGCTCCGTCCGTCGGGCGTGAGGTGGCGAGGCTGCGCCTGCGGCCCCCCTCCTCGCCCGGCAGGGGCCCTGCGACAGTGAACGCGCCTTCTACCGCAGCGTTTGCATCGCACGCCGCTGGGAAGATCTCGCGGTGTGCGACCCCACAGCGGCGCCACCCCGCCCTGTCGCCCCGACCCCGCGCGCGGTCACTGGATGCGCGCCTTCCTTGCGGTGTGGACGATCTGAACCTACCCCTTCTCTGGGGGCGGAATAGACACCGGGTCGAACCGCCTTGTCTCTGCACCCCGCGAGGGACGACGCGCACGAACCTAGGCGAAGACACAGATGGAACAGTACTTTTTGAACTACGAGAGCATCCCTCAGCAGCGCTGGATGGTCTCGGATCAGGCGCGCACCTCGGCCTTCAAGCAGGCCATCGCGGAGGTGGTGAAGCCGGGGGACGTGGTCATCGATGTGGGCGCGGGCACGGGCATCCTCTCCATCTTCGCCGCCCAGGCAGGCGCACGTCGCGTCATCGCCATCGAGCGCTCTGGCATGGCGCAGCTCGCGCGGCAGCTCATCGCTCACAACGGCCTGCAGGACATCATCGAGGTCTTCGAGGGCGACGCACACGACCTCGTCTTGGACGAGAAGGCCGACGTCATCGTGAGTGAGTGGCTGGGTCACATGGCCTTCGTCGAGAACATGTTCGAGGCGGTCAGGGCGGTGCGCGACGCCCACCTCAAGCCGGGCGGCATCATGCTCCCCTCCGACGTGCAGGTCTTCTTGGCCCCCGTTCAAGCGGACCGCCTCTATTACGAGGATGGTCCAGGGTTCTGGGAGCGAGAGCCGGTTCACGGCATCGACTTCTCCTGCTTCACCCTGCCCGAGCTTGAGATGGGATACTCGAGCAGGTACAGCCTCCCTCCTCAGGTGCTGCTCGCGCCTGGCGAGACCCTCAAGGCGCTCCGCACTGAGACCGCGAGGCCAGGCGACGAGTGGGGAGAGGGAACGCTCCACTTCACGATGGCGCGTGACGGCGTCATCAACGGCTTCTTGGGGTGGTTCTCGGCGCAGCTGTCCCCCAGCGTGCTGCTGCAGACCTCCCCCGAGTTCCCGAACACACACTGGGATCAGACCTCCTTCCCGTTCCATCCGATCGCGGTGAAGGCCGGCGAGACCGTCGCGGTGAAGTTCTACATGTACCAGGCCGGCGAGAGCGATCGCTTGATGGAGATGACGCTGAGGGCCGGCGACAAGACGATCCGGTACGTGGTGGACTAGGGCGCCAGCCGGCCGCACTGAGCAGGTTAGTCCCTGTATATTGAGGACGATCGCCCAGCTCCAGCGGATGCAGCGCGGCGGCGCCAGTGACCGACAGCGGGCGGGCGCCACGGGCAACGCGCCCGATGGGCGGAGGGAGCGCGCTCCTGATCGCCGCGCTGGAGGCCGCCGTCGGGAGCGGCAGCCTCGGCGCGCGGCTCGGGCGCAACGCCGGTGTCTTCCGCGGCCAGCGGAGGGGTCGGGGGACCGGCGGGAGCGAGGCGCGCTGAGGCTCCTCGGCGTGCTCGGGCCAGCACAGACGGCCTGTCCGCCGGCGAGCGCCCCGCGGAGCACCCTGTCACCATCCGCCAGGAGATCCTGGCCATGCGTCGGCCACCTGCTCAGAGCAGACGCCGATTCGCCAGCTAGTTTATACGCTATGGACGACGTGGTGATCATCGTGGCCGATCGGCTCGGGCTCAGCAGCCCCCGCCGCGCCAGTGGAGCGTCCCGGCAGGGTGCTATCATGAACGAACCGACGTTATCGTCGCGTGCCTCGCGCTCCGCGCCGGGCGCTGGGTCATCCCGAGCCTCGGACAAGCGGGAGGTTCCACGACGCTGTGCGCTCGGACCGGGTTTCCTGTCAGCGCGTGCCTCGCCTCCTCGCCATCGACCAGGGAGGTCGCGGCGACGCGCGCGGACGCGCGGAGCCCCCGATCCCGCCCATCTGGCGGGTGAGCGCGGCATCGTCGAGGCGTCCGAGCGCACCTGCCCCAGGCCCACCCTGGCCGCGGCCTGACCCCCAGGGAACGTCCTCCCTCTCCCACCGGAGGTCCCCCTGCCTGAGGCGCCCGACGGCCTTGAGAGCCTCGCGGTCCTGGTCCAGCGACACCGCCCTGCGCAGCGGCAGGCTGGCTACCCCGACGGGCCGGACACGAGGACGATGGTGACCCTGGAGCCACCTCCACCACCCTCAGCCCAGGGCAAGCCCGCCACCAGCCACCTCGACGGGGATCCGGCGCCGCCGGACGGTGTTAGGCTGCGTCCATGGACCTCAGGACCCTCGGCTGGACGGAAGACCTCGCGGGCCCCCTCGCCGCGCTGGGGGGCGCCCCCCTCCGCGTGAGCGCGGCCCACCACGGCGCGGTAGACGCCCTGGGCGCGAGCGGCCCCGTCCGCCTGCCCCTCAGGCCCGGCACCCAGAGCCCCGCGGTGGGCGACTGGATCGCGGTGGAGGCCGGTGAGCCCCCGCGCCTCCTCGGCCAGCTCCCCCGGCGCAGCGCCCTGATCCGGCAGGCCGCGGGGCGGGCCACCGCGCCTCAGGTCCTGGCCGCCAACGTGGACCTTGCCCTGATCGTCACCGCGGTCGGCGGGGACTTCAGCGAGCGCCGCGTCGAGCGCTACCTGGCCCTGGCTCACGGGGGCGGGGTCACCCCGGTGGTCGTCGTCAACAAGATCGACCGTGACCTCGCGAACATGGGCAGGTGGCTCCGCCAGGCCACAGCGGTCGCGCCGGACACCCAGGTCCTCACCGCGACGACCCGCTGGGATGGCGGCCTTGACGACCTCGTCGCCCTGCTCGTGCCGGGCAGGACGGTGGCGCTGCTGGGCTCCTCTGGGGTCGGCAAGTCGTCGATCGTCAACGCGCTCCTGGGGGACGAGGCCATCGCGACCCGCCCGGTCCGGAGGTCCGACGACACCGGTCGCCACACCACCACCTCCAGGCAGCTCCACGCGCTCCCTGGGGGCCGCGGCCTGCTCATCGACACGCCTGGCCTGCGCGAGCTGGCCCTGTGGGACACCGCTGGGCTGGACGAGGTGTTCTCGGACCTCACCCTCCTGGCAGAGGGCTGCAGGTACCGGGGGTGCAGCCACAGCGATGAGCCTGGCTGCGCCGTGATCGCAGCGGTGGAGGCCGGCGAGCTCGACCCCGCCCGCCTCGAGAGCTGGCGCGCCCTCCAGCGCGAGGCCACCGCCCGCCAGGCGCTGCGCGATCCCACGGCGAGAAAGGCGGCGGGGCGTGACATGGCCCAGCGGGTGAGAGAGGCCACCGCTGAGAGGCGCCGGCGGGGGAGATAGCGGTGAGCAGGGGCCCCTGGACCGCTTCGGCGGCGCTCAAACCCGGGCCCCCAGCCGGCCTCCGCGTGGACAGGCCCAGGGCGCGTCGTCGCGGACGTCGCGCAGCCCCGCCCGGTGTCTCCGGTGCGGGGCGCGCACCCACCCTGGTGGGCTGCTCACCCGGTCCGGGGGTCACGGCACAGGGCGCCCCCTCCCCGCGCGCGTCAGGCGCTCGACAGCCCGTTCACCTAGCCAGTCCCCCGACCTCCGGCGAGCGGCCCGTGGGTCCTGGACAGGCCGTGCCTCCCCCAGCGCGGTCCCACCACGCGGCGCCGCCCACCGCTTCCTGAGAGAGGCGGGGCGCTCTCCCCCACAGGCGGCGGGCAGAATAGCCCCTCCTCTTCCACCGGAGGCCCCATGCCCGAGCTCGTCTACCTGGACTACAACGCCACCACCCCCATCGCCCCAGAGGTGGCTGAGGCGATGCGCCCGTTCCTGGAGACCGGCTGGGGCAACCCGTCCTCGTCCCACGCCGCGGGGATCCGCGCCAGGCGGGCCATCGAGCAGGCCAGGGCCCAGGTCGCGGCGCTCCTGGGGTGCGAGACCGACGAGGTGGTGTTCACCGGCGGGGGGACGGAGTCCAACAACATGGCCATCCAGGGGGTCGCGTGGGCCCTGCGGGAGCGGGGGCGCCACCTGATCACCAGCGCGGTGGAGCACCCCGCGGTGGGGGAGGTGCTCGGGTGGCTGGAGGGCCTGGGGTGGGAGGTGACGGTGCTCCCGGTCGACGAGACCGGTCGCGTCAACCTCGACGCGGCGCGTGCGGCCTTCCGCCCCGACACGGTGCTGCTGTCGGTGATGCACGCCAACAACGAGGTGGGGACCGTCCAGCCCATCGCGGAGCTGGCGGCGCTTGCGCGGGAGCGCGGGGTGGTCTTTCACGCCGACGGCGCGCAGGCGGTGGGAAAGATCCCCGCCAAGGTGCGGGCGCTGGGGGTGGACCTCTACTCGGTGGCCGGCCACAAGCTCTACGGCCCCAAGGGGGTGGGCGCCCTGTACATCCGCAGGGGCACCCCGCTGGTCAAGATCTTTCAGGGCGCGGACCACGAGGGCAACCGCAGGCCCGGCACCGAGAACACCCTGGGCATCGTGGGGCTGGGCGCCGCCGCCGCGCTGGCGATGGACCTCCCCGCGCGCGCCGACCACCTGCGGGCGATGCGCGATCGCCTCCACCAGGCGGTGCTCGCCGGGGTCCCTGACGCGCACCTCAACGGACACCCCGAGGAGCGCCTGCCCAACACCCTGTCGCTGGCCTTCCCCGAGGTGCTGGCGACCTCGATCCTGGACGCGCTGGCGGACGAGGTGGCGGCCTCTGCGGGCGCCGCCTGCCACGCGGACCAGGTGCGCGTGTCGACCGTGCTCCAGGCGATGCGGGTGCCAGAGCACCTCGCCCTGGGGACGATCCGCCTCTCGACCGGCGCGAGCAGCACCGAGGAGGAGATCGACCGGGCCGCCGCCGCCCTCGTCGGCGCGGTGCACGCCCTGCGGGGGGAGGGCTGCGCCCTGGTGATGACGCCCGACGCGGTGCGGCTGACCCACCACACCCACGGGCTGGGCTGCGCCTGCAAGCTGCGGCCAGCGCTGCTGGAGGAGGCGCTGCGCGGGATCCCGCTCCCGACAGACCCCGCGGTGCTGGTAGGGCTGGCGACACGGGACGACGCGGCGGTCTACCGCCTGACCGAGGCGCTGGCCCTGGTGGGGACGGTGGACTTCTTCACCCCCATCGTCGACGACCCCTACGACTTCGGCGCCATCGCCGTCGCCAACGCCCTCTCGGACGTGTACGCGATGGGCGGGCGACCGCTGTTCGGGCTGAACCTGGTCGGCTTCCCGGTGGGGCGCCTGCCCGAGTCGGCGCTGCACGAGCTGCTCCGGGGCGCCTCAGACAAGGCGGCGGAGGCGGGAGTGGCGGTGCTGGGCGGGCACTCTGTCGAGGACACCGAGCCCAAGTTCGGGATGGCGGTGTACGGGGTGGTCCACCCAGACCGCGTGCGCCGCAACGGGGGCGCGCTGCCCGGCGACGCGCTGATCCTCACCAAGCCGCTGGGATCGGGGATCCTGGCGACCGCCGCCAAGCGCGGGGCGGCCTCCGCGGGGGCGGTGCGGAGGGCCACCGAGGTGATGGCCACCCTCAACAGGGCTGCCGCCGAGGTGCTCTCCAACATGGAGGTCCACGCCTTGACCGACGTGACCGGCTTCGGCCTCGCGGGCCACCTCAACGAGCTGCTGCGCGCCAGCGGGGTAGGAGCGACCCTCTGGGTGGAGCGCCTGCCGGTGTTGCCCGAGGCGCTGGCCCTAGCAGCCGCTGGGATGGTGCCCGGTGGCACGCTGGGTAACCGGGAGTTCTTGGGCGAGGCCCTGTGGCTGGCGCCAGACCTGTCGGCGGCTGAGGGGCACCTGGTGTGCGACGCCCAGACCTCCGGGGGGCTGCTCGCGGCGGTGCCCGCCCACGCGGCGGAGGCGACCCTGGCGGCGCTGCGGGCTGCGGGGGTGGCAGAGGCAGCCTGGATCGGTGAGGTCCAAGCGGGCGCGGGGATCCGGGCTGAGCGGGGGCAGCCGGAGCGCTAGCGGGCCCCGATCCATCGGCCGGCCCCCCTCACGGGGTGCGCATCAGCACCGCGTCCTCACCTCACCCAGACGGTCCACCCCGGGGGAGGTGGGGCCGTTCCACACCTCGGTCGGGAGGTGTGACCTTCGACCATCAAGCTGTTGGAACCCATCTTTGACCAGTCCCAGCACATCCGCAGCCTCAAGCGTCCCCCCCTTGACCAGGGAGCACCACCCCGTCGCGCGCCGCTCGGAGGCACCATGACCATCGTCCACCTGCTCCTCGCCACAGCGTTCGCCC
>JAFGVK010000168.1 GCA_016938035.1 Deltaproteobacteria bacterium | reverse complement strand
GACGGCATCGACAACACCTGCGACGGCCTCACCGACTGCGAGGACCTCACCGGCTGCAAGGAGCCGATGGACTACTGCTGGGTGTGCGGCGACGGCCACGTCGACCCCGACGAGGAGTGCGACGACAGCAACCTCGTGGACCTCGACGGCTGCGACAGCACCTGCGCGGTGGAGTTTGACACCGCGACCTTCACCTCCTGCGGGGCCACCGGTCGGACAGGCCCCGCACAGGCGTCCTGCGACAGCGCCTACGTGGGGAGCGAGATCGAGGGGCAGGTGCTGGTGCTGGCGGGCATTCAGCACTGGGTGGTGCCGGCGACGGGGACCTACGAGATCGAGGCCTGGGGCGCCGCGGGCGGCGACAACAGCAGCAACCAGGGTGGCGACGGCGCCCGGGTCGCGGGCGAGTTCGCGCTCTCCATGGGCGACGAGCTGGAGATCCTGGTGGGCCACCAGGGGGCCCCCCATAGCTCGAATTGCGACGCGGGGGGCGGAGGCGGCACCTTCGTCCTCTTCAGCAGCACGGGCAGCCCTCTGGTCGTCGCTGGCGGTGGCGGCGGCGCCTCAAACAATGACGCGGGCACGCGCGCCAGCCTCACCACCAGCGGCACCACGGAGGACGGTGCCGGAGGCACCAACGGCAGCGGCGGCGCCCAGAGCGGTAGCGGCGGCGCGGGCGGGGGCGGCCTGCTGACCGACGGCGGCAACGACTCCTGGGGCAGCGGCTACCACACCGGAGGCTACGCCTACCGCAACGGCGGAGCCGGCGGTCTGCCGGCCTACAACCAGTACGGCGGCTTCGGAGGCGGCGCGGGCGCCCACGGGAACTGCTGGATCGGCGGCGGTGGGGGCGGGGGCTACTCCGGCGGCGGTGCCGGCGGCTACCAGGGGCACCCCGGCGGCGGCGGCGGCGGCTCCTACAACGCAGGGGCGAACCCCTCCGCCACCGCGGACAACAACGGCCCCGGCAGGGTCATCGTCACCTTCGTGCCGTAGGCGTCAGGGCCCCCGGCGGCCAGCGCGCCGCCGGAGGCCTCAGTCCGCGACGCGCTCGCAGCGCATGGCGGTCACGGACACGCCAGGCGCCAGCAGCTCCCAGGACACCGCATCCGCCGTGATCAGAGAGGCGTTCAGGCTCCCCACCGAGGCCGCTGTGGGGCGGGCGAGGGCGCTCCCCGCCACCTCGAACCAGAGCCGCTCGGGCTCGTAGGTGCCCCAGCCCGGGGCGTCAGGGGCCATGAGATACTGGCCGGAGTCCACCACCAGCTTCCACGGCCCCAGCGCCACCTCGTCGACCAGTGCGCCGCGGTGGTCTTCCGCCTCAGCGTCGTCGATCCAGCGGGTGCGGGTGCAGGCGAAGGTGTCGTCCACGAAGCGGTTGAGGGGCACCTCGACGTCCACATCCCGCGCTGGCCACAGCTCCAGGTCGAGCAGGGGGGAGACCAGCACCCCGCCGTCGAGCTCGGTCAGGCCAGGCACACCGCCGTGGTAGCCCGATCCCGCCGACAGGGTCCAGCTTCCCGAGGCGACGGTGGTCGTCGCTCCACAGGCAAGCGACAGGGTCTCGCCACCGGAGGCCCAGCCCGACAGCGTGAGGCGACAGTCCTCCACCGTGGCAGGGTCCAGCGGGACGCCGTCCAGGGTGGGGCTGACGGTGAGGAGCAGCTCGCCGTCGGGGGGAGAGTCCAGCCCGGTGTCGTCCCAGCACACCTGCTCGTCGGGGCCGCTCGGGCTGCAGGGATCATCGGAGGTCCGGTCCCCGCAGGCCCCGACACTCACCAGCACCCACACCGTCCATCGACTCATCCGTTCCTCCTTCCGCGCCGCTCTCAGCGTAGCACCGACAGGCCGGGTGCGGCCAGTCCAAGGACCTGGGGCCCCCCCGGCGCCACGCCGAGCCGCGGCGTCCGTGCTCGCAGCGCGCCGCTGGGGCTCAGTCCGCCGTCCGCTCGCAGTGCATCGCCGTGATCCCGACCTCAGGCTCCCGCACCTCCCAAGAGACCGTCTCTGTCGTGATCTCAGAGTGCTCGAGCGTCAGGCCCGCCGAGGAGGAGAGGGCGAGGCGCGAGCCCGACACCAGCAGGCCCCGCCCCGCCAGCGAGGGGGTCTCCCAGCCGCGGGCATCGGGCGCGAGCAGGTCCTCGCCCCGGTCCACCACGAGGTGCCAGGGCCCCAGCGCCACCTCGTCCACCAGCGCGCCGTGGCCGACAGGGCTCGTCGGGGCCTCCTCCCAGCGGGTGCAGGTGAAGGTGCCGTCCACGAAGCGGTTGAGGGGAACCTCCACCTCCACCTCCCAGTCAGGCCACAACTCCAGGTTGAGCCGCGGCGAGACCAGCACCCCGCCGTGCACCTCGGTCAGCCCGGTCACGCCGCCGTAGTAGCCGGAGCCGGGATGGACGCTCCAGGTCCCGGTGGGCACCGTCGTGGGCACCCCACAGGGCAACTCCAGCACCTGCTGGTCGACGTCCCAGGGCCAGAGGGTCATCCCGCAAGCACCGAGCTCCGGCTCCCCGAGCACCACCCCGTCGAGGGCGGGGAGCAGGGTCAGGGTCAGGGTGCCCTCGGGTGGGAAGCGCGGCCCTGTGTCGACGGGACACAGGTCCGGCCAGCAAGGAGGGTGGCTGCCCGAGGTGCCACATGCCGCGAGCATGAGGAACACCGCTGGATTTATTCTGGACCAGACCATCGCCACCTCCCTCCGTGCCCCCCTCATCCTAGCACCCGCGGCGACCCGCTCCGCGACGGGGCCGACAGGGCGTGACTCAGGAGCCGGCCTGTGTGGCCCGGAGGTCAGGGCCGCGTCGGTCAGCAGTGGGCACCAGGTTCGGGCAGGACCTGCATTGAACCACGGAGACACAGCGGATCCAGAGGCTGCCCCTCCTGCCTGAGGAGACCGAAGACCTCATCCCCAAGCGAGGTCGAGAGGCGCTGTGGCGCGCGTGCGGCGAGCGCCTCCAGGGCGAGGAGGGAGGACGCCGGCGTCGCCCCTCCTACGCCAAGGCCGACCCACGAAGCCCTCGGGGGGCGGATCAGCGCGACCCATTCCGTAGGGTCGGATGGGGTGTCATCCACCGGGTCCTCTCGTTGGGGCGGGATCGCGGCCCCGAGGGGGCCCGTCGGGGCGCAGCAGGCGGCACTGGGCGATCCGCCGGACAGTCACACAGGAGGCGCTTCATCATTTCATAGGATTCATCCGATGAAGTGGCTCGTCGCATCTCTCGGACGGTCGGCAGGTCGGCAGCAGTTTCGGTGCATTATTGGCGTTCCATGGGAATAAGGTGTGCTGATGTGCTCGGCGAGCGCAGGTGCAAGGGCTCGCCTCGGCCTTGATCATCGTGTCGCCCAAGCCGGTCACGCCGGGGGACCTCCGGCAAGGGGGTAGCGCCCGATCACGCAGGGGGAGAGCCCCAGCAGGGGGGGATTGGGGGGGCCGCAGTCCCCGGCCCCAACGGGGGACACGAAGGAGGGCGCGCCCCCCTTGGCGGCGGCCCTGAGGCCGTCGGTCATTGGGAGGGAGAGGCCGCGGTCCCCGACCCCAACGGGGGCAACGAAGGAGTGCGACGCCCCCCTTGGCGGCGGCCCTGAGGCCGTCGGTCATTGGGAGGGAGAGGCCGCGGTCCCGGACCCCAACGGGGGAGACGAAGGAGTGCGACGCCGCTCTTGGCGGCGGCCCTGAGGCCGTCGGTCATTGGGAGGGGGGGGGGGCCGCGGTCCCCGGCCCCAAGGTGGGAGACGAAGGAGGGTGCGGCCCCCTTGGCGGCGGCCCTGAGGCCGTCGGAAATTGGGGTCTCAGCGCGCTGGCAGCGCCCTCTCCCGCCGCCAGCACCGCGAGCGGTGCGCAGACCTTGGGCCAGACGATGCTCATGGCCCTCGCGTCGAGAGCCCCGCGAATCGGTGCCCAGCAGGCCCCAGGGCGGGGTCAGCGCACCGGGAGCGGGACACGGGGATGCCACCGACCTCGCCGACGCGACCGAGGTTCCACTCAGGAGCCCCTCGTAGATCGTCCCACCGTCGCGCTGCCTCTCCCAAAACGCTTGTTCGTCCGTAGCACATCGCGACGAACATCGGCGCTCTCCTGTAGCGTCGGCGGCCTTGCCACGCGCAGAGGGGTCTCCTACGAGTGGCTCAATCAGCTGGCCCAGTCGGGGAGCGGCACCGGCGCGGTGGCCACCCCCTTAGGCCCGGTCAGCCCCTCGTGGTGGAGGTAGAACACCAGGCCCGCTGGCGCGCCGCGCGGGGTGGCGCCGCCGCCGTAGCGGCTGTCGCCCAGCAGGGGAATCCCCAGAAAGGCGGCGTGGGCGCGGATCTGGTGCATCACCCCGCTGCGCATCGTGGCCCGGAACAGCCGGCCCCGCACCCGCTCGAAGGCGGTGTCCGCGGGGATCCACTCGCCCCTGTGCGGGGTGTCAGGGCCCCGCTGCACCACCATCCTCCCCTTGTGCCGCCGGTCGTGGGCGAGGGCGAATTGGCAGCGGTTCTTGTCCCAAGGCACGCCCTTCGCCGTGAGCAGCAGGTAGCGCTTGACCAACCTGCGCTCGGCGAAGAGCGCGCGCAGCGCCTCCACCTCGTCGGGGTGATCCGCGACCCACACCGCCCCCGAGGTCGAGAGGTCCAGCCGGTGCAGGATCCCGCCTTCGAAGCCCTGCGGCCAAGGCAGCGCCGCGCGCCAGGGGTCCGACGCGAGCAGCCGGGCCAGGAGGCAGTCCGAACCTGGGTCTTGGTGAAGTGGGAACACAGGGAGGCCGTGGGGCTTGTACAGGGTCGTGGTCATGGTATCAGCTAGCTGTCTTCCCCTTTGCCGCCAAGTGGTCTACCCTGCACGGGCCCCATTATGGAGATGTCCATGCGCGCTACGGTCGCCCTCGTCCTCTTCGGTCTACTCGCCGCCTGCGGTGGCTCCGAGCCCGTCAACCCCGCAAACACCCCCGAGGGGCGCCTGTGCGGCAGGGCCTACGGCTCCACCCTCGACTCGATCGAGGACATGTTCAAGGCCGCGGGCAAGACCATGCCGACCAACCTCCCCGCGAAGGAGGACTACGTCAAGCTGTGCGTGGAGCAGGGCTTCTCCGAGGCTCAGGCCAAGTGCCTCGATCCCAAGCTGGCCTCCCTCGACCCCGAGGGCTGCACCACAACCCTCGCGCCGGTGAAGGAGAAGAAGGAGCTGCTCTCCAAGCTGTTCGCCTCCGCGATGAGCGCCAAGCCCGCGCCCGCCCCAGCCCCCGCCGAGGAGCCTGCTCCCGCCGAGGGAGGGGCAGCCCCCGAGGGAGAGTAGCCCTTGAGAGCGCTCATCACTGGGGCCTCCCGCGGCATCGGGAGGGCCACCGCCCTCCGGCTGGGGGCGGACGGCGGCAAGGTCATCGTGAACTACCTCCGCAACCTCGAGGCGGCGGAGGCGGTGTGCGAGGACATCCGCACAGCGGGCGGCGAGGCGTGGCCGGTCGCCGCGGATGTCCGCAGCCCGGCCGCGCTACAGCAGCTCGCGTGGGAGGCAGAGCACAAGCTCGGCGGCCTTGATCTGCTCGTCCACAACGCCGCGATGGGCGCGCTCAAGCCTATGGAGCGCCTGCGGGTGTCGCACTGGGATCTCACCTTGGAGACGAGCCTGCGCCCCTTCTGGCTGCTCACCAAGCTCTGCCTGCCCCTGTTGGGCGAGGGCTCCTCGGTGATTGGGATCTCCAGCCTGGGATCCCGCCGCCACACCCCCGGCTACGCCGCGATGGGCGCGGCCAAGGGTGGCATGGAGGCGCTGGTGCGCCAGCTCGCGGTGGAGCTGGCCCCCAAGATCAGGGTCAACGGTGTGGTGGGAGGGCTGATCGAGACAGACGCCCTCGACTACCTGCCCCAGGCGGACGAGCTGCGGGATTTCACGCGGCGCGCCACCCCCCTCGGGCGGGTGGGGGTCCCAGAGGACATCGCGGGGGTGGTGGCGATGCTCGCCTCGCCCGACGCGCGGTGGATCACCGGTCAGCTGGTGGTAGCAGACGGCGGCCTGTCCGCGGTCTGATGGAGGTCTGATGAGCGAGCGCGATCCCTTCCGGGGGTTCAGGATCCCGGTGGACCCCGAGGACGTGGAGGCCACCCTCAGGGCCCTCCGCAAGCGGCTGGAGGACACGGTCGCCAGCGGGCGGTACACCAAGGTGCGGTTGTCCTACAAGGGGCGGGTGCTTGGGCCTGACGTGCCCCTCGCGGTGCTGCTCGCCTCGGAGGGCGTGGCCTTCTGGCTGCTCTCGCCGCTGGCGGCGGTGCTCGTGAACCTGGGCGCCAAGGCCTTCCTCGACGTGGAGTTCATCCACGAGGCGGACGAGCTGGTGCAGGAGGGGCTGAACCTCTACATGGACGGCGAGCTGGAGGCCGCAGAGGTCCGCTATCGCGAGGCGCTCGCCAAGCGGCCCGACGACCCCGCCGCGCTGTACAACCTCGGCACCCTGCTCAGGGTCACCGGGCGCAAGGACGAGGCGCTGTCGGCCCTCCGCCGCGCGGCGATGGGGCCGGTCACCCACCCCGACGTGGCGCGCGCCGCGGAGGCGATCGACCGGATGACCTCGGGGCGCAAGACCCTCTAGGTGGGCCTCGCCCTGTTACTGGCCCTCGCCTGCGCTCCCCCAGAGGGGGAGTGGTGGGCGATCACTGCCGACGGCGCCCTGGTGGGGCGCGAGCGCAGGGTCGCCGCAGGGGCGGACGAGCTGCGGGAGCGGGAGTGGTCGCTGCTGCTAGGGGGCAGGGCGGTGCGCGACCGTTCCACCTCCCTGGTGCGCCGGGCGCCGGACGGGTCGCTGCGCTCGCTGATCCGGGACGGGGCGCTGTGCTGGGAGGGGGAGGCGGGCGTCGCGTGGCTGCTGGAGGACGCGGGCTTGGGGGAGGCGCAGGTGCTCGACCCGCAGGGCTGCGAGGTGGTCCCCGCCCTGATCTCTGCCGATGGCACCTGGCGCCAGGGCGCCGCAAGCGGCCGGATGGAGCGGGACGTCGCAGGGGTGGTGAGCGCCGTGTCCATCGGGCTGCTGCGCGCCGCCAGGGTCCCCGCGCGACCGGACTGGCCCGCTGAGGCTCCAGACCTGCAGCGCCTGTTCTCTGTGCCCACCCGCCAGGTGAGCGGGGCGAGGGGGGCGTG
This sequence comes from Deltaproteobacteria bacterium, assembly GCA_016938035.1. Taxonomy (GTDB): domain Bacteria; phylum Myxococcota_A; class UBA796; order UBA796; genus JAFGVK01. Next base: position 32,015 of record JAFGVK010000168.1, on the reverse strand, counting down.
GACGGTGCGCTTCGCGGTGAGGGGGCTGGCGGTGCCCGCGGGGCCCGATCAGGTCGTCCGTGACGGGCTAGTGGTGGTGACGGCCCCGCTGCGGGCGGAGCTGCCTCAGGGGGAGGCGCTGGCGCGGGTAGACGCGGCGGTGGCCCGGCTGGCGGTCCTGCCCGACAGGGCTGGGGTGCGGTCGCGGAGCGCGGAGGAGGTGCTGGCGGGGGGCGGGGACTGCGAGGACCGGGCGCGCGCCCTGGTGGATGCGCTGGCCGGCCTGGACACGGAGGTGCGCTGCGGCTTGGTGTACCTGGCGGACCCGCCGGGGCTCTACCCCCACGCCTGGGCCGCGGTGCGCCTGGGGGAGCGCTGGGTTCCGGTGGACCCCACCCTGGGGCAGGTCCCGGCGGACGCGGCGCGGCTTGAGCTGGGGTGCGGGTGGGGCTCCCTCGCTGAGCTGGGCGGCGCGCAGCTAGAGATCGAGGAGGCGCGCTGAGCGCTGGACACGGGCCGGGCGGATAGCGGTACACTGGCGCCCATGGAGTGTTGATGGATCCGAGAGTCTGCCCTCTCTTCGCGCCCGGTGATCCCTCCAGCGGGGTCACACGGGACCAGCTGCTCACGGTGGCCGAGCTCGGCTTGCTCGGTGTGGCCGACGCACCCGCTGGGGGCGAGCACGGGCGGGCGGGAGCGCGCATCGCCCTCGACAACGTGCGCAACCACTTCGAGCGCCACCGCGACATCCTCCAGCGCTTCGCCCGGCACCCCTCTTCGGAGCTGAGGGGGCGGATCCTGGAGGTGATGGAGGAGTCCTTCGGCAGGGCGGCGCAGGAGGTCTACGCCTACGCCCGCAGGCGGAGGGGCCTGTTGATCACCCTGGACGTTCTCCTCTTCGCGGGGACGGAGGTCTTTGTGGGCCACGTGGGGGACGGCAGGGTCTATCTGGTCCGCAAGGGGCTGACCCACCAGCTCACCGTGGACCACTCCCGCGCCGACGAGGCGCTGATCGTCGACTGGGAGGAGGCTCCAGGCGAGGCGATGCCCTCCAACGAGCGGCGCTTCACCAGGGCGCTGGGGGCCGAGCCGCGGGTGCGCGCCGAGTCCCTCTGCATGGAGGCGGCGCCCAACGACCGCTTCCTCGTCACCACCGGGCACCTCGCCGAGGGCCTCCCCGGCCCAGACCTCCACAGACTGCTCCCCGTCGGGACGGTCGAGGAGGCGGCGCAGCGGGTCCTGAGCGCGGTGGGTGCGCGGCAGGTGGTGGGGGTGCTGGCCGAGATCCCTGGCGGCGCCAAGGGGGGCGATGACGCCCGCAGGCGCCTCGCGCTGCTGAGGCCGATGCCCCTGTTCAAACACTGCGGTGACGAGGAGCTGCGGGCGGTGGCCGCCGCGACCCACCCCCACACCTACCCCGCCGGCGCCGTGATCTTCTCCCAGGGGGACCCCGGCACGGAGATCTACCTGCTGATCTCGGGCAAGGTGCGGGTTGAGCGCGAGGGGCAGGTGCTCGCGACCCTGGGGCCGGGGTCCAACTTCGGTGAGATGGCGATGCTCGACGAGCCGGTCCGGTCCGCGACCCTGGTGGCGGTCGAGGAGGCGGAGGTCTTCATCATCGGGCGCGCCGCCTTCTTCAAGCTGCTCCAGGGGGATTCGAAGATCGCGGTGAAGGTGCTCTGGAACATGCTGCTTGGGCTGTCGGCCCATCTTCGCAAGGCCTCGGAGCGCTTGGCGGAGGGCGAGGGCGAAGGGCGTTGACAGGGGCCCTTGGGGGGCCGAGCATGGAGGTGTGGCGGTAGGGCGGGCGCATCTCCCTCCTCGTCGGCCCTGCGATCTCCTGCGGGAGGGACTGAGGGGGCCGGTATGGCCAGATTCCTCTGCGCTGGGGACATGATGTCTACCCAGCTGTGCACCGCGACGGCCGACGAGATCGTGTGTGAGGTGGTGAGCCGCCTGCGCGCGTCCGACCAGCGGGCCGCGCCGGTGCTCGACGCGGCGGGCACGCTCGTCGGGATGCTGCACGAGCAGGACGCGCTGCGGGCCCTGCTCCGGGGGGTGGACGGTGGCGGGGGCCCGGCGCGGGTCGGTGACGTGATGCAGCGGGACCCTGTGGGGATCTCGGAGGATACCCCCTTCCTCACCCTGGCCCACGCCTTCACTGCCGGCACCGGCCTGGTCCTCCCGGTGGTGCGAGAGGGGAGGGTGGTCGGGACGCTGGGGCGGCGGGAGCTGCTGGACGCGGCGCTGAGCCTCTTCCGCACCGCCCCGTCTCGCGAGGCGGCGGTGCTCTACCTGAGCGCCACCGATCACCCGGCCCCTGCGTGGCTAGGGACGCCTCACCAGGCACCGGAGCGCCGTCGCTGAGGGGGCCCCAGGCGCGCAGCCCCCGCGCTGTCAGGCGCCCCTCCCCCGAGCGACGGGGTGTGGAGCGCTCCCCGTCGGGGGCCGCGCAGCGGAGAGCATGGTGCTCGCCCCTCCAGCGGTCCACCCCGAGGTGATGAGGCCCTCGCCGCGGCCCCTGTTCGCAGGCACGCCGGCCGCGGGCACCCTCCCCACCCACGTCAACACGGCCCTCGGCACCGACCCGCTGGCCTCTCGGCGGGTGTCCATGTTCCTACGCGCGTCGCGTCCCAAAGTGCGGTTCATCCCTTGGAAATATCGGCCAAACGCCGATATTCCTTGCGGCTCGGCGCCCGTCGTCCGTCTGGAAAACGCGACGAGCCACTTCATCTGATGGTTCCTGTGGAAGGATGAAGCGCCTCCTGTGAGCCGTTCCGGCTGATGGACCGGTGCCTCGCCCTCGCACAGGTGGCCGAGGCACCGCAGGGGGGGCCGCACCGCAAGATTCTTCTCCCACCAGGGCCCCACAGGGGAGAACATGGCGCGCTCCCTTTCCGCGGTCCACCCCGAGGTGATGATGCTCTCCCTGCTGCTCCTGCTCGCCTGTCAGCCGGACGCCGACACCGGCGAGATCCTCGCCCCCCCCGAGGGGACCCTGAGCCTGCTCACCTACAACGTGGCGGGCCTGCCGGAGGGGATCTCCGACTCCCACCCGGAGGTCAACCAGCCGCAGATCTCCCCGCTCCTCAACGCCTACCCGCTGGTGCTGGTGCAGGAGGACTTCGCCTACCATGACCTCCTCGCGGAGGCGGTCACGCTCCCCCACGCCTCGGCGCCTGGCGAGGCGGTGGACGCGCCGATGCACGACGGGCTGTCCCGCTTCTCGGAGACCCCCTTCACCGACTACACCAGGGTCCGCTGGGAGGTCTGCAGCGGGGTGCTGGAGGACGGGAGCGACTGCCTCGCCGAGAAGGGCTTCTCCGCCGCCCGCCACGCCCTCGCGCCGGGGGTGAGGCTGGTGGTGGTGAACCTCCACGCGGACGCGGGGGGGAGCCCCGAGGACGACGCGGCGCGCTCGGTGGGCTTCGCCCAGCTCGCCGCCTGGCTGGAGGCGGAGCATGGGGAGGAGGCCTGGCTGGTGGCGGGTGACACCAACCTCAACCGGATCTCAGACCCGGAGGACGCGCAGGTGTCCGACGCTTTTGTGGGCGCTACCGGCCTCACAGACCTATGCGACGCGGTGGGCTGCGAGGAGCCCGACCACATCGACCGGATCCTGTTCCGACCGGGGCCCGGCCTGTGCCTGGAGGGCGAGCGCTGGGGCGTCGCCGAGGAGTTCGTGGACGCGGAGGGGCAGCCCCTCTCGGATCATCCGGCGATCCGAGGGGCGCTGCGCTGGTGGACAGAGGGCTGCTGAGCCGCGCCTCAGGGCTTCGCGACCTCGGTGAGCGCCTCGCTGATCGCCCCAGGGGCCGATGAGATCTTCATGAAGGTGCCCATCGACAGGTCGGGGAAGGCGATGGCGATGCGGAACTTGCCCGGCAGGGCGAGGGCCTTGTCGCCCACCACCAGGATCTCGTACGGGGCGTAGGCCGTGGCGCGGTGCTCGCCCACGTCGCAGTTGCTGAGCACGGTGCTGTCGGCGCCCTTGCCCGCGGTGAGGCCCACCCCGAACACCACCTGCTCGGTGCCGGGGATCTGGACCTTGTAGACCAGGCGGGTGCCCGCGTCGTGGGCCCTGAGCCCCGCCTCCACCGCCGCCACCGCCTCCTGGTGGGAGCCGTAGGTGGCGAGCACCTCCTGGTCGCCGAAATAGGGCATCGCGATGGTGTAGTGGTAGCCGCGCAGATCCGCCTCGCTGAGGCCGGAGGCCGCGCCGAAGGGGGTGCTGCCCCCCACCGCGGCGCCGAGGGCGGTGGCCACCGGGCTCAGGTCCCCGCTCATGTGGTAGGCGGCGCCGAAATAGCGTGGGTCGGTGAAGGCCACCTCTACCTGATCGCCGGATTGGGTCAGGGACACCCGCTGCACCGCCCCGAAGCCGCCCTGCTCTGAGGCCGCGGCCGCGCCGCGCAGGGCGCCGTTGGTCACCGCGAGCACCGCGCTCTGGCCGGTCGGGTAGTAGGTGCCGACCACCTGAAAGCCCTGGTCGACCAGCGCCTGCTTGACCACGGGGAGCTGCGCCTCCACCGTGCCCTGTAGAGGCGCTCCCAGCCCGTAGGGCTTGAGGGGCCCGGCCCAGGCGGGGAGGGAGACGGACATCGCAAGAAGTGAATATAGCATAGTTTTCATGGGGATCCTCGTGGAGTTGTGAGACGCGCTGTCCCCATAGGACACGCGTCGTCGCGGCACAAGGGAAAAGCGACGCGTTCGATAGGCCGGACCGGAGAACCAGCCCTGTCTCCTGTGGTCTTCCCCCGGCGCTGGCCCCGCTCCCATCACGGGGGCTCGGTGGTGGCCACACCGCGTCCCGTGCCGAGGAGAGGCGCTGTGAGGACGGGGCTGTCGGTGGAGGATGGGCGCGGACCCTCGCGGCTCCATCACAGGGGCGCGCGCCTCGTCACGCTGGGGAGCCTCCCCCTGCCCGTCGAAGGGGTGAGCAGGACCCAGCGCATCGCGGCAGGCTCGTCCAGAGAGGCCGAAGGACGCCGCCGGGGTCCGGAGAAGGGCGCGCGCTGGAGCGTGGGACGGATGTCGGGCGGACACCACGGGCGAGCGCGCCCGATGGGCTAGTGGTCGCCTGATCGCCGCGCGAGCACGGGTCGGCGCCACGCTGGCGAGGACTCGGGCGCTAGGGTGCCTGGTAGACCGACTGGAAGATCCGCTCCCCGCGGACGATCTTGCCGTCCTGGGCGCAGCCATTCCAGGAGAACCAGATGAAGTGGGCCTTGCCCTTGATCTGGTCGTAGCGCACGAAGCCCCAGTCGCGGCTGTCGGCCGAGCGGTCCCTGTTGTCGCCCATGGCGAAGACGTGCCCGGCGGGGACGACAAATTCGCGCTGCCCCGAGCCAGGCGCGGGGGCGTTGGCGAGGGGTGAGCCCCCGCGGGCCGCCTTGTAGACCGCGTGCGGGGTGCCGTCGAGCAGCTCGGTGAACACCCGCGAGGGGTGCACCTCGCAGGAGTCGTCGACATAGGGGGCGGTGCCTGTGTACTCCAGGGGCTGCGCCTCCCCGTTGAGGAAGATCTGGTTGTCCGCCACCCTGATGCGGTCGCCGGGGATGCCCACCACCCGCTTGATGTAGTCCACCGACGGGTCGCGGGGGTATCGGAAGACGACGATGTCGCCGCGCTCAGGGTCGCCCAGGTCGACCAACTCGATGTCGGTCCAGGGGAGCCAGATCCCGTAGGAGAACTTCGTCACGAAGACGTGATCGCCGATCGCCAGGGTGGGCACCATCGAGCCGGTAGGGATCTGGAAGGGCTCGAAGAGGAACATCCGGATCAGGATCACCGCCAGCAGGGGTGGGGCCCAGTACCGGATCAGGTCCATCACGGGGTTTGTCGCGTGAGTGTCTGGCGTCGCTTCGGGTTCGGTCACTGCGCGCTCTCGGTTCTGTGGCCCATATCTGCGGGGGGCCTGCACCTCCTGTCCGCCACACAGGACGAGACGGAGGGTGACGCCCCGCGACGCTAGAGGGCCTCGGGGGGGTGGTAGAGGTCGTGGAAGAAGCGGTCGGTGCGGATGACCTCGGTGGGAGGGGCGCAGCTGTCCCAGGAGAGCCAGACGAAGCGCGCCTTGCCCTTGATCTGGTCGAAGCGCACGAAGCCCCACTTGCGGCTGTCCTCCGAGTTGTCCCGGTTGTCTCCCATCACGAAGACGTTGCCAGGGGGCACCACGATCTCGCGCTGTGAGGAGCCGCGCGGCGGGTGGTTGGCGAGGGTCGAGCCGAAGCCGGTGTTGGTGAGCACGTGGTGGTGCAGCCCGTCGAGGAGCTCCACGTAGTGCTTGGTGTCGCGCTCGGCGCAGCGGTCGTCGAAGGACGCGTACCGGCCGGTGTAGTCGCGCTCCTGCACCGCGCCGTTGAGGGTGATCTGGTTGTTCACCACCCGGATGTGGTCGCCGGGGATGCCCACCACCCGCTTGATGTAGTTCTGCCGGGGGTCGAGGGGGTAGCGGAAGACGATGATGTCGCCGCGCGCCGGATCGCCGAGATCGACCAGCTCCTTGTTCAGCCAGGGGAGCCAGATGCCGTAGGAGTACTTGGTCACCAGCACCTGATCGCCGATCAGCAGGGTGGGCAGCATCGAGCCGGAGGGGATGCGGAACGGCTCGAAGATGAACGCCCGGATCAGCAGCACCGCGGCGATGGCGGGCCCCCAGTTGCGGACCAGCTCACCCAACCAGCCCATGGTGCGCTGGGCTTCGTCTCTCTGCGGTGCGCTCACTGAGTCTCCTGGCGGTGACGCCGCTCTATCGGAGCGAACTCCGCGGGTCCACCACTGGTGTCAGGTCCCGCCACCGTGCTAGCAGGGGGACATGAGCACCCTCCTCGAACACCTCCGCCGCTCGCTGGCGCGCCCCGTGGTGGCGCGCTGCCCCCCCGACCTCCCCGAGGCGGCTATCGCGGCGGTCTTCACCCCCGCCCTGGAGCTGCTGGTGATCCAGCGCGCCGAGCAGGACGGCGACCCCTGGAGCGGGCACCTCGCCCTGCCGGGTGGCCGCCGCGAGCCCGCGGATCGCTCGCTCCGCCACACCGCGATGCGCGAGACCTGGGAGGAGCTGGGGCTCTCGCTGGAGGGCGCTGAGTACCTCGGCGCGCTCGATCCCGTCGCGCCGCTGATGAGCCGCAGGATGTGCGTGTGGCCCTACGCCTTCCTCCTGCGACAGGAGCCCGTGCCCGCGCCAAACGAGGAGGTGGCGGAGGTGTTCTCTGTGCCGCTGGCGCGCCTGCTGGCGGGGGAGGGGAGGCGCACCATGCCGCTGGAGTGGGGCGGATCGCGGCTGAGCTTCCCCTGTGTGGAGATCGACGGGCGCTGCCTGTGGGGGCTGACGCTCAGGGTGGTGGACCAGCTGCTCGACCGCATCGAGCGGCGAGACAGGTGAGGAGGGCCACCCGCAGCTGAACGGGGCCTCGCGCGGCGCGATCGCCCCTCGCGCCGCGGTGAGGAGGGCCACCCGGAGCCTGATGGCTTGAGCGGGTGGGCGCGCTTCCAGCTATAGGAGGACCGACGCACTCGTTGACGGAGTCCCCATGCTGTTGCTCCTCGCGCCGCTCGCTCTGGCGGGCACCTCCTGTGATCCCATCGTCACCGCGGTGGATGAGGCGCTGCTCGCCGACGCACACTGCGCCACCACCGCCCTGATGACCGGCCTGGAGCGGGCGCGGGACGCGGGCGAGGCGCGCTGCTTTGACGAGGCGATGGTCCGCCGTGGCCTCCCCGCCGCGGCCACTGGCCTGCTGCTCCCGCGCTCCCCGCTCCCCCCCGACGGGGAGGTGACGGACGGGAAGCTGGTGCGCGACGCGCTGGTCGACCCCTACCCCTACCAGTATGAGACCGACAATTTCGCGGTCAAGTGGGGCTCCTACGCGCGCTTCTCGGAGGAGAACGTCCACGCCCTCGCCGACGCCTTCGAGCGGGCCTGGGCCGAGGAGGTCGTGGGGTGGGGCTTCGAGGCCCCCCGCGAGTCCGACAAGTACAAGTTCAACGTCTACATCGGTGACACGGACGGGGGCACCCCCTCCTCGATGGGTGCCGCGGGCTACTACTACTACGACGGCGACGGCTGGCCGATGATCGTCATCGCCGCGAGTCAGGTCCGCGACGAGGACAGCGCCGCGAGCACCGCCGCCCACGAGTTCTTTCACGCCCTGCAGGGGCAGATCGGCGGCTATCAGTACCAGGGGCAGGGGGCCTGGTACTTCGAGTCCACCGCGGTCTGGGCCGAGGAGCAGGTCTACCCCGAGCACGTCAGCGCCTCTGGGTTCGTGGTGAGCTTCGCCTACCTGCCGGAGTACCCCCTCAACTTCTTCGACTACCCTGACACCGGCACCCTGGCGGAGCTGTACCAGTACGGGTCCTTCGTCTTCCCGCGCTTTCTCTCCGACCGGTACGGCGGGGAATTCATCAAGCGCTCCTGGGAGGAGGCGCCGCTGCGGGGGGATCCCCTGGTGGTGATCGGCGGACTGCTGGAGGAGGAGGGCACCGATCTGGCCGCGACCTTCTTCGATTTCGCGGCCCACAACGCCACCTGGGACTACCCGCTGGGCGAGAACTATCGCTACTGGATCGACCAGTGGGGGGGGCTCTCCGGGGGGGGCTCACACGCTCCCAGCGGGACCTTCCGCGGGGTGGATGAGAGCTGGCGGAGCCCCGACGAGCCTCCCCACACCTTCGGCACCAACTACTGGATGATCTCCAAGCCCTTCGTCCAGACCGGCCTGGAGCTGGAGGTGGAGGATCCCTCGGTCCAGTGGAGCCTGACCCTGGTGGAGCGGACCGGCGATGAGCACGTCCGTACCGATATCCCCGTGGTGGACGGGCGCGCGGCGGCGGAGCTCGGTGATCTCTCGGGGAGGGACGAGCTGTGGCTGGTGGTCTCCGCGGTCGCGTCCCCGGTGGACCGCGGCCTGGGCTACGACTACCGGCTGCGCCTCTACGAGCAGTACGAGGAGCCGGAGCAGCCCGTCCAGGAGGTGGAGGAGCCCAAGGGGTGCGCCACCGCTCCAGCGGGCGCGCTGGGCCTGTGGCTGCTGCCGCTGCTGGGCTACCGGCGCAGGCGCGACGCGCCCTGAGTCCGGTCCGTCCCACGGGGGCGACCACTGGCCGCTGGGCTACCCCTGCGCGGAGATGAGCGGCGAGAGGGCGCATACATCATCTGGCTGTGATGCGCTGGGGTGGGTGTCGTGGTGCGAATTGTGAAATAGTGTTCGGCGACATCCCCCGAGGACACCATGCGCCGCACGCTTCTCTCTCTCGCCCTGCTTCCCTCCCTCGCGCTCGCGGGGGTGCCTGACGTCATCGAGCGCCACCAGACCGGCGCAGTGGCCCGTGCGGACGCGGCGGTGGTGATCGGCATCGAGGACTACGCCTTCCTCCCCGACGTGCCCTTCGCCCTGCGCGACGCTGAGGCCTTCTACAGCTTCCTGGTCTACACCAGGGGGGTGCCCCCCACCAGGGTCTCCCTCCTGAGCCGATCTCCCACCGCCAAGGAGATGCGGCAGGCGATCGAGGAGGCAGCCTCCCAGGTGGGTCCAGAGGGCACCCTGTGGATCTACTTCGCGGGGCACGGCGCGGCCCACCCGAGCACGGGCGATCGCCTCCTGCTGGGGGTGGACATGCAGGGCAAGGCCGGCTCGCTTGAGGAGGACGCCTACGCGGTCTCGGTCGCAGAGATCGACCGGCTGGCCGAGCGCTCCCAGGCGGCGGACGCGGTGGTGATGGTCGACTCCTGCTACTCGGGCACAGGCCGCAGCGGAGAGGCGCTGCTCGACGGCAAGCGCTTCGCGGTGCCCGTCCACGCCGCGGCGCCCGTGCCCAAGGTGGTCCACTGGTTCGCCACCAGCGCCGACGAGCTGTCGGGCCCCTACCGCGCCGCTGAGCACGGGCTGTTCACCTACTTCGCGGTGGGCGCCCTGCGCGGGTGGGCCGACGGCGAGCTCGACGGGCAGAAGGACGGGAGGGTGACCCTGGCCGAGGCCCAGCAGTACACCTACGGGGCGGTGCGCACGATGGGAGGTGGCGAGCAGCTCCCCACCAGGGAGGACCGGGCGCCCCTCCAGGGTGCGGTGATGTCCTCTGGCCGCGAGGCGGGGCCGGATCTGGCCGAGCTCACCCTCTCCAAGATCAAGGCGCCGATCCCGGTGGCTGCGGGAACCGCGGTCATCCAGACAGGCGGCAACGACTATCTGGCCAAGCTGGAGGAGCTGCGCCGCATCAAGGAAGAGCGAGAGGCGGCAGAGGCCCGCGAGGCGACGCTGCTGGCCGCGGTGGACGCGGAGCGCGGGCGCAGGATCGAGGCGGCGCGTGCCGCCCTGTTCCGCGAGGCGACGCAGGCCTGGGGGGCGACCACCCCCTTCCTCTCCACCCCCAGCGAGGAGGCGCGGATGGCGGTGCAGGCCTTCCTCGACACCTACGGCGCCGCCGCGATCTCTATCGACGATCAGCACGTCCCTGTGCAGATCCCCGAGGTGCAGGAGGCGCGGGTGTGGATGGCGGAGGCCAACCGCCAGGCCTACGCCGCGCCGGTGGTCTCTGCGCCCGCCGCGCCGAACAGGGAGGTGCCCCCCTGGGTGCAGAACACCAGCTGGGATGGCGGCTATGCGGCGCTCCGGGCCACCCCGCGCCCCGACGACGGCTTCTCGCGCAAGCTCTTCAAGAAGGCGGACGCGGCGGGGGGAGACGACGAGGCGATCGGTGATCTGGCCGACAAAGCCGCTGACCGGGGGAACGGACTCACCGCGCAGCTCCTCTATATGGAGGCCATGGAGCAGGACCCGGACGACTCAGAGTGGAGCGGCAAGCTGATCGGCCTGGTGGAGGGTGATCAGGCCCTCGCGGTGCTGGTGCGGAGCATCCGTCTGGAGCCCACCTCGGACGAGCGCCACGGAGACCTGGGTGACGTCGCCGAGGCGCGGGGGCAGCGGGCTTGGGCCTGCTACGAGTGGGGCAGGGCCCACGATCTCGACAGCGCCGACTCCGAGTGGACCCGCAAGCTGGACCAGAGCTGCGGTGGAAGCGGACAGGCGGTGGCGGCGGTGAGCGCCCCGGTGTCCAGCGGTGGCTCCAGCGGCTCGCTGGTGGACCAGATCCGTGCCGCGGGTCTGGGCACCCAGGCGGCGGGCCTGCAGCGCGAGCCGTCCAATGACGAGCTGTGGGGGGACGCGGGAGACGCGCTCCAGGAGGCGGGGCGCACCTCGCTGGCGATGGAGGTCTACCTCTACGCGCTCTCGCTCGACGATGACGACGGGGAGTGGGCAGCCAAGGCCCTCAACCTGGGGGCGGGGGAGCGGCTGGTCAGCATCCTGGCGTCCACCGCCTCGCGCTACCCCAGCAGCGACGAGGTGGTCGGCAACTACGGCGACGCCCTCGCCGGGGCGGGGCACCGCGCAGAGGCCTGCGCTCAGTGGGCGAGGGCCCAGCAGCTCGACCCCGCGGACAGCGAGTGGCAGCGCAAGGTGGGGGAGTGCAGCGGGAGCGCTCAGAGCGCGGCCCCCTCCTACACCCCGCCCTCGTCTGGGAGCAGGCAGCCGGCCGAGGTGCTGGCCGCGGCGTCGAGCCGGGTCAGCGCCCAGGTGCAGGCTGTGCGGGGCGACGCCGCCAACGACGAGCTGTGGGGAGACCTGGGGGACGCGGCGTCGGACGCGGGGGAGCAGGGGATCGCCCGCGACGCCTGGCTGATCGCCCTGCAGCTCGATCCGGACGACACAGAGTGGCCGGACAAGCTGGTGCGGCTTGGCGGGGGCTCCGAGGTGGTCACGCTCACCGAGCGGGCGGTGCAGCTCATGCCCTCCAGTGACGAGCACTGGGGCAACCACGGGGACGCCCTGGCTACGGTGGGGCGGATCTCGGAGGCCTGTGGGGCGTGGAGCCGCGCCCACGAGCTGGACGGGGACGACTCCGAGTGGTCCCGCAAGCTGGGCGAGCGCTGTGGCGGCGCCCCTGCGTCGCAGCAGGTGGTGTCTGCCGCCGTCCCCGAGGACGAGGACGGGCTGAAGGCTCAGGCCGCGCAGCTGCTGGCGCGGGGGGACCGGGCGGGCGCGCTGGATCGCTACCAGCGGGCGCTGGCCCTCAACCCCAGCTCCTCAGAGCTACAGTACCGGGTGATCGGCCTCAGCCGCACGTCGCGCGAGGCGGTGCTGCGCCGCTACGCGGGGAGCAACGACGAGGTGTGGGGCGACCTGGGGGACTACGCCTTCGACATGGCGCGGTGGAGCGACGCAGCCGACGGGTGGCGGAGGGCGCACCAGCTCGACCCCGGCGACGGAGAGTGGTCGCGCAAGCTGGCCCTGGTGGTCACACCGGGCTCCTCCGAGGCGGAGGCCCTCCTGTCCGAGGCCAGGGTCAAGGCGGCGGCGGACGCTGGCGACGAGCCCACCGGTGATCTGGGGGATCTGCTGGGTTGGTTCGGGCAGTGGGACGCCGCCTGTCGCTCCTGGTCGGAGGCGGGCCGGCGCGATCCCGGCGACTCCGAGTGGCAGGGAAAGATCGAGCGCTGCGTCTCGACCAGCACCCTGGAGCAGCGCTGGGGCTCGGGCCACTCCGACGACGTGGCCGGCGCCCTCGGCTATATCGCGCTGGGCAGGGGCGACCGCTCGGCCGCGGCGACCTGGTTCACCAGGGCGCTGGACGCGGACCCCTCGGATGACGAGTGGCGCCGGCGGGTGATGCTCCTCACTGGGCAGACACTGCTGCAGGTGCTGGAGCGCTTGGCGGTGAGCAGCTCCAACGACGAGCTCATCGGGGACATGGGGGACCAGCTCGTGAACCACAGCAGGTGGGCGGAGGCCTCTCAGACTTGGAAGCGGGCCCTGTCCCTCGACCCAGGAGACTCCGAGTGGACCTGGAAGGCCACGGTCCTGGACTGAGGGATGAAGGAAATGTCCGCCGCGCGCCGCGTGGGAGCACTAGGGAGGTGCCGGACTGCAAACCAGCGGCTAAGCTACGGCCTCGTTCCCGAGAACCATCGGAGTGGATGGGATGCAGATCTGGGTCGTGACGCAGTACTACCCGCCGGAGCCAGGCGCTCCAAGCGCCCGGCTGAGCGGCCTCGCCGCCGAGTGGGTGCGCGCGGGGCAGGATGTGGTCATCTTCACAGGCATTCCCAACCACCCCGACGGGGTGGTGCAGGAGGGCTACCGAGACCTGCCCCCCTGGAGCGAGCGCGAGGAGGACGGGGTCAAGGTCCGCCGGCACAGGTCCTACATCGCCCCTAACAGGGGCAAGGTGAAGCGGGTCGCGGGCATGATCTCCTTCGCAGGGAGTGTGGCTGCCTACAACCTCCTCCGCCCCCACGGGCCCGTGCCTGACGTCATCATGGCTAGCTCGCCCTCCTTCTTTGGGGTGGGGGCGGCTTGGCTGCTCTCGCGGCGCTACGGCGCGCGCTTCGTCTTTGAGGTGCGGGACCTGTGGCCGGCGATCTTTCTGCAGATGGACATCCTCAGTCCGGGGGCGCTCTACGACCTGCTGGAGCGTATCGAGCTGGGGCTCTACCGGCGCGCGGACGCGGTGGTGACGGTCACGACGTCCTTTGCCCGCGAGATCGCGGGTAGAGGGATCGATCCCGACAAGCTGTGGGTGGTGTTCAACGGGGTGTCCGAGGCCGATCTGGCTCGGGCGGACGCGGTGCAGCGCGGCGAAGCGCCCGCGGCGCTCCGCGAGCGCCTGGGGATACGGCCAGACCAGCGGGTGGTGCTGTACCTGGGCAACCACGGACAGGCGCAGGCCCTGGACCAGATCCTCGACGCGGCGCGTGGCTTTGCGCCGGGCGAGGACGTGGTCTTCCTCTTCGTCGGGCAGGGCGCCGACAAGGCCAGGCTGGAGGCCCTCGCCGCTGAGCTGGGGCAGGTGCGCTTCCTCCCACCGGTCCCTCACAGCGAGACCTGGGCCTGGTACGCGATGGCGGACGTCAACGTGGTCTGCCTGAAGGACATCCCCGACTTCGACATGTTCATCCCCTCCAAGATGTTCGAGGTGATGGCCGCCTCGCGCTGCGCGGTGGGCGCCCTGCGGGGCGAGGGCGCGGCGCTGATGGCCGAGAGCGGGAGCGCCGAGGTGGTCCCCAGCGAGGATCCCGAGGCGCTGCGCGGAGCCCTGCGCGGCCTGCTGAGTGACCCCGCGCGCAGGGCGCGGCTGGGCGCGGCGGGCAGGGCCTTCGTGGAGGAGCGGTTCAGCCACCGCAGGCTGGCGGCGCAGTACCTAGGGCTCTTCGAGCGCCTCACTGGGCGGGACGCCCGCGAGCTCCCCCCGCGAGGAGCGTGAGGTGGTCGGCCTGATCCTGCTGATCTCCTTCGCGCTGGTCGCCCTGCTGGGCCCCCCGGTGGTGCGCCTGTGCTGGTCGCTGGGGATGGTGGCGGGCCTGGATGATCGGCGCCTCCACAAGGACCCCACCCCACACGGGGGCGGCATCGCGATGGTGGCGGTTGGCCTGCCCCTGATGCTGCTGGCGGTGCGCCTCTGGGACGGGATCCCCTATCCGCGGTTCATCACCGTGATGCTCATCGCGAGCGCGGCGGTGGCGGCGATAGGGTGGCTGGACGACCGCTACGAGGTGCGGGCCAGCGTGCGGCTGGGGGTGCACCTGATCGCGGGGCTCGCCGGCCTGGCCGTGCTGCCGCAGCTCTTCTTCTTCCTTCCCCTCGTCGCCGAGAAGGTCATCCTCGCGTTCGCCTGGGGGTGGTTCGTCAACCTCTACAACTTCATGGACGGGGCGGACGGACAGGCGGCGGGTGAGGCGGTGGTCATCGGGCTGGGGATCGCGGTGATCGTCCCCGCGCTCGCGCCGCTGGCGGTGGTGATGATGGGGGTCGGGCTGGGCTTCCTGCGGGTCAACTGGCACCCCGCCAGAGTCTTCATGGGTGACGTGGGCAGCACCTGGCTCGGATACGTGCTCGGGGGGCTGCTCTTTGTGGCGCTGATCGACTACACCTGGACCGTGATCTGGCCGCTGGCGACCGTCACGCTGTTCTTCTCGGTGGACGCCACCTGGACCCTGTTTCGGCGGCTGGGGCAGGGCTATCGCCCCTGGGTGCCCCACAAGACCTTCTGGTTTCACCGTTACCTCGCCCTGGGACACACCCCCTCCCAGCTGGCGCTGGGCGCGTGGGGCCTGAACATTGGCCTGCTGGCGATCGCCATCACAGGGCACAGGCTCCAGCTGCGGTGGGTCACCATCGCGCTGGGCCTCGCCTGGGTGCTCGTCGCCATGCTCGCTGTCAGGCTCGCCGAGGGGCGCCAGAAGGCCCTCGCGGCGAGCACAGAGCGCGAGGTCTAGCGATGACTCAGCGAAAACAGCTGGATCGGGATCGCCACAGGGCTCGGTATTTGGGGCGTCTCGCCCTCGACGGACAACGGCTCTCTCCTGAGCCCGATGGAGGAAGAAGGTGATCACCGCTGCTTCAACCCCTCGCGTGTTGGTGACCGGTGGAGCGGGCTTCATCGGCTCCTGGCTGGTCGAGGCGCTCCTGGCCGCTGGCTTCTCGGTGCGGGTGCTGGACGACCTCTCCACCGGCCGAAGAGAGAATCTACCGGACAGCGTGGAGCTGATCGTGGGTGACGTCCTGGACGCGGAGGCGCTTGAGGGCGCCTGTGCCGGGATGGACGGGGTGTTTCACCTCGCAGGGGTGGTGGGGATGCGCCTCGCGCACACCCACAAGAACTACTCCTATCGCGTGGCGGTAGAGAGCACCGAGCGGCTGCTGGGCTTCTTTGACGGCCCGGTGGTGCTGGCCTCTTCCTCGGCGGTATACGGCCTGACCGATGACACGGCGGTGGCGGAGGACTTCCCCATCACCGACGACAGCGTCCGGCGCTACGACGGTGATGAGGTTGGGTATGCACTTGGAAAGTGGCATATGGAGGATCGCGCGCTGCGGGCGGTCGCCAAGGGTCACAAGGTGATGGTGCTTCGGCCCTTCAACGTGGTTGGACCCCGGCAGACGGGCACCTACGGGATGGTGGTCCCAACCTTCGTCAAGCTGGCGCTGGCAGGAGCGCCGCTGGTAATTCACGACGACGGGCTCCAGACCCGGTGCTTCGGGCACGTCAGGACCTTCGTCGACGCGGTGCTCGGTCTGGCTGCGAACCCCGCGTCTTGGGTGCCGGGGCAGAACGTCGTCAACATCGGCAACGATCAGCCTGTCTCCATCCTCGAGCTCGCCAGGGTCGTGGGCGAGGAGGTAGGGACGGAGCTGCACCTGGAATTCGTCCCCTATGGCGAGGTCTTCCCCGGCCGAAGGGACGTGCGCGACCGTCGCCCTGACTCCCGCCGGCTGGAGCAGCTGCTCGGGAGGGCTCCTAGCTGGCCCGACATGAGCGAGGTGGTCCGCGACATCCTCGCCGACCTCCGGGCCTCTGGGGAGGACCGCTCCCTGTGAGCTACTCGGCGCCAGCGCTGATCCTGGGGGGGGGCCTCACCGGCCTCTCAGCGGCTTGGCGGCTGGGTGGCGGGTCCATCACCCTGGAGCGCGCCGACCGCCCCGGTGGTCTGGTGCGGGCCGAGGAGATCGATGGGTACTGGTTTGACCACGTCATCCACCTGCTCCACCTGCGCAGCCCGGAGGTAGAGGTCGCCTTGCGGGACCTGCTCGGCGAGGTACTCGCCCCGTGCCCGCCTGAGGCCTGGGTGGTCACCGACGCGGGCGAGGCGCGGTTTCCCCTCCAGACGCACCTGGGCACCTTGGCTCCAGAGGTGGTGGAGCGGGTCCTGGACGAGCTGGCGCGCCTAGCCTACGGGCCAGCAGAGGCGGGGGGTCGAAGCTATCGCGACCTGCTGCTCGCCAGCTTCGGCCAGACCCTGTTCGGGCTGTTTTTTGAGCCCTACAACCAGAAGATGTGGCGTCGCCCCTTGGATCAGCTTGCCCCGGGCGGGTTCGTGTGGAACCTGGAGCGGCCGGACCTGCCGGCGGTGCTCGCCGGGGCCCTGCGCCCGCAGAGGGTGCAGCCCACCTACAATTCGCACGCGTGGTATCCTCGCCCCGCTGCGGGGGCCTCGGTGCGCGGAATGGAGGTGCTGGCTGCGGGGATCGCGGCGCGTGCGGGTGATGTCCGCCTGGGGCGTGAGGTGCTGTCTGTGGACCCACAGGAGCGCCTGGTGGTCGCCGAGGGTCCGGACGGCCCAGAGCGCTACAGGTGGGAGGACGCGTGCCTGTGCACCCTCCCCCTGCCTGCTGCGATCGCCATGGTGCGGGGCGTGCCGGCGTCGCTGGCCCGAGAGGTGGCGCGTCTGCGGCACAACCTGGTGCTGTCGGTCGGCGTGCGGGTCCGCGGGCCGCGCCCGCAGCTGGGCCACTGGCGCTACTATGCGGACTCCAGCCTGATCTTCACCAGGTTGGTCTTCCTCCACGCCTTCGATCCGTCCCTCGCGCCGCCCGACGGCTGGCCCCTGCTTGTCGAGGTGCCCTGGCCTGCAGAGCAGCCTTGGGGGGGGGAGGAGGCGCTGATCGCCCGCGTGCTGGAGGATGTAGCGCGCGCGGGGGTGCTCCCGGAGGGATCAGCGGTGTTGGGGGCCACCGTCATCGTCGCGGACCCCGCCTACGTCGCCTTTGCCGAGGGAGACGCCGAGATCGTCGCCGAGGCGCTGGGTTTTCTGCAAGAGCGGGGCATCACGGGGCTCGGTCGATATGGTCGGTGGGAGTACTCCGCGATGGAGGGTGCTATTCGGGATGGCTGGGCGTGGGCTGACGCGTCTCTGGGGGCGAGAGGATGAGTAGCTTGGGCGTCACACTGGGGCTTGGGGCGGGTGCCGCGCTGGCGAGCACCCTGCTGACCTGGGTCGCTAGGCAGGTCGCGCGGCGCGTTGGCTTTGTCGCGCCACCGAACCCGATCGTCCCCTCTCACACACACCCTGTCGCCTACATGGGCGGCACAGGGATCGCTGCCGCTGCCCTCCTCTTCGTAGCCGGACTGTGGGGGGTGGGGGGCGAGGCGGTGTTGTCTCTGGGCCTGGGGGTGGGGAGCGTGCTCTTCCTCCTGATCGGCCTGTGGGATGATCTCATCGCGCCGGGTCCGCGCAACAAGCTGTTGGTTCAATTGGTCGCCTCGGTGGCCGTTGCGTGGTCTCTTCGGGGGTGGCTGCCCCCCTCTGTCTCCTGGGCTGAGGTCCCGCTGGGCGCCTTCGTCATCGTCTCCGGGGTCAACGCGGTCAACCTCACGGATGTCGCGGACGGGCTGGTCGGCGGGCTAGCGGTGGTCGCCTTTGGTGCGCTGGCGCTGCTGGTCCCCGGAGACCCCATTCCGGTGGTGATGGTGGGCGCGGTGCTGGGCTTCCTGGTTTGGAACCGGGCGCCCGCGTCCATCTACCTCGGCGACGCGGGGAGTCACCTGATCGGCGCGCTGCTGGCGGTGTTGTCGCTGCAGGTCCTCGCAGAGCATCCCACCCTCCGGCAGGGGGCGGGGCTGGCCGCCATCATGGGGGTGTTCATCTTCGAGCTGGGCTTCCTGACCGTGGTTCGCGCCCGCAAGGGGCTGCCGTTCTGGCGGGGGAGCCCCGATCACTTCGCGCTCCGCCTTCAGGCGGGAGGCTTCTCGCGCCAGGCGAGCGCGCGGATCGGTTGGACCGCTGGCGCGATCCTGGCGGGGTTGGGGCTGTTGATCTCCTGGGCCCCGGCTCCGGTGGCTTATGGCGCGCTGGCGGTGTGGGCGATGCTCGTAGTGGCCGTGGTGCCTCCCCTCCTCCGGTGGGAGGTCCGTCCCAAGCAGGCCCGCCCCGCGGCGGCGGCGCAGGAGGCTCCATGAGCCGCAAGGTCCTGTGGATCCACCAGAACTACGTCGGGCGCAACCAGCCGGGGAACGCGCGCGCCACCCTGCTGCTCGACGCGTTGGCCCGCCGAGGGCACCAGGTGGACCTGATCGCGACCACCCGCAGCTACCTTGGTGGTGGTGAGGGCGGCCCCGAGGCGGGGGTGGAGGAGGAGGGGGGGATCAGGGTGCACAGGCTCCCCGCACCTGCTGCCGGGGATCGCGGGAAGGAGTATCTGAGCTTCCTGCGCGACGCCGTTCCCTACGCGCTCAGGCTGGGGCGCCCGGACGTGATCTTTACCTCCTCGCCCTCGCTCCCCCAGGTGGCGCCGGCCCTGCTGCTGTCGGGGCTGTGGCGCCGTCCGGTGGTGCTGGAGATCCGTGACCTCTGGCCCGCCTTCCTGGAGGAGGGGGGGCTGCTGCGCCCGGGCCCGATGATGTGGGCGATGCGGGCCCTGGAGGGCGCGGCCATGCGCCACGGGGCAGAGGTGGTGCTCGTGGGGCCCGCCTACAGGCCCTATGTCGAGGCGATGGGAGTGGACCCCGCCAGGATCACGGTGGCGCCCACCGGAGGGCTCGCTGAGCCCGCGCCGGCGGGGGCGCGCGCCGCCTGGCGGGCTGCCCACCAGCTAGACGGGCGGGTGGTGATCCTCTACGCGGGGTCGTTCAACGAGGCCTATGACTTGGAGGTCGTGCTGGCGGCCGCCGCCAGGCTCGCGCCCCTGGCCCCGGAGGTGGCGTGGGTCTTCGTAGGGGACGGGCGGGCCCGCCCCCTGATCGAGGCCGCCGCGCGCGATCGCGAGGCGGTGCGCTACCTGGGAGCGGTGCCGAGGGCACAGATGCGCGAGGTGCTCGCGGGCGCTGACGTGGGGCTCAACCCCCACGCCGACTGGCCGCTGCTCGGGATCACCATCTCGGGCAAGGTGTTCGACGCGATGAGCGCCGGGGTGCCGGTGCTCAGCCTCCGCGGTGGCACGATGGGGGCGATGGTTCGGGCCGCAGGCTGTGGGGTGGTGGCCGATCAGCCAACCGCTGAGGCCCTCGCGGAGGCGGCGCTGGGCTTGGCTCAGGCCGGCGAGGAGGCCCGGCAGGCGCTTGGCGAGCGCGGGCGCGCCTGGGTGATGGAGCAGATGCCCGCCGAGGCCATGGCGGAGCGGGTCTGCGACGCGCTGGAGCGGCTGGTGCCAGGCCCGCAGCGTCGGCGCCTGCTGGCCTCGCTGGCGGGCGGCGCGCTAGACGCGGCGCTGAGCAGGGGCCCCAAGGCCATCCGCGCAGTCTACGGCGAGGGCCTAGATCAGCTCGCGCGCGAGACCCTGGAGCGGTGGCTCCATCAGCCCTGAGCGGCCAAGTACACCCGCAGCTCGTGGACGATCGCCTCTAGGCCCGAGGTCTGGAACCACCGGACCAGGAAGCCCGGGACGCTGCCGCCCGGGTCGTAGGAGAGCTGGTACACCACCGACAGGCCCCCATCGGGGTGGGCGGTGCCCTGGCAGAAGCCGTCGTCCTTGCTGGGGAGCACATAGCCATCGGTGAGGGTGAAGGGCTCCGCGGCCTTGGTCCACTGGAAGCGCCAGCCGCCGTCGACGTCGACACCCTCCAGCCACATCATCACCTCGCGGTTTGAGATCCCCTTGGACAGGTGGACCTGCCGCGCCAGGGTGCGGGCACCCTCAGTGCGGACCGCGGTGGAGGACTGGACCGAGGACCAGACCTTCGCGTGGTCCTCGAAGCGGCTCATCGCCGCCTTGAAGGTGGCTGGGCTGAGCTCTGGCCAGTGGCACTCGGCGTGCATCGGGATCACGCCGGAGGCGTCCGCGGGACCCAGTGAGAGCTCGCAGCCCTCGTAGGTCTCGGAGACGTGGAAGCCAGGGGGGGCCGCGAGGGCCGTGGACAGGAGGGTGTAGATCAGCATGGGGGAGATTGTGCCGCATCGCATCGCCCTTGTCACCAGGGGATCCTGCTCAGCAGGACCGGGGGGGCGGTTGTCGCTCCCGAGCGCGGTGGCCGGCGCCCGTGTCCGCTGGCGCCTGCAGCGGCCTTCACCTCGATGACCGAGCCTGGCTTCGACTCCTACCGCCGCCGTCGAGGGGTCTGAGGCGGTGCACCGATGTGGGGGATGCCTCGTCCGCCTGGCCCCAGCCTCCCCAGGATCTACGGCCTCGCCTCCCGCTCGTTGGAGACGGTGTTGGTGGAGGCGCTGCGTTCGAGATGGTTCGTGCCTCGTGGCTGTCAAACTCGGGCTCAGCGCATAGGCCGCTGCGCGAGGGGGCTGACCGCTGCCCATCCAGCGGGGCGAGACCTGAGAGGGGCCTGGGGACCCCGCCGCGCAGGTGGATCGAGGGGGGGCGCCGAGAGGGGGGAGCGAGCTCGCGCCTTGGATCAGGCGAGCGACCCGAGGGGACCGCCCCGCGGTGGGCGCGCGTCGGGACTCCCCGACGCGTGTCGTCGAGATTGCCAAGAAACACCCTGTTCTCTTTGATGAGTCCTCGGAAGCGGGGCTCCCCGTCCTGGACCCGTCCTCCGGGGTGCTCGTGATGAGCGCCTCGTTGTGGTACCAGTCGGTGTAAGGTCATGCGGAGCCGGACGTTCTCCCCGCGCTGAGGTGGTCGATGGTGTGGCAGCTGCTGATCTCGCCGGTGTTCGCTGGGAGCGTGACGCTCTCCGGGGCGACCTGGGCGACGCTTCAGCCACAGGTGGAGGGCCCACAGGCCCTGTCTCCCGCGCCGATCGTCGCGGAGCGCGAGGTGCGCCTCACCCCCGATGAGGAGGGCGTACAGATCGCGGCCCGCTGGTGGATCGAGGCGCCCCGCCCCGGGTGGGTGTCGCTGCCGCTGGGGGCGCTGCCGCTCCAGATCGAGCGGCTGAGCTGGAGGGGAGAGCAGGCGCTCCCCAGCCAGGCGAACGGCCAGCGGCTCTGGGTGGCGTGGGTCGAGCGATCCGGCACGCTGGAGCTGCTGGGGCGGGTGGATGGGCGGATCGAGGGCGGGGTGCCCCTCGACCTGCTGCCCGCCTCCAAGGGCTGGGTGGAGTCGCCGGGGATGAGCCTCAGGGCGGCGGACGGCGCGGCAGTGGTGGGGCTGGAGGACCGCTATCTGGCCGCTGGCGCCCGGCTTGTCGTCGGGTTGGAGCGGCCCGCTCCCTCGGGGAGGGGCCAGGTGGTCCAGGGCAGGGTCGGGATGGGGCTCACCGTGGGGGAGGGTGAGGTCACCGGGCGCGCCCACCTCTCGTGGGCGGTGCTGAGCGGGTCGCTGAGCCGCGTGTCCTTCTCCGCGAGCGGCCTGGGCGCGGACCTCGCGCTGGAAGGCCAGGGGGTCAGGACCTGGCGCAGAGCTGGCGACAGGGTCGAGGTGGAGCTGCAGGGCGAGGTGAGGGACGGGGTGCACCTGGACCTGAGCTGGACCCAGCAGGTGGCGCAAGGGGCCGAGTCCCACCTCCAGCTCCCGGTGCTCTCTCTCGACGGTGTCGGTCGCACCGAGCGCTCCCTCCAGCTCGCCAGGGATGGTGAGCTGGAGGTCGTGCCTGCGCTGCAGGGTTTTGAGGGGATCGCCGCCAGCAGCCTCCCGAGCTGGGGTCAGGGGCTGGTGGAGGGCACCCCCACCGCCGCGTGGCGAGGGGCCTCTCAGCACCCGGGCGGCTCGCTTGACCTGCTCCGCTACGTGCCGGTCCCGGGTCCGCCGGTGGTGGTGGACGTGGCGCAGGTGGAGGTGGCCCTCTCTGAGGGGGGCGCTGCGCTGCTCAGCGCCAGGTACGAGGTCCGCAACGAGCGCGCGGCCCACCTCTCCATTACCCCCCCTCCCGGGATGACCGTGATCTCCGCGCTGGTGGACGGCGAGACCACGACCCCGGTCCGGGGCGAGGAGGGCGCCTGGCTCCTCCCGCTGGTCCGCTCGCTGGAGACGGTGGATGGCCTGCTGAGCTTCCCGGTCGAGGTGGTGATGCTCGGGCAGGAGGGGGACCCCTGGGGGCAGCGTGCGGCGCGCGCCCTGCCCCTGCCGGTGGTGGACGCCGAGGTCGCGGTCTCCCGCGCGACGGTGTGGCTCCCCGCAGGGTGGCGCTCCACCCTGGCGGTGGGCGAGGCGGAGACGGTGCTCGATTTCACCGAGGGCGACGGCATCACCTACGGCTTCGCCGCCGGTGAGGTGGACACCGCCGCGGTGGACGCCAGGTTCCGCGACGCGGTGGAGGCCTGGAAGGAGAATGACTTCTCCGCCGCGCAGAGCGCCCTGGACGACATCACGGCCCTTGGGGCCAGCAACGACAACATCGCGCGGCTCCAGTCCAACATCGACGTGGTGGAGGGCAGGTCGGATGGGGGCGGGCTGGCCGAGCGGCGGGTCAAGGACCAGGCGCGCGCCAGGGCCGCAGAGACCGAGCGCCAGCTAGAGTCCAACAAGCGCAAGGCGCGCGAGCGGCTGGACGCAGGGGACTACGAGGAGGCGCAGGTCTACTACAACGAGGCCATCGAGCTCTCCAGGGGGCTGGTCAAGCTGGAGCAGGCTGAGTCGGTGGACCGGTCCCAGGAGCTCCACGAGATGGAGGAGAGCCTCGCGGTGGTCGAGCAGCAGGCCAGCGCGGACAAGAAGGGGAGCGGTAGGAGCGGCGGCCGTGGCACGCACGCCTCGGTCTCCAAGTCCTACGTCTTCGAGGCGCAGAGCATCGGGGGGTCCCTGAGTGGGAGCGACGACGGGTCCGACGCGGACTGGGTGGTGACGCTGCTGCCCGGAGAGTACGCGGTGGGTGGGGGGAGCTACGCCGTCGCGCCGCCGCGGGGCGCTGCCGGTCAGGTGGTGGTGGACGCTGGGGACGGCGACTTCTTCGCCTCTGGTGGCGATGTCTCTGGGAACAGCGGCGGCAGCGCGGGGATGGGGGCGCTGTTCGGCGCGGTGGGCGACGCCCCCCAGGGCACCCCAGGGCTGTCGATGCGCCTGGAGGGCCTCAGCGCGGGCGGTGGCTACGGCGCTGGTGGCGGCGGGGCCTCCTACGGCGCAGGCGGCTCGTCCTACGGCGGCTCGTCCTACGGCGCAGGCGGCTCCTCCAGCGGTGGAGAGGGGACCTGCGCCGTCGACGACTTTGAGGAGGACTACGACGTTGCCGACGATATCGAGGCTCCTCCACCGATGGTGTCTCCGCAGGAGCCTGCCCGGTGGCCGGACCGGGTCGAGCGCGCGAGTGAGGAGCGCTCCTCCGGCCCGGTCAGCGGGGTCTCCCTCGCCCTGCCCAGGATCAGGCACCCCAAGCGACCCGCCGCCGGGCCCCCCGAGCCCAAGCCGAGCAGCACCCTCGACATCGGCATCGCGCTCTCTGACGATACTTCCGCGCCCCGCGTGATCGCCACCTCTGCGCAGGTGGAGGTCCCCCGCGCGGGCGAAGCGCTACACTACCAGCACCTGCTCGTGCCCCCTGGGGAGGTCCTCGACCTCCAGATTGAGGCGCGAGGCCCTCGGAGGAGGAGATGATGAGGCCTATCGCGTTATTGCTCGCGCTCGTTCCGGCGCTCACCCCTGCGGTCGCCCAGGCACAGGACCCCGAGCGGGTCGTGCTCAGCTTGCAGGAGTTCCTGCAGATGTATGAGGCCGCGAGGGAGCCCAAAGAGACCCCTGAGCGGGCGCCCAACGACTGGGCGATCTCCTCCGCCGCGTACGTGGGGGAGGTGCGGATGGAGGGCGACGAGCCCCAGTCCGCCGTGTTCTCGGCGCGGCTCCAGGTGGAGGTGCTCAAGGAGAAGGGGTGGGTGAAGGTGCCGCTGCTCCCCACCTCTGTCGCCCTCAAGTCGGCGCGGATCGGGGGCAAGGAGGTGCCGGTGGTGATGGAGGGCTCGCGCTTCGTGCTGGTCACCGACCGGCGCGGGGTGTTCGAGGTGGACGTGGAATTCGCGGCCAGCGTGTTCACCTCCGAGGGCTCCAGCGGCTTCTCCTTCCAGCTGGTTCCCTCGGGCGCTACCGCGGTAGAGCTGTCGGTGCCCACCGAGGACGGTCTCAGCTTCACCGTCGCCAACGCCCGCCTCCAGGAGAAGGAGACCCGGGGCGGCCGGCGGGTGGTGAAGGCGATCCTCCCCGCGGTGGGCTCCCTGGCGGTGAGCTGGCAGCGCGAGGTGCCGGAGGTGGCGGAGCAGCAGAGCAGGGTCTACGCCGAGGTCTACACCCTCGTCGGGCTTGGCGACGGCCTGCTCACCGCCAATTCCACCATCCACCACACCATCCTCCACGAGGGAGTGGACCAGCTCCGTGTCGGCCTGCCGGAGGGGATGACCCTCCTTGACGTGAAGGGCACCGGCGTCCGAGACTGGACCGTGAGCGGCACAGAGCTCACGGTGAGCCTCAACTACGAGGCGATCGGCGCCTACCCGCTGACCCTGGAGATGGAGAAGCTGGTGGGCGAGGGGGACGTGAACACCGTCGCGCCCTTCCCCACCCCGATCGGGGTGGAGCGGAGCAAGGGCTGGGTGGGGGTCCAGGCCATCGGCAACCTGGAGCTGGGCTCCGGCGAGGTGAAGAACGCCTCCGCGGTGGACGTGCGCTCGCTGCCCGCGGCGATCCTGGGCATCACCGATCAGCCGGTGCTGCTGGGCTACAAATACCTGGGCACCGACGCGCGCATCCCGCTCCAGATCACCGAGCACGACGACGTGGACGTGCTCGTCACCCTGCTCGACCAGGCCAAGGCCACCACGATGTGGACGCCGGATGGCCGCAGGCTCACCTCGATCCGGTACCAGGTCCGCAACAACCGCAAGCAGTTCCTGCGTCTAAGCCTCCCGGACGGGGCGGTGCTGTGGAGCGCCTCGGTGGGGGGCCGCGCGGTGCAGCCCGCGCAGGCGGGGGACGGGCGGCTGCTGGTGCCGCTGCTCCGCTCCCAGGCCACCGGCGGGTCGCTCGCGGCCTTTGACGTGGAGGTGGTGTACGTGGAGGATGGGGTGGAGCCCGATGGGAGCGGCAAGGGCACCTTCGAGGCGCACCTCCCCACCCCGGACGTGCCCACCACCTACGTCGGCTGGGTGGTGTACGCCCCGGTGGAGGCGAAGGTCAAGCAGCGCTCGGTGGACGGACCGCTCCGGCAGGTGGACTGGCTGTCCAACCCCATCCCGGCGGCCGAGACCTACTACGTCGCCAACAACACCCCGATGGTGCAGCAGGCGGCGGGACACATGGCCTCGACCGGCGGGCTGGGAGAGGGCGCCGCGCCGGTGCCGGTGAGCCTCCCCCTGGAGGGGCAGCAGTACTATTTTGAGAAGCTGCTGGTGCTGGACGAGGAGCTGTGGCTGCGCTTCGACTACGCGGGCCTCAAGCGCTGAGCGGGGCCTCGGGCGGTGGCACATCCGTCGATAGCCCCATCGAGAGGTTCGGTTGGGCGTGGGCGGAGAGCGCATCGCGGCCGAGGAGGGAGGGGACAGGCGTCGCCCCTCCTCGGCCGCGCTCTGGTGCGCCCTGACCTGATCGGGTGACCGGTGCCGAGCGCGATCCCTGGGGAGCGCTCGGCGGGCCGCCGGATCAGTCGGCGGTCGCCTCGGCGTCGGTGGTCTGAACCGGCTCGATCTCGAAGGACTCCGCGGTGAACTCGGGCTCCTTTCCCAGCTCCTGCAGGAGCTGACCCGCCCCGGCCACCGCGTCGAGGTACCAAAGGATGTAGCTGACGTCCGTGTGGATCGAGCGGGTCACCGCGGCGTCGAAGACCCAGTCCGCGGCCATCGACTGGTCATTGCCGTCGAAGATGATGCCGATGAACTCGCCCTTGGCGTTGATGGTGGGGGAGCCAGAGCTGCCCCGCGCGGTGTCGAGGGTGGTGAGGTAGTTGACCGGCACAGAGTGGAGCCGCTCCGAGGCGTAGCTCCCGTAGCGGTGCGCCTTCATCGCGGCGAGCAGGCTGGCGGGCGCGTCGAAGGGGTAGGGGCCGCTCTTCTGCGCGATGCCCTCCAGCCGGGTCACCGGCTCGGCGATCAGACCGTCGTTGGGGATATAGCCGTCCACCTTCCCGAAGGAGAAGCGCAGGGTGTCGTTGGCGTCCGAGTAGAACAGGCCTGGGGTGACGATGGCGTCCTGTCCCACCACCCTGGGCCTTGCCTCGGGGTAGAAGGCGCGCAGCGCCTCCATGTAGCCAGCGCGGGCCGCGTCGCGCTCTGCCTCCAGCGCCCCGCGGCGCTCCTGGAGCCCGGACAGGCCGGGCTGGATCACCGCCGCCAGCTCAAACCAGGGGTTGCCCGACTTGGTGAGGAACCAGGGGCTGGTCTGCATCAGCGAGCGCCTCACCAGCGGGTCGGCCAGGTCGACGTCCTTGTAGAGCTGGTCGAGGATCTGCTCGACCCGGTCGGCCTTGTTGGGACCGTCGGTGCGGCCCTCGATCCAGCGGATCACCTCGCTGGAGATAGAGCACTCGGGCAGGTCCATCATCCCGTCGAGGTAGACGCGGAGCACGTCCCGGTCCACCCGCCAGTCGAAGGTGGCGTCGGCCTCGTCGAGGCTGGCCTCGATCTGGGGAAGGTCGCGGTTCTGGTAGCCGGCGGCCCGCTGCTTGTCGGGCTTTCGGCCCTCCTCAGCGAGGGTGTACAGGGTGACCGCCGCGTTGAGGAGGGAGGTCTGCTTGAGGGTGTCCTCCATCAGGATCTTGGCGCGGGCGTTCTCCTGGAGGGCGGCCTGGGCGCGGCGGAGGTCGGTGATGGAGGCGCCCCAGGTGCGGGTGCGGTCTGGGTCTGCGGCGACCCACTGCTCCAGCTCCTTCTCCAGCTGCCAGCGCTGCGCGGCGAGTTGGTTCTTCTCCAGGCCTTCGAGCACACCGCTCCAGTAGGTGATGTTGTTGTTCACCGACAGCTTGCGGGAGCCCACCTTCACGGCGATGTCGGGCTCCGCTGCTGAGAGTCGGTCGAGCACCTCGATGATCTGCCGCGCGTTGGCGAGCCGCACCGGGTACTCCACCTGCTCGGCGAGGTCCAGCTCCGCGGCGGTCAGCCACCGGAAGGTGTAGGCCGGGTACCCGGTCACCATCGCGAATTCCCCAGGCTCCGGACCCTTCATCGCGGGCTTGATGAACGCGGTGGGTGTGTAGGCGCCGTTCGAGGCGCTGAACTGTGCGGGATGATTGTTGTCGGCGTAGGCCCGAAGGAAGGCGAAGTCGCCCGAGTGGCGCGGCCAGCTCCAGTTGTCGTCGTTGCCGCCGAAGTAGCCCACCGAGCGGGGGGGGGCGTACACCAGGCGGACGTCGCGGAGCTCCTTCATGCGGCGCAGCTCGTAGTCGACCCCGTGATCGTAGGGCGTGATCTCGCACAGGTGCTCGCCGTCTGCCTCGCACTGAGAGAGGATCTTGCGGGAATTAGCCTGAATCTTCTCGTGCCTTGCGGTGCCGGTGAGGCGCTTGGTGCCGGCCAGCACCCCATCGGTCACGTCCTCTGTGGAGAGGGTCAGGCGCACGTACTCCGAGGGCCCGAGCCATCGCTCCTCCCCGCGGGTGCGGGCGTGGAAGCCGTCCTCGAACAGGTTCTCGCCCTGCTGAGAGGCGAATTGCAGGCCCCCGGTGATGCAGTGGTACGAGGTCGCCACAAGACCGGTCTCGGAGACAAAGGCGCCGGAGCACTTGGAGAGCGCTACCGTGGCCGCCAGGGGGCCGGCGGTGAGGTCCGCGAGCAGGGTTGGGTCCACCTCGTCGCCGGCGAGGTCCTTGAGCTCTGCGCTCAGCTCGGGGAGCTGTGAGGGACGCCACATCCCCTCCAGGGCGTCTGCGCGGGGGGTGAGGGCCAGGGCGAGGGCGAGGGAAGGCAGCATCTCGGTTCTCCTTGGAGGCAAGGGGGCATGTTCGGCCAAGCGCCCGCCCCTGTCCACCCCCCCCCCGCTCCTTGTGAGCTCACCTACACAGGCCTCGCGATGAGAAGGCGAGCGAAGCGGGCAATCGGCCCGCCGCGGGTGGGGTGAGGGGCGGGGCGCATCGTGGGCCTGGGGCCTTGGGTGGCGGGCGGCTGGCGCTTCCCTCGCCTCGTGATAGGCCCAGGACATCATGATGAGCACGCACACCAAGGGGGTCCTCTGTGACCCGCACGAGATCCTCGATCTCGTCGCGGCGGGGGACATCAGCGCCCTGGATCACATGACGCGCTGCTACGGGGATCGCCTGCTCTCGGTGGGGCGTCGCTACTGTCGGCACGAGGAGGACGCGCACGACGCGGTGCAGGACGCGCTGCTCGCTGCCGGGCGCAACCTCCAGAGCTTTCGCTCGGACGGCAGCCTGGAGGGCTGGCTGGTGCGCATCGTGACCAACGCCTGCGCGAGGCAGCGCCGCGGCAGGAAGAACGATCCGTCCTTGCACACCGTAGAGG
Organism: Deltaproteobacteria bacterium; assembly: GCA_016938035.1. Lineage (GTDB taxonomy): Bacteria > Myxococcota_A > UBA796 > UBA796 > JAFGVK01. Next base: position 3,004 of record JAFGVK010000168.1, on the reverse strand, counting down.
TGGAGCTGGCCGACGCGCCGGACGGGTCCCCGGAGGAGGAGGCGTGGCGTGGGCAGGTGGCCGCGGCCCTGGGCGAGGCGCTGCTCGTGCTCTCGCCGGTCGATCGGCTCATCCTCCTGCTTTCCGACGCAGAGGGCTGGACCGGGCCGCAGATCGCCGAGCGCGTGGACCTGTCCCACCCCGCGGTGCGGACGCGCCTGTCCCGGGCACGGGCCAGGCTGCGTGAGCACCTCAGAGACCTGAACGCACCATGAAGGAGGGCCCCTTGCCGTTCGCAGACACCCTCGACGTCCTGCAGGAGCGCGTGCCGCTCCTGCGGAGCCCTGGAGGCCTGGCGATCGCCAGCCTCGCGCCGCTCCTCCTCCTGGGCCTGGGCGTGTGGGGCGTGGTGTCACTCCTCGGAGCCGCCCCCGCTTGGGGGCTGGGGCTGGCGGTGGGCCTGCTGGCCCTGAGGGCCGGGATCGAGCGCGCCGCTGAGGAGCTGGAGGACGGCCTGGTTCTGGGGCTGGTCGGGCTGGTGGTCGAGGGCGTCTACCTGCTGTCGATCCTGGGCGCGGGAGGGGACCTGCTGCCGGGGTGGCTGGCGTGGCCGGTGGCCGCCTACCTGACCGTCACCGGGGGGCTGCTGTTCGCAAGGAGCTGGGTGGCACCCACCTTCTTGGGGGGGCCGGCCAGGGGGCTCGCTCGGGGCGGTCCGCACGAGCTGCTCCGCCACCCGTGCCTCGGCGGCCTCGCGCGCGTCGCGCTGGGCCTGGGGGTCGCGGGTGGCGGGGCGCTGGGCCTGCTGCTGGGGCTGATCTACCTCCTCACGCTGCTGAGCGGCAGGGCCCGACGAGACGACCTGGCGCGCCTGGAGCAGGAGGGCAGCGAGCGCTGCGGCCTGCCCGCGCTCTTCCCCGAGAGCCTCGGCGCCGAGGCGAGGCTGCTGGTGGTGCTGCTGGAGCCGGCGGCCCCTGTGGCGGAGGAGTAGGCCCTCCCCTCGGCACCCGCTCGGGGTCGACGCGCAGGTCGTAATCATCGTCTCGCCCAAGTGGGTCATGCGGGGGGGCCTCCGGCACGGAGCCTAGCGCCCGATCACACGGGGGAGAGGGGCGGCAGGCCCCCAGCAGGGGGGGACACGAAGGAGGGCGCAGCCCCCTTGGCGGCGGCCATCAGGCCGCTGGTCCTTGGGAGGCGGGGACGCAGTCCCCTACCCCAACAGGGGACACGGAGGAGGGCGCAGCCCCCTTGGCGGCGGCCATCAGGCCGCCGGTACCAAGGATCTCAGCGCGCTGGCAGCACCCTCTCCCTCCGCCAGCACCGCCAGCGGTGAGCAGACCTTGGGCCAGACGATGATCCTGGCCCACCGGACGGACCTCTTGGTTCGCAACAGGAAGTAGGTGCATTGTTGGCGAGAGGGCGGCGAGCCTCTTCCTCAGGCCCAGACGGGCGGAACCTGCCAATTGGGGGATACTCCGGATCGCGTGGGTCTCACGGAGGCGCGCTGACCTGCGCGGGCTCAGGCAGGCGGGGTCGGCGCGGCGTCGTCATTGGTGATGTCTCTGGTGATGAACACCACCGCGTCCTGCCCCTCTGTATCGAGCACCGGGCTGCCGCTGATCAGGATCCGCCTGGACGACCCGGAGCCCTGCCGCACGAGCGTCGCTCGGGCCGGCCTGCCCGCTCCAATGGAGGCCAGCAGCGTGGCGACAGTGTCCGCTGGTAGCACGTCGTAGAGGGCATCGAGGGGGCGCCCGGTGAGGTCGTCCACGGTCAGGTGCTCCGCCAGGTGGGGGTTCGCGAACAGGATCTGCCCCTGCAGCTCCGCGATCAGCACCCCCTCCTCGACCTGGCGCAGCGCCGTCAGGTGGCGGTAGGCCTGCCGCTCCGAGAGGCGAAGCTGAGACAGGTCCTGGTCCACACAGAGCATCCCGGTGACCGCTCCCTTGGGGTCGCGCAGGACCCGCGTGATGCGGGCGATCGGGCGAGTGGCGCCATCGGCGTCGATCAGGGTCACCTCACAGCGGCTCTCCCCTCGCTCCATCGCTTCCCGCAGGCAGTGGGCGTCCGCTTTGCGAGATACCTCGGTGAGGAACCGCGAGAAGGGGCGCTCCAACAGGGCCTCCCTGCTGATCCCATACAGGCCCGGACCGCGCAGGTTGACCTCGGTACACTCTCCTGTGGGGCGGAGCTGGAGGATCGACACCGGCAGCGTGTCCACCAGCTCCTTGAAGCGGGCGCGCTCCGCCTCTGCCAGGGACAGGGCGTGGAGCGTCCTCCCGTGGAGAATTCCGAGCAGGCCTCCACCGATCAGGCCGATGCTCACGGGAAAGACATAGCCGAGCGGTGTGAACGGCGCGCCGACGAACAGCTTCTGGAGGCTCGACCCGGCGATCATCACCAGCGCCCCCAGGGCGGAGGTCCGGAGCGCTGAGGCGAGGAGCACGGAGTGGTAGGACGGCGGGCGCGGCATGTCTCAGACCCGTGTGTTGCGGCTCCTGAGCTAGTCGGCACCCTCCGCCGGAACTTGAGTGACGAGGATGTGTCCGTCCCACGCGAGGCCGGTCCCGCCTCCCAGGTTGACGAAGCCCCACAGCTGCCCGATCAACCGCGGCCCGTCCCAGCTCCCCGCCCAGCTCCCCTGGTAGGACCCGTCCTCCAGGATCAGGATGTGGAGGCCCTGCGCCTGGAGCTCAGCGTCCACCGCGCCGTCGAGGTGCACCGAGATCTCCGCCTCCCCGCAGGCTCCTCCGCCGCTGACGGTCCAGCCGTCGCCCTCCCGATCGAGGACCTCTGCCACCAGGGGCACGTCGCAGCTCACCTCCCACCCGTTGAAATCCGACAGGTGGAGGCTCAGCTTGCCCTGGTAGAGGCCATGGATGGCGTCCGCGTCGGTGTCGGCGTCGGTGTCCGCGTCGGTGTCGGCGTCGGTGTCGGCGTCGGTGTCTGCGTCGGTGTCTGCGTCGGTGTCGGTGTCCGCGTCGGTGTCCGCGTCGGTGTCCGCGTCGGTGTCCGCGTCGGTGTC
>JAFGVK010000167.1 GCA_016938035.1 Deltaproteobacteria bacterium | reverse complement strand
GGCGCGAGTTCATGGGCCTGGCGCAGCGCCTCGGGGTGGCGCCCGCCGACGCCCAGGCGGTAGAGGCCGCGTTCCAGCGCCGCAAGGCCATGGCCTGATCGGGACCCACGGCCCAGCGCGGCGATCAGCATCCACGCCCGTCGCCCATAGGGCCCTTTCTCCCATGGTGTCCGCACGTTGTCCCTCCCGCGCTCCTGCGTGCGCCCTCCTCCGGAACCGGGCTTCGCCCTTCGGCACCGCCGGACAGGAGCTTCGACGGGGACCTGTGCGCCGACATAGAGCCGGCCTACCAGGCCCTCTGCGCGTCCTTCACTGCCGGCTTCAAGGGGCCGATCTTGCTGCGAGAGGCCCACACCCGACAGCTAGAGGCCCGCGCCCCCCTCCCTCTCACCGGGCAGGCGTCGGTGCTGCACGGGCACAGGGCCAGCAGGGCGCTGGAGGAGGCCGCGCGCTGGGACCAGGCCGACAAGCAGGGCGATGTCGCGCTGAAGGTGGTGGAGAGCGGGCTGCGCCGCGGAGCTAGACCTCCCGGCGGTGGTGGCCGACTAGGCGGAGGCCCTGCTGGATGCCCAAGGGGCGCGGGTCCGCGCCTTCCACGCGGCCTGCTTGGTGGGGAGGGCCGACGTGCTTCAGCTGGAGGTGGCCCTCGCCGACGCCCGGCAAGCCCGACGGCAGGGCGAGCCGACGTGCTTCAGCTGGAGGTGGCCCTCACCGACGCCCGGCGAGCCCGACGGCAGGGCGGGCCGCAGCCGCAGGGGCTTGGCCCTGGTGGTGGGGGTAGACCACCCCACCCTCACCGCGGTCCCTGGAGGCGCTCCCCACGCTGGGGCCCCCCGAAGACCCGGACGCGGCCCAGGTCCAGGCGACCCCCGCGGTGCAGGGGGTGGACGCCCGCCTCGCGGCGGCGCGGGTGGGCCGCGACAGGGCCCGGGCCGACCTGCTGCCTCAGCTGGCCGCCATCGCCTCGACCAAGCAGAGCTGGAGGTGGAGCCCCTGGCCGCCGAACAGGAGCGCTACGGGGGCCTTGGGCGTGAATCAGGAGCCGGTCCATGTGGCCCGAAGCTCAGGGCCGAGTCGGGCAGAACCGGGCACCAGGTTCGGGCAGAACCGGCATTGAACCCACGAGACACAGAGGATGGAAGACCAGCCCTCTGGACCGTACCGTGGATCGCACCCGACAGGATAGTCCAGGGAACCAGCCTGTCAGCCCCTACCGTCTCCGGCGCCGCCGTCCTGCTCAAGGACTACTTCATCGACACCTTCGGCACCTCCTTCGCCAACAGCGTCGGAAACCTCTTCGCCACCCTGATCCTCATGGGCGACGGGCAGATGCAGGACGGGCACGTCGCTGTGCCCGGCACCAACTACTACAACGACCCCCTCGATCCCTGGTGGGGCGCGGGACGCCTTCAGATGCGTCTGTTCAACGACCAGGGCATGGACGCCCCCTGGCGCGCACGCTGGTGTACCCGCCTGGTGGACGACGGAGAGGTCACCACCTGTGACGTCAACCCCGACAGCAACGGGGTGAACCAGCCCCTGCCCGCAGAGGTCAGCCACCTCAAGGCGGTGGCGTGGTGGTTCGACCCAGGGGTGAACATCTACGGCGATCCCGCCGAGATCGGCATGAAGCTCACCGGCTCCTACTACACCTACACCGCGGAGGGAAGCGCTCCCCAGGTGAAGCGCATCCACCTCGGCAGCGCCGCGGCGAACCACGCGATGCAGGTCCGCCTCGAGGGCCTGAACGTGCCGAGGACCTGGGACACCAGCTACTACTTCTACCAGAAGCAGCGCATGGTCCACGTGGCCATGTACTACGAGGACTGACCCATGCGACGACTGTACCTCACCACCATACTGGCCTCCATTCTCTCCACCGGCTGCACTCGGGAGGTGATCCTGGAGGAGCTGTGGTTCGACGAACTCAAACACGGGTGTACGGGCGGAGGCCCCTACGGGGGAGGTCCGACCTTGACCCGCGCCGACTCCCTAGGCGAGCTGGACACGCTGCTCGACAGCCACTTCGACCCGAACTGGTATCAGACCGAGCTCTACGCATACCTTGCTTCGGAGGAAATGGACTGGGCAGCCAACGCACTGCTGGTTGGAGAAGTGTTCCTCTCTAACAAGGCCGACAGTGACCTCCAGCTCATCCGCTTCGTGCGGGTGGAGAGCGGGCTGCGCGCAGACTATGCCTATACCGCCGACAGCGAAGGGGACTACCAGGTGGATATTACGGAGCACGCCTACTCCTTCGCCCTCATCGACGCCTCCATCGACGAGCCCATCGAGCTGGGCTGGACGGAGGCCCCATGAGGCGTCCGCTCCTCCTCGCCGCGGTCACCGCCACCGCCATCCTCGCCCTGTGGGCCCTCTGGCCCACGCCCGATCCTGCCACGGACCAGGCTGCCGCATCCGCTGACCCCCTCCGCGCTGCCCGCACCTTCGCGCTGGTCTCCGCCGACCCCACTCTCACCCCTGAGGCGGTCGACGCCCTGCTCGACCTCTCCGAGGAACGGGAGGACCTGCGCGAGGACCTCCACCTCGCCCTGCAGGAAGCGGAGCCCACCGAGGCGGAGCTGCGCGCCTTCTACGAGGCCAACGCCGGGCTCTTCGGGCACAGGGGCCTCGCCCGCTCCCGCAACACCGTGCGCGAGCTGCTCGCCATCCGTCACGCCCGGGAGGTCCTCGACCTCCCCGGGGGGGCCGCCGAGGTGGTCTGGCCCAACGGACACCGGTCTCAGAGCGACACGCTCGCGCCGCGTCGGCTCTCACCCTGAGGTCTTCGTCGGTCGGTCGTGACATAGCCCGAGCGGCGCCTGCGACCTCCCTCCTCGACCTCGGCGCGCGCGCTCTCCACGCGCTATCGAGCCTTTCGCACTGGGAACGGTATGAGCGATCGCCGCGCCTCTGGAGCTCGATGGCCCCCTCGGCGACCCGTCCGACGCGCTCTCCCCGATCCTCGATCGCCTGCCCCGACTGGAGACGCTGAAGCTCAACACCTCGACGACGCGCCCTCCTTCCAGACGAGCCGCCTGCGGGCCACCACCGTCACCATCCGCAGGCCGACCGCTCGGGACTGGGTCCCTGACAAGGGGATGACGCTGTCGGTGGTGGAGGTGAGCTGCCGTTTCCGAAGAACGAGCCCCCCGTGCACCGGCTCCTGTGGACGACGTTGCCGGTGGACACCGAGGAGCAGATCGCGAGGGTGATCAACCTCTACCGGAAGCCGTGGCTCATCGACAGGACATCCGGCCAATGTGTTCGCCCTGTGGTCACGAAAACCGTGATTCGCAGGGCAGGTCTTGCGCTATGAACGACGTCGCAGAGACCGCGATCGGTCGCAGCCCTCTGCAGTCCGCGCCGCGCCCGGTGAGCGTCGCAGCAGGGGGGAGAAAGAACGAACCATCGTTATGGCGCATTCCTCGCTCGCCACACCGGGCGCTGGCTCACGCCGAGCCCAGAGCGAGCCGGAGTATCCACGACTGTGAGGGACCGGACCGAATTTCCTGACCGACGAAGCCGCCGCGACGCGCCTGGTCCGGCTCAACCGTCCGACGCGCCCGCAGCGGCCATCGCCCCACCCAGCCCCGGCAGCTGCT
>JAFGVK010000166.1 GCA_016938035.1 Deltaproteobacteria bacterium | reverse complement strand
GTTGATGCGCCAGGCGTTCATGGAGCGCCCGTCGACGCCATGCCTTCGAGCCCACTGGCCCGCGGTCAGGCCGTGAGCTTCGGCCTCTGCGAGCAGTGCCCGCGCTTCTTGTTCGTCGGTGATCTTGCGATGTGGAACCATGAGCCACTCGTAAGAACCCCCTCTGCGCGGGGCAAGGCCGGCGACGCTACGGGAGAACGCCGCTTTTCGTCGTAACCCGCTACGGACGAACCTGCGTTTTGGGAGAGGCAGCGCAGCGGTGGGACTTATTACGAGGGGCTCAACCATGGGGACCTCCTCGCGGCTGGATCACCTTGTCGGGGAGATTTCGCCTCCGTGGTTGGATGATGGGTCACACTGTGACGACACTGATGCCACCGTGCAGACCTGCGGGAAGAGCGGCTGCACCGCCACCCCGCGACCCCCTGCCGCGTGGTGGCTTGGCGCTGCCCGCGTGGAGGCGGCGGCGCCTCAGCCCTTGACTGAGCCCGCCGTCAGCCCCTCGACGAAGTGGCGCTGCAGGGCGAAGAACAGGGCCACGACCGGCAGGGAGACCAGCACTGAGCCCGCGGCGAAGGAGCCCCAGTCGGTGCCGTAGTCGGTGACGTACCGCTGGAGCACCACCGGCAGGGTGAAGGACTTGGGGTCCCCCATCAGGGTGGCGGCGAGGATGAACTCGTTCCAGGCGGTCATGAACGAGAACAGGCCGGTCACCGCCAGGGCGGGGCGGGCGAGGGGGAAGATCACCCACCAGAAGGTCTGGAGCCTGCTGCACCCGTCCAGCACCGCGGCCTCCTCGAGCGCCTGCGGGATGGTGTCGAAGTAGCCCTTGAGGGTCCACACCGAGAAGGGCACCGAGGTGGTGGAGTAGACCAGCACCAGGCCCATCAGGCTGTCGAGCAGGTGGAGCTCGTCCAGGATCAGGTACAGGGGGATGAGCATCACCACCCCCGGGAACATCTGCGTGACGAGGAAGGCGGCCATGCCGCGCTCCTTGCCAGGGAAGCCCCAGCGGCTCATCGCGTAGGCCGCGGTGGCCGAGAGGGTGAGGCCCAGGGCGGCGGTGGCGAGGGCGACGAAGACCGAGTTCATCAGCTGCCAGCCGAAGAGCCACGATCCCGCAGCGTCGTAGGTGAAGATCACGTTGCGGAAGTTGTCGAGGCTCACCGGCGCCAGGTGCAGCGCCCCGTCTCGGAGGGCGAGCCCAGGCACGGGCACCGGGTCCATCGAGAAGGCCCTGCTGGGGGTGAGCGCCAGCTTGAGCACCCACAGCACCGGATAGATCGTCGCCGCGGTGAAGACGGTGAGGAAGGCGTGGGTGCCGAAGACAATGACCTTGGAGGGTTCGCGACTCACAGGACCTTCCTCCCGACGAGGCGGTTGGCGGCCCGGGAGTAGGCCAGCAGCACGCCGAAGATGATCAGGGCGTAGGCCGCGGCGTAGCCGTAGCGGTTGCCGCGGGTGAAGGCCCAGCGGTAGGCCTCGGAGATCAGGATCTCGGTGGTCCCGTCGGGCTCGCCGGCGCTCACCAGGTAGATGATGTTGAAGGCGTTGAAGGTCCACACGCTGCCCAGGATCACCGCGGGGAGCAGGGCGGGCTTGAGCAGCGGCCACACCACGTGGCGGAAGCGGAAGGCCCAGCTCGCGCCGTCCACCTCCGCGGCCTCCTCCAGATCGCGGGGGATGGACTGGAGCGCGCCCAGGGTCACCACCATCATGAAGGGGAAGCCGAGCCAGCCATTGGTGATCAGGTTGGCCCCAAAGGAGGTGACGAAGGAGCCGAACCAGTCGATCTGCACCGGGTCCTTTGCCCCGCTCACCAGGGTGATGAGGGCGTTGATGGCGCCGTCCTGGACGTGGAACATGCTGCGCCAGATCAGGGCGGTGATGTAGTTGGGCACCGCCCAGGGGAGGATCAGCGCCGCGCGCCACCCGGCCCGCATCCTGATCCACGGCTCGCGCAGGATCAGCGCCAGGGCGATGCCCAGGCCGACGTGAACGATCAGGTTGGTGACCGTCCACAGCAGGGTGACCCCCAGGGTGTAGAAGAACGACAGCGGTGAGGAGAGCGGCCAGTCGCGCGCGAAGAGGATGTCGGTGAAGTGCCGCAGGCCGATGAAGGTGAACTCTCCCTGATCGTGGGCGAAGAAGGCCACGCCAGCGCCCACCACGAAGGGGGTGAGCACCAGGAGCACCATCGCCACCGTCGCGGGGCCGATCCAGACGTAGTCCCAGGCGTGGCGCCGCAGCTTGGCGCGGAAGTCGGGGTCGCGCAGCGGGGCGAGCAGCCACCCCAAGGCCCCGAGGAGCACCGCCACCATCACGACGACATAGGGCCAGGGAGACACGGCGGGGGGGGAGGGGCGGGAGACCACCTCCCAGTAGAGCGCCGCCTCGTGGGCCGCCTGAGAGGGGGTGGCGGCGCCGCGCATCACCCGCCGGAGCGCCTTGGCCTCCGACTCCCACAGGCCCTGCAGGCCCGGGTTCATCGGCATCAGCAGCGCGGTCTTGGACTGCACCTCCAGGGTCTTGAGCAGGGGGTCGTCGGTGGGGACCAGGGCGGAGCTCACCGCCTGTCCGCCCTGCTCCTGCCGGATGCGCGCGCCCTCTGGCCCGGCGAGCCAGGTGGTGAAGGCGCTGGCCTCGTCGGGGTGCTGAGCCTGCCCCGCGACGTAGGCCACGTCCACGGTGAGGAAGGGCCTGGCGGGGGCGCCCGCGTCGCTCACCCAGGGGAGCGGCGCGGCGGCGATCGGCCGGTCCACGTCGGACACGAACCAGGGGCCCGCGATGACGAACACGGCGTTGCCCTCGTTGTAGAGGCGCTGCACGCTCTCGTAGGTGGGCTGCTGCGGGACGATCCCCTCGTCGCGGGCGATCCGAGCGGTGAAGGCGTAGGCCTTGACGTGGGCGTCGCTGTCGAGCGGCACCAGCCTGCCCTCGGCGTCAAAGGGGGTGGCGCCGAAGGCGTGGGCCCAGGGCGCGTGGTAGTAGGTCTCGGAGGCCTGATAGGCGAGCCCATAGCGGCCGCCGCCGGTGTACTTGTGGGCCTCGGCGATCAGCGCGTCCGTGGTGGTGGGCGGGGTCTGGATCACCGTGGGGTCGTAGAGGAGCACCAGCGACTTGTACGCCAAGGGAAGGCCCCACCGCTGGTCACCCCAGCGCACCGCCTCCATCAGCTCGGGGCGCAGGCCGTCCGCAGAGAGCTGCGGGGTGGGCTCCACCACCCCCATCGCGCTCCACTTCCCGATCGAGTCGTGGGCTGCGATAAACAGGTCGGGCCCGTTGCCGCGGGGGATGGCGGTCTCCACCTTGGAGGCGAAGGCGCCGAAGGGGATCGCCACCAGCTTGACCCGCACCCCGCTCTGCTCGGTCCAGGTCCGGGCGGCGGCCTCCAGCCCCGCCTCCTCCCGCCCCTGGTAGGCGTGCCAGAGCACGATCTCGTCCACCTGCGCCGCGATGGCCTGGCGCCAGGGGAGGGGGAGCAGCGCCGCGAGCACCAGGAGCGCGCGCAGCAGGGACACCCGCGCCGCGCTCATGGGAGGCGCTCGCCGGTGGCGGCGCTGAAGCGGTGGACCTTGTTGGGGCGGAGCCGCACCTTGTCCCCTGACTGGAAGGACTGCGGCTCGTCGACCCTGGCGACGATGCGGTGCTCGCCCAGGTCCATGTGGAGCATCGCCTCGGAGCCCAGCGACTCCACCACGATCAGGTCGGCCTCCAGCGGCCCCTCGCCCACCGTGAAGTCGGTGGGGCGGATCCCCAGGGTGAAGGCGCCGTCAGAGGGCACGTCGAGGGTGCCCTCTACGCCGTCCACGGTGCTGGTCGCGCCGTGCCCGGTGGCCGGGAGCAGGTTCATCGAGGGCGAGCCGATAAAGGTGGCGACGAAGGTGTTGATCGGCCGATCGAACAGCTCGCGCGGCGAGCCCACCTGCTGGATCACCCCCTTGTTGAGCACCACCAGCCGATCCGCGAGGGTGAGCGCCTCCACCTGGTCGTGGGTGACGTGGACCATGGTGGTGCCCAGCTGCTTGTGGAGGGTCATCAGCTCCACCCGCATGTGGGTGCGGAGCGAGGCGTCGAGGTTCGAGAGCGGCTCGTCAAACAGGAACACGTCGGGGCGCCTGACGATCGCCCGGCCCATGGCGACCCGCTGCCGCTGCCCCCCCGAGAGCTGGGAGGGGCGCCGGTCGAGCAGGTGGCCCAGATCGAGCATCCTGGCCGCCTCGTCCACCGCCACCCTGATCTCCTCCGCGGAGCGCTTGGCCACCTTGAGGGCGAAGGCCATGTTCTCGCGCACCGTCATGTGGGGGTAGAGGGCGTAGCTCTGGAAGACCATCGCCACGTTGCGGTCTTTGGGGGCCACGTCGTTGACCCGCCGATCACCGATGAAGAGGTCGCCGGAGGAGATGTCCTCCAGGCCGGCAATACATCGGAGCATCGTTGACTTTCCACAGCCGGACGGGCCGACGAGGACGACGTACTCGCCCTCCTCCATCACTAGGTCGATGCCCGTCAGGACATGGGTGTCGCCGTAGGACTTGCGGAGGTTCTGGAAGCGTACTGTGGCCATGGCACTCTGGGGGGCGAGGGGTCAGTCGAGCGGGCGTAGAATACACGACTGGGCCGATCAGATGGAGCGATCAAAGCGCTCTGGTCTGATCAGTCGCCTCTCGCTAGCGCTTCCTGCAGGTGTGTCGCTCCGCGTCGCAGAGGAGCCGCACCGTCTGCCCTGCGCGGACCTCCACGTCCTGCAGCGTCTCGGCGCCTTGCCCGTCAAAATCCACCTCGACGCGGTACGTGCCGACCGGCAGTTCGCCGGGGGGCAGCGAGCCCGCGCTGGAGACCAGCCGCGCGGAGCGGTACTCACCGCTCAGGACGATCCGCCCCTTCGCGTCCCCCACCGGACCCCAGGGGGAGGGGTCTGCCTCCGCGGGAGCGCTGGAGAACAGGAAGCCGTCTGAGCCCTTGGAGGGGGCCTCCTGTGGGCGACGGGGGGTGGCGGTGGGTGGCTCGGTGCTCGTGGGCTCAGCGGGCTCCCCCCCCTCCTCCGCGGGCAGCACCACGGGGGGGGCCGGGTCGACGCGCGAGGGAGGGGGCAGCACCCCGTCCAGCACCGGGTTGACCCTCCCGGGGAGCGTCCCGCTGTGGAAGGGAGCGGCGCTCAGGTAGGTGGCGAGGCCCACCCCGATCAGGAGCACCAGGGCGGCGGCTCCGCCCCAGTAGAGGCGTCTGTTCCCAAGCCTGTTGGCTGCGGACCACTCGGCCTCTCGCTGGGGGGTCGCGGGGACCGTCGCCACCTGCGAGGCCCTCGCGCGGGCCACCTCGGGGTCGGTCCAGGTGCGGGCCCGGCTGAGCAGGATCGGGGGGGTGGGATCCGAGAGGAAGTCGTCGTCGGGGGAGCTCTCCCAGGACTTGGAGAACGAGGGCTCCTCGTCAGCGGAGGCCTCCTCCTCTGCCTGGTGCACCTCGGCCGGGTCGACGTAGCCGAGCTCCGCGGACAGGAGCACGGTGCGCCCGTTGAGGCCGGTGTTGCCGCCCACTCGGTCGAGGAGGGCGTAGCAGTCCTGGATCCGCTCCGCGGGGTTGAGGCGGAGGCACTGGTCGATGACCCCCGCGATGTGGGGCGGCAGGTCCGCGTCCCGCTCGAGGGGGGGGATGTACTCGCCGGTCGCCACCGCGTTGAGGATCGAGAGCACGTCTGTCCCTGCGAAGGGCGGCACGCCCAGGGTCAGCTCGTAGAGCAGCACCCCCAGCGAGAAGATGTCGGCCCGCTGGTCGACCGACCGGGCGTCTCGGATCTGCTCGGGGGCCATGTAGGCGGGGGTGCCCATCGCCACCTGACTGCCGGTGTGGGAGGGGGTCTCGCTGCCCTGGAGGATCTTCGCGATGCCGAAGTCGGTGACCTTGGGCAGCCAGCCCTCGCCGCGGCGCGCGAGCAGCACGTTGCCCGGCTTGAGGTCGCGGTGGACTAGGTCGCGCTGGTGGGCCTCCGCGACCCCCGAGCAGATGGCCCGGAACAGCGCGAGCCCCTCGTCGAGGGTGACCTTGTGGTTGCGGAGCACCCACTCCAGCGAGGGCCCGTCGACGTACTCCATCAGCAGGGCCGGCGCCCCCTGTATGTCCAGTACATCGGTGACACCGACCAGGTTGGGGTGATGCAGCTCTGCCTGAACCCGCCCCTCCCGCAGCAGGCGCTTGCGCACGTTCGGCCTGGTGACGGTCAGGACCTTGAGCGCGTGGCGGCTGCCGAGTCGGTTGTGGCGCACGCGATACACCATCGCCATGCCGCCCTGTCCGATCACGGCCTCCACGATGTATCGGTCGATGGTCTTTCCGGGAGAGAGCACTGGGTTCGGGTTCCTCGCCGCGAGCTTGATGACCATCCTATCGCGTTGGGGCGGCCTGTGTGCTCAGTCCTTGGTGAGCGCCGCTCCCACGACCCAGGAAAAGGCTGACACGCCGGCCTCAGAGCGGTTGTGGGGCAGGACGGCCACCGAGGACCTGGCCCTGCCAAAATACACGATCACCTCCTCGTCGGCCTGCCAGCCCTCCCACGCGTCTAGGGGAAGCTCGAAGGCGCCGTCGTCCACCAGGGCGCACCTCAGCACCTCCTCCTCTGCGCCGTCAACGGAGCGCGCTACGCGGAGCACCGCGAAGTCGCCAGTGTCCCAATTGCTCCATCGCAGAGGCTCATCCCTGTGAAGTGCTGGGGTGGCGTCGGTGAAGATCGCCGGGCTGTTGAGGCGAGGCTCGGCGGGGACCTGCACCAGCTGTGGCAGGAGCATCGCGGGCCAGGGGCTCGCCTCCGAGGTCTGGAGCGACCAGCGGGAGCCGGCCTCTGGCACCTGGTCCAGGGAGGCCTGCCAGGCCCCGGGGGTGAGGGGATCGGGGGAGAGCGCGACCTCTCCGCCGCCTGCCGTCGCGAGGACTACCTGGGAAATATCGGTCAGATAGGGGCTCACCCCCGGCCAGGCCGCGGCGCTCCCGGGCTGACAGGTGTCGAGGGCTGGGGCGATCCCCTCCCAGGGAGCGGCCTCGGCGGGGTGGATGAAGCTGAGCTGCGCCTGCCCCCACGGGGTGAGGTCCGCGTCCCAGCCGCCGCCCACCGGGGAGAAGCGCTCCACCGACCCGATCAGTCCGGTGCGACCCTGCCCGTCCTCCCAGTAGTAGTAGGCCTCGGGGAGGGATGCCCCGAGGGTGGCGGTGGAGACCGACACCGTCACCCAGCCCTCCTCCCCCGGTGGGGTTCGGACGGTGAGCTGCCTCTCGGCCACCTCCAGCACCTCGGCGTCGCGGTCGCCGAAGCGGACCGACGCGTAGTCGGAGGTGGGCTCTGCCCAGAGGACCGCCTGCTGCCCTCCTGTGGAGAGACCGGACTCCGGGACCACCCCGGTGAGGGTGATCCCGTCCCAGGCGTCGGTGCCGTCGGCGTGGGCCTGGATCTCGTCGTCCGACAGCCAGCAGCCCGTGAGCAGCAGCGCTGCGATGAGGTTCACTACCACGCTCCTTGGACGGTGGCGCCGCCCTTGTGGAGGGTCAGGCTCAGGCCGGAGATCGAGACCCCCGCGGCGCTCAGGGCGTAGCCGATCAGGTACTCGAGCTGGATGTTGGCGCCCGCCGCGCGGATCGCGTCGTCGCGCTTGTCGATGTAGCAGGGGTCAGCCTGCCTGCAGGAGCCGTAGGCCGGGGCGTCGAAGGGGTCCGCGAGGTAGGCCCGCTCTTGGGTCCACGCGTGTCCCACCGTGGCCAGGCCCGCGGTGGTGAGCAGCCCCCCGGTCCCGAGGACCCAGGGGCGGGCTCCGCGCCCGCCGCGGGGCGCAGCGGGCGGCGGGAGCAGGTCGGCCTTCCCAGCGGTGGTCTCGTCCGCCGCTGCCAGGGTGGAGGGGGCGATGCGCTCGGTGCCCTCGTCCTCCGCCGCGTCGTCCTCGCCCCCTGCGCCGGTCTCGCCCCCTGCGCCGGTCTCACCCCCTGCGCTGGTCTCACCGGCGGCGCTGGCCTGGCCCGGCTCCTCCGTCTCGTCGGCGTCCTCCGGCGCGTCGCCCATGCTCGCCGCGCTCCCCACCCCAGGGGGCGCGACGCGGTCCTCTGGGGGCGGCGCGGTCGCGGCGGCGCTCACGCTCCCTTTGCCCGCCGCCTCGTCGGTGACCGGGCTGGACGGGGGAGCGCTCTGACCTGCCGGGGCGCCGCGGAGGTGCTGGGCCGTGGGTGAGAGCACCAGATCCGCGCTCACGTCGGTGAGGGCGCTCTTCCATCCCTCGCCGAGGGGCACCTGGATCAGGTGCTCGCCCTGTACCACCTTGAGGGGGGTCTCGGCCCGCACCGCGCGCCCGTCCACCCAGGCGATGCCGTCGCCCGCCACCGTGACCTGCGCGGTGGCGCCGCTGAGGCGCCCGCTCCAGGTGCGGTGGAGCTCGATCAGCGTGGGGCCAAAGCTGGCGGGGGGAGCCTCCACCGGCTCCGCGGTGACCAGCCGCACCGTGGCGTAGAGGGCCTGATCCTCCTGCTCCATCGACACCGCTCGGAGCGCGTCCAGGCGGTACAGGGAGAGGAGGGTGTCTCTGTCCACCGGCCGGGGCTGACAGATCAGGCTCTGGAAGGCTAGGCTCACCGCGTCCTTAGCGCGTCCCAGCTCAGCGTCCTCAAAGGCAGCCCACCCCTGCTCCACCAGCGCGGGGAGGTCCCCACAGGCGGGCGCCGCCAGGGCCGACGCTGTCCACAATAGCCACATGCTGTCTCCTCGGAGGGGCCCCCGCGCGCTGACTGGACCGGCACCGCGAGCTCACCCCTGGGGGGAGGGGGGCGTCACGGAGCGACCTTTCACGCGGTGTTCCGAGAGCGCACATAACACGTCCGCCGTCCCAGTCGGGCCCCGCTGTGGAGCGGGGCGCCGTCCAGCGAGCCGGCCTGGGTTCAGCGCGGGCAGGAGCCCTCATAGGCCTTGCCCTCTGCGAAGGCGTAGCACCACTTGTTCTCGCCCCCGGCGCGCACGTGGAGCGAGAACCGCCCCTCCTGGTCGCTGACCTTGACCCGGATCTCGTGGAAACCCTCGGAGAGGGGCAGCTTGCTGGGGGTGCGCCCCACTGAGATCCCGTCCACCTCCAGCTCGGCGGTGGGCGGGACAGAGAGCACCTTCGCGGTGATCTGCGCGGCGGCAGCGGTCGCCTTGCCGCTTGGGGCGCGCGGCGTTTGAGGGGGCGGGACCTCCTCTGGGGCCGGGGGCTTCTCTGGAGCCGCGCTCGGGCTCTGCGGGGGGGCCTGCTGCGGGACCGGCTGTGTCGCGCGGCCGGCCGGGGCCGCCCCGGGCTGGGGGGCGCTAGGGGCAGGCACCTCGGCGGTGGATGGCGCCGGCGGGGTCCCCTGGACCATGATCGGTGCGGCGGGGACCGGCGCGGTGCCCGCGGCCTCCTCCTGCAGGAGGGTCTTGATCCCCCACAGGCTCACCCCCAGCGCGACCAAGCCGATCAGCCCCGCGGCGCCCACCCCCCAGATCGCCCAGCGGAGCCCCCTGCCCCGCGGTGCGTGGGGCGCTCCGGCGGGCCGGATCGGGGAGGCCACGGTGAGGGTGCCGGTGTCGGCCGCGCCCGCGATGAGCAGGGCGGGCGCGTCGAGCGGTACGGTGGCGGTGGTGGGGTCTGGGTCCAGATCGTAGGAGTCCGGGTGGTCGGGGATCTGCCACCTCAGATCGCCCCGCAGCACCTTGCCCAGGGTCTCACAGTCCGGGATGCGCTCCTCGCGCTCCACGATCAGGCAGCCCTGGATGGCGTTCTCCACTCTGGGATCGAGGTCGGGCACCAGCTCGCGGGGCGACAGGTAGGCGCCGTCGATGACCGCGTTGTAGACCGCGAGGGCCTGCTGCCCCGAGAAGGCCCGCTGGTGGGTGAACAGCTCGTAGAGCAGGCAGCCGAGGGAGAAGATGTCTGCCCGCTGGTCGACGGTGCGGGCGTCGCGGATCTGCTCGGGGGCCATGTAGGCGGGGGTGCCCATCGCCACCCCGGCCCTGGTGCGGCCCACGTCGGCGTCGCCGTTGTCGAGCACCTTGGCGAGCCCGAAGTCGGTGACCTTGGGCACGAAGCCCCCGGCGGTTCGGGCGAGCAGCACGTTGGCGGGCTTGAGATCGCGGTGCACCAGCCCGAAGGCGTGCGCGTGCCGCACCCCGGAGAGGATCCCCAGGAACAGCGCCTCCGCCGCCCGGGGATCGAGGCGGTACTGCTGCATCGCCTCGTCGAGCGCTGGCCCCTCGATGAACTCCATCACCAAGCCGGGGTCCCCGTGGACGTCCACCACGTCGTTGACCGCCACCACGTTGGGGTGGTGGAGCGAGGCCTGCACCTCACCCTCCTGCACCATGCGGTCGCGGATCGTCTCGGAGGTGACCGAGAGCACCTTGAGGGCGTGCAGGCTCTGGCGGACCCTGTGCCGGACCCGGTACACCACCGCGGTCCCGCCGGAGCCGGTCAGGGCTTCGACGACGTAGGCACCGATCTCCTGGCCAGGGTTGAGCATCGTGGATCACTCTCGGGGGCAGCGGGCCGGTTAGCGCATGACCATGAAACTGCAAGTCATGTATACCCCCCTGCTGATCAGGCTTCCAGCCTGGGCGGGCGGGCTGGCGGTGGGCGTCGTCTCCTTTCTCGGCGCCTCCCTATCGGGCGTGGGGATGATGCGGGTGCGCGGAGGGGGGGTGGCGCTGGAGATGGGGCTGTCCTGGGGGGTGCTGGTGGCGATGGCGCTGACCTTCCTGGTGGGCGCGCCGGGGCTGTTGCTCCTGCGTCGCAGCGGCTGGAGGAGCTCCCTGGCGCTGGCGTTGATCTGGCAGGGGGCCGCACAGACCCTCGCGCTGCTCGGGGGGACCTGGCTGGGCGCGGTGCTGGGAGGTGATCTGCTCCCCGCCCACGCCGGCCTCGCCCTGTGGGCGCATGGCGCGGCGGTGTGGCCCGTACCAGCCCTCGCGGCGTTCTTCGCGGCGGTGGCCTGGATCAGCTCCGCTACTGGAAGCACTCCACCTTGAGCTCGTAGTTGGCTACTGCCCCCTCCAACCCATCGACCACGATGGTGTACTCGTAGTCATAGGTGCCGCCCGTCATGTTGATCGGGGAGATCACCTGGTTGCTCCCCGAGCGAGAGACGTAGAGGGCCTGGGGCGCTTGGGCGGCGCCGGGGTTGTACTCCACGCACTCGTCCCTGGTGCGGAAGGCGCGCAGCACCAGATCGTCGCAGGGGCTGTAGAGGGTCACCTCGGCCGACTGTCCCGAGAGCAGCTTGATGTGATAGCTGCGCTCTGGGGCGTCCCAGTCCGCGTTGATCCCCCAAGAGCCGGCGTTTCCAGCCCAGTCATACCACTGCATGTCGTAGTGGGTGCTGCCCCGGGCGTTGTTGGCCCAGAGCAGGTCGCCGCAGTAGATCGGCTCCTCCAGGCACTCGCCGTCGGGGAACGGGGGATAGCGGTAGTCGTCCCGGCAGTTGAACACCGGCTCGGTGTCCGCGTCGGTGTCGGCGTCGGTGTCGGTGTCGGTGTCGGTGTCGGTGTCGGTGTCGGTGTCGGTGTCGGTGTCAACATCGGCGTCGGTGTCGGTCTGCGGGTCGGTGTCGGTATCCAGACCCGTGGGATCTGTCACCGGGATGCGGTTGGAGCAGCCGATGAGAGCGAACGTGGCGATGGTGATCACGCGGTGGAACATAGAGACTCCTGCACCCCTGCAGCATACTACACCGGGACGCGGAAGATCGCCTCTCCCACGCCGCCAGCGCTGAAAGAAACGCGCGGTGCGCTACTCGAAGCACTCCACCTGCATCCGGTAGTTGCCTTCGTACCCATCCAGCCCATCGATGACGATGGTGTACTCCATGGGGCCGCCCACCGCGATCATCCAAGCATCGGGAAGGATTTGGGTGTCCTCGGAGCCGCCGTGCATGCACTTGTTCTGCATGTATGTCCCGTTGGGCTGGCACTCGTCCTCGGTCCTAAGCCCGCGGACGCCGATGTCCCCGCACCCGTCCACGGTGACCCGCGCGGTGGAGCCCTCCAGCAGCCGGATGTGGTACGAGCGCTCAGCGGCGTCGAAATCCGCGTTGCCCCCCCAGGGGCCCATGCAGTAGGCGTCCTCATACCACTCGAAGTCGTAGAGGGTGGCGCCGTTCACGGTGGAGCCGAAGACCACGTCTCCACAGAAGACCTCCACCTCTTCGCAGACCCCGGACAGATCGGGGGAACCGTAGTCCGCCTGGCAGTTGAGGTCGGCGTCTGTGTCTGTGTCTGTGTCTGTGTCTGTGTCTGTGTCTGTGTCCGTATCGGTGTCCGTATCGGTGTCCGTATCGGTGTCTGTGTCGGTGTCCGTATCGGTGTCGGTATCCGCATCGGTGTCTGTGTCGGTGTCGACCGGCTCATCGCCGGTGTCCTTTCCGTTGCACGCGCTGAGTGTGAGCGCGGCGAGAACAAGGGTCCACTTCAGCATGACGGCTCCCCCAAGAGGCTGGTTCCCAGCCATTGTATGTGACGAAGGGCTGGGCTGGCGATGTTTTCCACCGCCAGCCCAGAAACCGTCTGGCCTATTTGGCGACGATGTTGACCAGCCGGCCCGGTACGTAGATCTCGCGCCGGACCGTTCCCTGGAGGAACCGCTGCACGTTCTCGTCGGCCCGCGCCGCCGCGATCGCCGCCTCCTGGGTGACGTCGGCGGGGAGGATCAGGGTCGCGCGGAGCTTCCCGTTCACCTGCACCGCGAGGGTGATGGTGTTCACCACCAGCTTGGCCTCGTCATAGGTGGGCCACGCGGCGAAGGCGGTGGAGGCCTCGTGGCCGAGCACCCGCCACAGCTCCTCGGCGAGGTGCGGCGCGAAGGGGTTGAGGATCAGCACGAAGTCCTCGATCCAGGCCACTGGGACCTTCTCCGCCTTGGTCGCCTCGTTGATGAAGATCATCATCTCGGAGATGGCGGTGTTGAACTTCATGCTCTCGATGGCCTCGGTGACCTTCTTGATCGCCGCGTGCAGGGCGCGCTCCAGCTCGGCGTTGTCGAGCTTGTCGCGGGTGAGCTTCGCTGAGAGGCCCCCGGACTCTGGGTCCACCACCAGGCGCCACACGCGGTCCAGGAAGCGGCGGGTGCCCGCTACGCCGGAGGTCTCCCAGTGGGCCGAGTCCTCCAGCGGCCCCATGAACAGCTCGTAGAGGCGCAGGGCGTCGGCGCCGTACTGCTCGCACATGTCGTCGGGGTTGACGACGTTGTAGCGGGACTTGGACATCTTCTCCAGCCTGGTGCTGACCGGCGTGTTGCTCTCCTTCACGAACCAGCCGCCGTCCCGCTCCTCGACCTGCTCGGGGTAGAAGTACTTGCCCCGCTCGTCACGGTACGAATTGGCGTGGATCATCCCCTGGTTGAACAGGCGCTTGAAGGGCTCGGGGCTGGTGACCAGCCCGAGGTCATAGAGCACCTTGTGCCAGAAGCGGGCGTAGAGCAGGTGGAGCACGGCGTGCTCGGCGCCGCCCACGTAGAGGTCCACCGGCATCCAGTAGTCCTCCTCGTCCGGATCCCAGGCCACGTCGCTGCGGTTGGGGGAGAGGAAGCGCAGGTAGTACCAGCAGGACCCCGCCCACTGAGGCATGGTGTTCACCTCGCGCACCGCGGGGCGACCCTCGAACTCGGTGACCGCCCACTCAGCGGCGCGGGCGAGGGGGGGCTGCCCGTCCTCGGTGGGACGGTACTCGTCCAGCTCGGGGAGGCGGACCGGCAGGGCGCTGTCGGGGAGCAGGTGGGCCTCGCCGTCCTCGGTGAAGACCATCGGGAAGGGCTCACCCCAGTAGCGCTGCCGCGAGAAGAGCCAGTCGCGGAGGCGGTACTGCACTGTGCCGTCGCCGTGTCCCTGCGCCTCCAGCCAGGCGATCATCGCCCTCTTGGCCGCGGCGATGTCCATCCCGTCGAGGAAGGAGGAATTCACGTGGGCGCCGTCGCCGGTCCACGCCTCCACCGCGAGGTCGCCACCCTCCACCACCCGCACGATGGGGAGGCCGAAGGTCTTGGCGAAGGCGTAGTCGCGCTCGTCGTGGGCGGGGCACGCGAAGACCGCGCCGGTGCCGTAGCTGGCGAGCACGTAGTCCGCGATCCAGATGGGGATCTCGGCGCCGGTGGCAGGGTTGATCGCGGTGGCGCCGGTCCAGACGCCGGTCTTCTCCGCGTCCGCGGAGGCACCGGTCCGATCGCGGTCCGACCTGTGGGTGACCTCCAGCCGGTACGCTGTCACGGCCGCGCGCTGCGCCTCGGTGGTGATCCGCTCCACCAGCGGGTGTTCGGGGGCCAGCACCGCGTAGGTCCCGCCGAACAGGGTGTCGGGGCGGGTGGTGAACACCTCGATGTGCGCGTCGTGGCCCTTGATCGGGAAGCGGATGTGGGCGCCCTCAGAGCGGCCGATCCAGTTCCGCTGCATGTCCTTGATACCCTCTGGCCAGTCGAGGCCCTCCAGGCCGTCGAGGAGCTGCTCCGCGTACTCGGTGATGCGGAACATCCACTGCTTGAGGTTGCGCCGCTCCACAGGGTCACCGGTCTCGACGTAGACCCCGTCCTTGACCTCCTCGTTCGCCAGCACCGTGCCCAGGGCCGGGCACCAGTTGACCGGCACCTCTGCCTGGTAGGCGAGCCCCTTCTCATAGAGTCGGGCGAAGATCCACTGAGTCCAGCGGTAGTAGCGCTCGTCGGAGGTGGCCAGCTCGCGGCCCCAGTCGTAGGAGAGCCCGAGCTGTCTGAGCTGCCCCTTGAAGGTGGCGATGTTGCGGCTGGTGATGTCGCGGGGGTGCAGCCCCTCGCGCATCGCCTGGCGCTCGGCGGGGAGGCCAAAGGAGTCCCAGCCCATCACCCGGAGCACGTTGAAGCCCATCATCCGCTTGGCGCGCGCGACCACATCGGTGGCGACGTAGCCCTTGGGGTGCCCCACGTGGAGGCCCGAGCCGCTGGGGTAGGGGAACATGTCGAGGACGTAGTACTTTGGCCTGGTCCGGTCGGTCGCGGTGGCGAAGGTCTTGTGCTTCTCCCACCAGTCCTGCCAGCGGGGCTCGATCGCGCGGTGCTCGTAGCGGCTCATGGGCATACTCCTTTTGGTGCCGCAGCTAACCCGTCCTCATTGTTGGTGACACTTGGACCTGGAAGCCGATAGCTTGTGGGGGTTCAACGGAGGTCCGTCCATGAGCGCGTGGGTGGCGGTGGTGTTCTTTCTGGCGGGGTGTACCGGGGGCGACAACACCGCCTCGGCGCTACAGGTGTGCCAGGATCTGTGTATGGAGCTGGCGGTGGAGTGCGGCTACGCCGCCTACCCCAACTACGACTCCTGTGTGCAGGGCTGTGTGTACAACCGGGAGGTCGGCGCGGACGTGGACGGTGAGCTCACCTGCGTCTTGTCAGCGGCCTGTGACACCTTCGCGGTGGTGGAGTGCGAGCATGCGTACGGTCTGGAGTAGTCTGGCGATTTCCTCGCTCCTGTCGGGCTGTACGCAGGACTATGACCTGAACCCGGAGGAGCCCGACGTGGATCCCGGGATGGTCACAGAGTGCGCCTTCTCGCCGATCGCGGGCACCAAGCTGTCCTCGTACGACTGCAACCCGGTCTTCTCGGTGGGGGAGTCCTGGGGGCCGTCGATCGACTCGGTGGGCTTCATCGCGACCGAGGTGCTGGGGCACCCCTTCTACCAGATGTGGTACTCGGGGCTCCCTCTCGGCGCTCAGCATGGGGACTGGGGGCTCGGCTACGCCGTGTCGGCGAACGGCACCCAGTGGGAGACCCACCCTCAGAACCCCCTGCTCGAGAGCTCCCCCGGCGCCTGGGACCAGGACGCCATGTCGGCCATCCAGATCGTGTGGGACCCTGCTGCAGGCCGCTATATAATGGCGTATCAAGGCTATAATGTCAACGCGGGCGACTGGGGGATGGGGGTGGCGACCTCTCCGGACGGGGTGAGCTGGTCCAAGCTCCCCTCCAACCCGGTGATGGATTTCACCGACATCTGGTCGGACAACAGGGTCTGCTGGCCCCTCACCATCAGGGTGAGCGACACCGGGTCGCTCACCGGCTTTGTTGCCGCTCACCGCGATGACTTCTCAGAGGAGTGCGAGATCTACGGCACCTCCGCCTTCGGTCTCGACGACTGGACCACCTCAAACTACCCGATCATTACCGCGGGTCCCGAGTACTTCGACGCCTCTGGGATGACCTCTGCGACGGTGGTGGACTTTGAGGGCACCCTCTACATGTTCTACATCGGCTTCGAGGAGTGGGTGAGCTACGGCTCCTATCAGGCCAGCAACCACCACCACCTGGCCCTCGCCACCTCCACCGACGGGGGGATCACCTGGCGCAAGGACCTCAACAACCCGATCCCGATCAACAACAGCCCCGACGAGGTGATCAACACGGTCACGGCCCAGGTGGTGGGGTCGCGGATTCACCTGTGGATCACCGACTACTACGCGTCGGAGGGTGGGCAGGCGGTGGGCTACTTCCTCTTTGAGCCCGGCATCGAGGACCACCCGCCAGAGACTCGGTAGCGGCGTATTCTTTGGGGGGTATGGCCCTGGGGGCCCGGCTCGCCGCCCCGCGTTCGGGACCTTGGACCTGCGCGGGGCCGCGCCGCGGGCCGAGCCCCTGTCGCCGCGAGGCCACGGAGTGGGCGGGGACCGCTCCGAGGGAGGGGAAAATCACGCGGGATGTGACGGGTGGAGCGGCTCCTCGCGCGGGCTCGCCTCGGCCAGCCCCGCCGGGGCGGTAGCGCCAGCGGTTTTGGCCAGCAGCTCCCCGCGTCAGGTTCGCGGACGGAGGCGGGCATCGATCCCTCCACCGGCCAGCCTCGGTGGACCCACGGCATCCCGCCGAGGAGACCACCAGCTGACGTCGCCCGTCGCGCGCTTCGCCGTGTGGACGGGGCACCGGCCCGCCTCGTGCGTCGGGGGGCTGACCGTATGTGATGGGTAAAAGGTACAGGTTCCGTGTTGTGCGAGCGCAGTGAGGGGGACGCGCGGCGAGCGGCAGCGGCGTCGGTGTTGGGAGCCGCCGGCCGCGCCCGTCGCCCCGCGGGGGTGAGGGACGCCGGGTCGCCGCCGCGCGGCTCCCGCCCCCCACGGGTGTCCAGCCCGCGTCGGCAGGAGCGGCCCGCGCGGTCCCACCCCCCGGCGCGCTCCTCTGTCGGGCGGAGGCCGGCGGGCTCCTCTGTCGGAGCGTACCACTGCGGGGTCCCGCTCCTCCCCCGAGGGCCTGGCCGCCCCCGCGCCGCCGGCGCCGCCACGAGGACCTCGCTGTGAGACACGGTCGAGACCTGGGCTCTGGCAACGGGCCCCGGGGCTGCGACAGGGCCCGGTCCACAGGCTGCGACGCTTGCTCCTCCCTTGCAGATCAGCCTCCGCGAACCAGGAGCGCGCGACGCAGCTGGGCTGGCTTGTAACGCCAAAAATTAGACACATCGACCGCGTTGCATGTTGCCACGTGATCCGCTAACTAGGCCGGCCACGCTGACCCCAACAGGAGACTAGGTATCGTGCCCCACAGAGTTCTCCACTTTACGGCGACGGCCCTGCTCCTGATGGCCACCTGGCTCATCTGGTCGGGGCATTACGTCTTTCTCATCAACACCTACGGGGTCCTGTCAGTGATCGCCGTGGTGGCGCTTGGCGTGCGGCTAGGCGTCGTGGACGAGGAGGGCCAGCCCTTCCGCCTGCTGCCGCGGATGCTGCTGTACCTCCCGTGGATCACCTGGGAGATTGTCAAGGCGAATTGGGATGTGGCGAAGGCGATCGTCTCTCCGGGGATGCCCATTCACCAGCGCTTGGTGCGGGTGAAGGCCTCCCAGAAGACGGACCTGGGTCAGGTCCTGTACGCCAACTCCATCACCATCACGCCAGGCACCGTGTCCCTGGACGTGCGAGACAACACGATCCTGGTCCACGCCCTCACCCAGGGGTCCTACGAGGGCCTCCTCACCGGGGAGATGGACAAGAAGGTCGCGTGGCTGGAGGGAGAGGGCTGATGTTTCTTGTCGCCACTATCGCCGTGTTGATCACCATGGCCCTCGCCTTCGTGCGGGCGGCCCTGGGGCCCACGGTGTTCGACCGCGTCCTCGCGGTCAACGTCTTTGGCACGCAGACGGTGCTGCTGATCGCGGTGGCGGGCTTCCTGATGGGGCGCCCGCAGTTCCTCGATATGGCACTGACCTACGCGCTTATGAACTTCATCGGTACGCTCGCCGTACTCAAATTCGCTCGGTACGGCTCGCTGGCCGACGACGAAAAGCGGGCTTGATCATGGCGCTCGCCCTAGACATTCTCTCTTGGATCTTCCTGCTCAGTGGGGCGACCTTCGCCATCATCGCAGGGATTGGGGTCCTCCGCTTCCCCGACGTGTACACGCGGTCCCACGCCGCGGGCCTCGGCGACACCCTGGCCACCCTGCTGGTGATCCTGGGCCTCCTCCTCCAGTCGCCCGACTGGATGGTGGCGGTGAAGCTCATCATGGTGCTGGCCTTTGTCTGGTTCACCAGCCCGATCTCCGGGCATGCGCTGGTCAAGGCTGCCTACGCCCACGGCGTCAAGATCGACTGCGAGGAAGAAGATGCAGTTTCCCATTGAGGCCTTGTTCTTCCTGTTGCTCCTCGCCGTGTCGGTCGCCATCGCGAGGAGCAAGGACCTGTTCTCGGCGGCGATGCTGCTGGGGGTCTTCTCGTTCCTGAGCGCGAGCCTGTTCACGTTCATGGACGCGGTGGACGTGGCCATCACCGAGGCCAGCGTCGGCGCGGGGGTGTCCACGGTGTTGATCTTGGGGGGGCTGCTCCTCACCGACACCCAGGAGCGCCAGCAGCCCACGAGGCTGCTCCCCTTTGTGGTCGTCGGGCTCACCGGCGCGGCGCTGATCTACGGCACCCTGGACATGCCCCTGTACGGCGATCCGATGGCGCCCATCCACCACCACGTGGCCAACGAGTACGTCTCCGAGGAGGCGCTCCGCTTCGGCATCCCGAACGTGGTCACCGCGGTCCTCGCGTCTTGGCGTGGCTACGACACCCTCGGCGAGACGAGCGTGGTGCTCACCGCGGCGACCGGGGTCATGGCCCTGCTCGGCGGGGTCTTCCGGGGCCGCAAGCAGGACCCCTCCAAGGGCACAGAGGGAGGTGAGGCATGAGTGAGGAACCCAAGGCTCCGATGAAGGTGCGCGAGATGGTGGTGCTCCGCGTCACCGCCAAGATGCTGATCCCCTTCATCCTCCTCTACGCGCTCTACGTGCAGTTTCACGGTGACTTTGGCCCGGGGGGCGGGTTCCAGGCGGGGGTCATCACCGCGGCGGGGCTGATCCTCTACGGGTTGGTCTTCGGCCTCGACCAGCTCAAGCGGGCGGTGCCACAGCGCGTCCTGGAGATCACCCTGGCCATCGGCCTGCTGATGTACGGGGGCACCGGCTGGGTGACCCTCCTCCTCGGGGGCAACTTCCTTGAGTACGGCTACCTCGCCCAGCATCATCCCGTTCACGGACAGCACTACGGCATCGCGATGATCGAAGGCGGTGTCGGGGTCGGGGTGGCCTCTGGACTATTGGTCATCTACTACGCCCTCGCGGGCAGGGGGCGTCGGTGATGGCGTTTCTCGGTCTATGGAACTACTGGGTCGTGATCGTGCTGATGATGATCGGCTTGTACATCGTCATCGCGCGTGACAACTTCATCAAGAAGCTGATGGGCCTGAACCTCTTTCAGGTGTCGGTCATCATGTTCTACGTCTCGATGGGAAAGGTGAACGGCGGCACCGCGCCGATCCTCCCCGAGTCGGACATGGTGGAGGAGGTCGCCGCCCACAACCAGCCGGTGACCGCCGGTCACCTCAGCGACACCCGCGCCTTCGCGCACCACCACGAGGCGCACCACGGGGGGCACGAGGTGGTGGCTGAGGGGCACGAGGGGATCGTCTACTCCAACAACCTCACCCACGTCCTCATGCTCACCGCCATCGTCGTCGGCGTGGCCACCACGGCCGCTGGCCTCGCGCTCGTCGCCCGCATCCACGAGGGCTACGGCACGGCGGAAGAGGACGAGATCTACAAAATCGACCTGACGGGTGCGCTATGATTCAGCAGTTTCCGGTACTGGTGGTCGTAGCACCGCTGGTCGCCGCGCCGATCACCCTCCTGATTCGGAACCGGCGCCTGACCCACCTGTGGGCGATGGCGGTGGCGTGGTTCACCCTCTTCGTCAGCGCCAACCTGCTGCACGAGGTGCTCACCACCGGCCCCATCTCCTACCAGCTGGGTGGGTGGGCCCCTCCCTGGGGGATTGAGTACCGCGTCGACACGGTCAACGCCTTTGTCATGGTGATCGTCGCCATGATCGCGAGCGTGGTCATCCCGGCGATGCCCACCCGCATCCGGCTAGACCTGGCGCCGGAGCGGATGTACCTCTTCTACACGGCCACGCTCCTCTTTATCGCAGGCCTGATGGGGATCACGGTCACCGGCGACGCCTTCAACGTGTTCGTCTTCCTGGAGATCACCAGCCTCGCCAGCTACACCCTGATCGGGCTAGGGGCCGGGCGGCGGGCGCCGCTCGCCGCCTTCTCCTACCTAGTGATGGGGACCATCGGCGGCACCTTCGTGCTCATCGGCATCGGGCTGATGTACCAGATGACCGGCTCGCTCAACATGGCGGACCTCGCCGTGCTGCTGCCGGGGGTGCAGCACACCCGCACCATCATGGTCGCCTTCGCCTTCATCACCACCGGCGTCTCGATCAAGCTGGGGGTGTTTCCCCTGCACCAGTGGCTGCCCAAGGCCTACACCTACGCACCGGACCTGGTCTCGGCGCTGATGTCTGCGACCGCGACTAAGGTGATCTTCTACCTGCTGGTCCGGATGATCTTCACCGTCTTCGGTGCGACCTTCGTCTTTGGGGTGCTGCACCTGGACTGGCTGCTCCTCCCGCTGTCGCTGATCGGGATGTTCGTCGCCTCGCTGGCGGCCATCTACCAGACCAACATCAAGCGCCTCCTCGCCTACAGCTCCATCGCGCAGATCGGGTACATGACCCTCGGCCTGTCGATGGTGAGCGTGGCGGGCCTGACCGGCTCGCTGGTCCACCTGTTCAACCACGCGCTGATGAAGGCCGGGCTGTTCATGGTGGTGGCGAGTATCTTCTACCGCCTCGCCACCCACGAGATCGCGGACATGCGGGGCCTTGGGCGCCGCATGCCGCTCACCTTCGCTGCCTGGGTCGTCGGCGGGCTCTCGATGATCGGTGTCCCCGGCACGGTGGGCTTCATCTCGAAGTGGTACCTGGTGCTGGCCGCTATCGAGAAGGGGTGGATCGGCATCGCCCTGCTGATCGTGCTCTCCTCGCTGCTTGCGCTGGTGTACGTCTGGCGCGTCATCGACGTGGCCTACTTCCAGTCCCCTCCCGAGGGGCAGGCTGACCGCATCGAGGCCCCGCCCATCCTTCTCATCCCTACCTGGATTCTCGTTGGAGCCACTGTGTTCTTTGGGATCAACACCACCTGGACGGTGGGTGTGGCTGAGGCTGCGGCCCGGCAGCTGCTGGGGGTGATGCCATGAGCACCGACCTCGCGATCATCCTCTCCTTCCTGCTGCCGACCGTCGCCGGTCTGTCCACCGCCCTCACCGGGCGTTGGCCCAACGCGCGGGACAGCCTGACGGTCCTGTGGGGAGTGCTCACCTTCGGCACCGTCCTCACCCTGCTCCCGGTGGTCAACGCCGGCGGCAGGCCGGGCCTGGTGCTGTGGGAGGTGCTCGAGGGGCTGCCCATCGCCTTTGAGGTGGAGCCGCTCGGGATGCTCTTCGCCCTGGTGGCCTCGGGGCTGTGGATCGTCACCAGCGTCTACGCCTTCGGCTATATGCGGGGCCACCACGAGGAGAACCAGACCCGCTTCTTCTCGTACTTCCCGCTCGCGATCACCGCGGCGCTGGGCATCGCCTACGCGAGGAACCTGTTCACCCTGTTCCTCTTCTACGAGATGCTCACCTTCTCAACCTACCCGCTGGTGACCCACCACCAGAACGCGACCGCCCAGCGCGCGGGGCGCATCTACTTGGGCATCCTCGTCTCTACCAGCGTGCTCTTCCTGTTCACCGCCATCGTCTGGACCTACGCCATCGCCGGCACCACCGAGTTCACGGTGGGCGGGGTCCTGGCGGGCAAGGCGAGCGGCTGGCCCGTGGCGGTGCTCGCGGGCCTGTACTTCTTCGGGATCGGGAAGGCCGCGCTGATGCCCTTCCACCGCTGGCTGCCCAACGCGATGGTGGCCCCCACGCCGGTCAGCGCCCTGCTCCACGCGGTGGCGGTGGTGAAGGCCGGCGTGTTCTCGGTGCTGAAGATCGTCATCTACATCTTCGGCATCGACTTCCTCGCCGCGGGGTCGTACTCCGAGTGGTTGATGTGGGTCGCGGGCTTCACCCTCCTGTCCTCCAGCGTCGTGGCGCTCAAGCAGGACAACCTCAAGGCCCGGCTCGCCTACTCCACCATCTCCCAGCTCGCCTACATCGTGCTCGCGGCGGCGATCGCCACCGGGGACAGCGTCGTCGGCGGTGGGATGCACATCGCCATGCACGCGATGGCCAAGATCACCCTGTTCTTCGCTGCCGGCGCCATCATGGTGGCCACGCACAAGACCGAGATCTCGGACATGGACGGCATCGGCCGCACCATGCCGATCACCATGACCGCCTTCTTCATCGCCTCCCTCTCCATCATGGGCCTGCCGCCCACGGGCGGCGCCTGGTCCAAGTGGTATCTGGCGTTGGGAGCCGCGGAGACAGGGCAGTACCTGTTCGTCGCCGTCTACATGATCTCCAGCCTCCTGTCGATCGCCTACCTCGGCCCCATCATCGGTAGGGCCTTCTTCCGGCCCCCCAGGGCCGACTCGCACCACCCCCTGCCCGAGGGGATGAAGGAGGCGCACTGGCTGATGGTGGTGCCGCTCTCGCTCACCGCGATCGGTACGGTGGTGCTGTTCTTCTTCGCGAACAACGTGCACGATCTCCTCGCTCCTATCGCGATTGGAGGCTGATATGGAAGAGCTCCCCAAGGACGAGAAGGTCTACTGGCTGGACCAGAAGAAGAACGTCGACCTCGTCATCTACATCCTGATCGGGATCGGCGCGCTGGTCACGCTCATGGACCTCTTCTACGACAAGCACGGTGAGTACGGTTTTGAAAACATGGTGGGCTTCCACTCCCTGTACGGCTTCGTCGGGTACGTGGGGCTGGTCCTGCTCGCCACTCAGCTGCGCCGGCTGACCCAGCGCCCGAAGGACTACTACAATGATTGAAGCCATCCCACCGGGGCTGCTCCTTATTGTCGGGGCCTTGCTCGTCCCGCTGCTCCCGGCTCGCTGGCCCCGCAACACCTACATGCTGTTGCTGCCCTTCCTGGGTGCGCTCCACATGTGGATGCTCCCGGACGGCTACGCCCTGCACTCCACCTTGTGGGGCTACGATCTTCACCTGGTGCGGGTTGACGGGCTGTCCCGGATCTTCGGGCTGGTGTTCCACCTCGCCGCGCTGCTCTCGGTGATGTACTCCCTCCACATCAACGACCGCGTCCAGCAGGTGGCGGCGCTGATGTACTCCGGGTCCGCCATCGGCGCGGTGTTCGCAGGTGACCTGCCGACGCTCTTCCTCTACTGGGAGGGCACCGCCATCACCTCGGTGTTCCTCATCTGGGCCAGGCGCTCGGAGCGCTCCTACAAGGTGGGCCTCCGGTACCTGATCATCCAGGTGCTCTCCGGGGTGCTGCTGCTCGCGGGCACGATCATCCTCTATAAGGAGACCGGCTCGCTGGCCTTCAACCGGATCGGCCTGGGCGGCACCGGGAACACGCTGATCTTCCTCAGCTTCGGCATCAAGGCCGCGTTCCCCTTCCTGCACAACTGGCTGCAGGACGCCTACCCCGAGGCGACCCCGACCGGCACGGTGTGGCTCTCGGCCTTCACCACCAAGCTGGCGATCTACGCGCTAGCGCGCGGCTTCGCGGGGACCGAGATCCTCATCCCCATCGGCGCGGCGATGACCGCCTTCCCGGTCTTCTTCGCGGTGATCGAGAACGATCTGCGGCGGGTGCTCTCGTACTCGCTGAACAACCAGCTCGGGTTCATGATCGTCGGCATCGGCATCGGCTCGGACCTCGCCCTCAACGGAGCGGCGTCCCACGCCTTCGCGCACATCATCTACAAGGGCCTGCTGTTTATGGGCATGGGCGCGGTGCTTCACCGCACCGGCACCATCAAGGCATCGGAGCTGGGCGGGCTGTACAAGAGCATGCCCTGGACCACCGGGTTCACTATGGTCGGCGCGGCCGCGATCTCCGCCTTCCCGCTCTTCTCGGGCTTCGTCACCAAGTCGATGGTGCTCACCGCAGCGGCGGAGGAGCACCACACTATCGCGTTCCTGGTGCTGCTCTTCGCCAGCGCCGGCGTGCTTCACCACTCGGGCATCAAGATCCCGTACTTCGCGTTCTTCGCCCACGACAGCGGCAAGCGGCCCAAGGAGGCGCCCCTCAACATGCTCATCGCGATGGGCGTCGCGGCCTTCCTGTGCATCGGCATCGGGGTGTACCCCGCTCCCCTGTACGCCATCCTGCCCTTCCCGATGGAGGAGCCGTACAACGCCTACCACATGACTCACGTGGTCACCCAGTTGCAGCTGCTGGTCTTCGCGGCCCTGGCCTTCGTGTTCCTGGCCCGCACCCACCTGGAGCCGCCGGAGCTCGACGCGACCCACATCGACACCGACGTGCTGTACCGCAAGTTCGTGCCGGCGGTCCTCAGGCAGGTCGAGTCCACCTGGGGTGTGGCGCGGCAGGCGATGGAGGAGCGGGCCGCGGCGCTCGGCACCAGCGGGCTGTCCTGGCTGCGGGCGCACGCCTCCCCCGGCGGCACCGTGGGAGAGCCCTGGCCCACTAGCTCCACCGCCCTGTGGGCCTCGGTGTTCCTCACCGTGTGGCTGGTGTTCTACTTCGTCACCTGATCCCGCAGGGGACCGGAGGAGCCACCGTCTTCGGGCGGTGGCTTTTTTTTTCCCCCTCCCCGGGTGGTCCGGCGCCGCGAGGAGGGCGCGCCTCTCCACGAGGACGCGCCGCCTGGGTTGCCGCCGCGATCAGGCTGCGCAGGCTCCCCCGGCGTGGCCTTGAGGGGTCTGGGGTGGGTCCCCGCGGTCTTCGCCCCTAGGCCGTGTGTGCGCGCTCCCTGGCAGCCTGACAGGAGCGCTGGCCCATGCGTCCGTCTCCGGCTTGCGATAGATGGGCGATTCATCGGTTGGATCCGGCGCTATGGGCGAAATGGCGAAAGTCGTGACGGAGCGGCTGGGGCTCGGCGGTCCCTTGCAGCCCCCGCCACGGCCGTGGCGCGTCGCGGCCGGGTGCCAAGTCGAACGGGCCAGCCTTGTCGGCGCGCGCCTCACTCTCTGGGCCGGGCGCTGGGGCATGGCGAGCCTCGGACAGGCGGGCGCTTCCACGACGTTGGGCGCTCGGACCGGACCTCCTGCCTGAACTGGGCGCGGGTAGGGGTGCTGGTCCGGCGGTCCGGCGCCCCGAGGAGGGCGCGCGCTTTCACGAGGACGCGCGGCCGGCGCCCCGATCAGGCTGCGCAGGCCCGCCCGCCGAGGCCTTGAACGGTGTGGTTCGGGTCCCCGCGG
>JAFGVK010000165.1 GCA_016938035.1 Deltaproteobacteria bacterium | reverse complement strand
GAGTAAACGCCGAATATCGTCGGGCTGCGTCACGGACAAAACCGGCGTTTCGTCCGATCCGGCGCTATTCGCTACAGGCTCCTAGCGGCAGGGGGTGGTGGACCCCCGACCTCGTCGCGGGGACGGGATCCTCGAGGTGCCCGAGCAGGGCCTGGCCCATCTCCTTGGGGGGCAGCACCAGGTTGCAGGTGGTGGCGCGGAGGGCGGCGTCGGGCATTCCCTCGAACTGGGCGGTGTCCGGGCGCTGCACCACGGTGAGGCCCCCCGCATCGTGGACCTCGGCCATTCCCCTCGACCCGTCCGAGCCGGTGCCCGACAGCACCACCGCGATGGCCTTGTCTCCCACCTCGGCCACCAGGGAGCGGAACAGCACATCGATCGGGAAGCGCGGCCCCGTCGCCTGCTCCGGCCACGGAAGGATCCTCAGGCGCCCGTCCTCTACCGAGAGGTCGGAGTGAGGGCTGTTGAGGTACACGGTGTCCACCTCGATCACCATGTCGTCCTCTGCCACCACCACCGCGAGGGAGGTGACCTTCTCCATCAGGTCGCGCATCACCGACTTGAAGTGGGGCGAGAGGTGCTGGACCACCACAAAGGCGAAGCGCCCGGACCGGGGGAAGCTGGTGAAGAGGTCGGTCAGGGCCTTCAGGCCGCCCGCCGAGGCGCCTACTGCGATGATCTGGGGTGCAGGTGGGAGGGTCATGGGGGCTCCGCGTGAGCCCCAAGATAGAATAGCCCACTCGGTACTTCAACCGGGCAGCTTGCCCCGCAGGTGATTCTCTGCCCAGGCCTTCAGGTCCTCGCGCCGGATCTTCGAATTATGCCGGGCGTCCGTGGGGAAGCCCGGGTGGCCAGCCACCGCCTTCACCAGCCCCTCCCACCGCGTGCCGACCGCGAGGGCGAGCAGCTCCTCCTCGGTCCAGGTCGCGCCCTGCTCGGACTCCACCAGCAGCACCGGGATCTCGGCGCCGCGGGGGCCCATGCCCACCAG
This sequence comes from Deltaproteobacteria bacterium, assembly GCA_016938035.1. Classification (GTDB taxonomy): domain Bacteria; phylum Myxococcota_A; class UBA796; order UBA796; genus JAFGVK01. Next base: position 49,165 of record JAFGVK010000165.1, on the reverse strand, counting down.
GGCGGTGCGGAACACCGCGGGGTGCTCGTTGAAGATGCCCTCGACGGGCACCGCGGGGACCACGCCCTCGGCCGTCTCTAGCCGGTGCGCCTTGCGCCCGCAGAACCACAGGCGGCCCTGCTCGTCCTGGTAGCCCAGGTCGCCCATGCGGTGCAGGATCTGGTCGCCCTTGCGGATCTTGGCCGCGGCGTTGGCCTCGGGCAGCCCCTTGTACTCGGGGCTTGCCACCGGGGTCTCGGCCACGATCTCGCCGATCTCGCCCACCGGGAGCAGCAGCTCGTCCGACCACTCGGGGAGGGGGTCCTCGGTCAGGCGGATGATGTGGACCGCGGTGCCGGGGTACGGGCGCCCGACGCAGGTGCCGTGGCCGGCGCGGGTCCGCTCCCAGGTCTCGCCGAGGATCTCGTCGCTGGCGATGTGAGCGGTGGTGAGGCACTCAGTGGCGCCGTAGGGGGTGTGGAGCTGCACGCCCGCCTCGACCACCGCCTGGAAGCGGCGGTGCATGTCGGCCGCGATCGGGGCGCCGGTGGTCACCGCGCGCTGGAGGCTGGGCAGCTCGAGGCCCTGCCGCTCCATGTAGCGCAGGGCCTGGGCCCACACGATCGGCGAGGCGAAGGCCCCGGTGCACTGGTGCTCCTGGATGGCCTGGACCACGTGCTCGGGCTTGATGGTGGCGGGCTTGGTCAGGTTGCCCTCCACCACCACCGCGGTCATCCCGGCGCAGACGTCAAAGAAGACGAAGGCGGCGAAGGCGTCCATCCAGCGGTCCTGCTCGGTGAACGAGAAGGCCGCGGTGAGGTCGCGCACCACCTTCGAGAAGGCCCCGTGGGTGAGAGAGACCCCCTTTGGGGTGCCGGTGGAGCCCGAGGTGAAGATGATGCAGGCCTCTTCGCCGGCGTCAAAGTCGGCCATCGCGAACGGGGTGTCGTCCTCGCCCGCGGCGCGGTACACCCCCTCCAGGCTGGCGCCACCCCAGAACCAACGCCGCCCCACGGTGACGAAGGTCTGGGTCGCGCGGAAGGGGCGCCGGCGCACCTGCCGCACCGCGTGGACCACCGGGATGGCGACGAGGTGTTTGGGGCCGATCTGCTCGATGCACTTCAGCAGGGCGGAGAAGCCCATGCCGGGGTCCATCAGCACCGGCACCGCGCCGAGCTTGAACAGGCCGAACATGAAGGCGTAGAAATCGAGGCTGGGCTTTGCCAGCACCAGCACGGTGTCGCCCCGCGCCACGCCAGAGGCGGCGAAACCCCGCGCGTAGCGGTTGGAGAGCCGTTCAAGCGCCGCGAAGCTGAGGCTGGTCCCCACCGCCCTGCCTGGGCCCGCGTGGGGGACCATGAAGCGGATCGCGTCGCGGGCGGGTGCGCGCTCGGCCCAGGCGCGCAGGTCCGCGCCGATGTTGAAGCTCTGTCCCATGAGGGGCTCCTCTCTGAGGGCGGAGGGGTCTGAGGGGGCGCTCACCGCCAGGGGAGCCTCGCCCGCGAGGAGCGGGGCGCCCGCAGGCGCCGCGGGGAGCGCGCTACCAGCCGACGTTCATGATCATCGCGCCCAGGCCGGAGCCGGCGCCGTAGAAGCAGAGCTGATCCCCGCTCTTCACCTTGCCGGCTCGCTCTGCCTCGACCAGGGTGATGGGGATCGAGGCGGAGGCCACGTTGCCCAGGTAGGACAGGGTGCGGAAGTTGCGATCGAGGGGCTGCCCCAGGGCGTTGAACACCCGCTCGAAGTGGGCGTTGCTCACCTGGTGGGAGATGAACTGGTCGATGTCGCCGTCCTCCCACCCGAACATCGCCGCCGCCTTGGGGTAGGACTCGATGAGCAGGCCGGTGCCGTGCTCCAGCAGGCCCGCGGTGTCGGCCTGCATCCCACCGGTCCAGGTGCCGACGCAGAGCTGGTTGTGCTCGTTGGCCGACACCCCCAGGGCGCCCTTCAGCCGGTGGCCGCTCTTGGAGTGCTCCCGCCGTGAGAGCACCATCGCCGCGCCGCCGGTGCCGATGGTGAGGGTGGCGAAGGCCCTTCGGAAGGTGTTGATGTGGCAGTCCGGCGCCTTCAGCCGGTTGATGTCCACCATCAGCGAGCGCACCGCGTTCTCACCGGAGGTGACCAGCACGTGGTTGGCCTGGCCCAGCTCGATGGCGTTGGCGGCCTGGGTCATCGCGGTGACGAAGCCCAGGCAGGCGTGGGAGATGTCCATGGTGAAGCAGTGGTGCTTCACGCCCAGGTTGCCGCCGACGATGGTGGCGGTGGCTGGCTCGTCGTAGTCGCGGGTGACCGAGCCGTTGATGAGCATGTCCACCTGGCCGGCGCTGATCCCCGCCCTGTCCAGGGCGCGCTCGGCGGCGCGGGTGGCGATGGCGCTGGGTAGCTCGAGGGAGTCGTACCAGCGGCGCTCCTTGATGCCGGAGATGCGCTCCAGGAGCCCCTTCTCCATCCCGAAGCGCTCCATGGTGGCGCTGAGCGCGTTCTCAAGCTGCTCGCTGGTGACCACCTTGTCTGGAAGGTCGATGTCAACAGACTCGATGGCGACGTTTTCCCATAGCATGTGCGCTCCTGACAGGGGGCAAAATCATTGGCGGGGGCGGCATAACCGGACCCTCCTGTGAGGGCACCCGAGAGGGCTTTTTCCGCGCATTTTGCGACGTCCCCCGCGCCCTCAGCGCTCGCCCCGCACCAGCCGCGGACGCACGGTCAGGACGTAATAGGCGAGGCCATAGGCCGCTCCACCCAGGTGGGCCGCGTGGGCGATGCCGCTCCCGTGGCCGAACAGCCCGAGGAAGTCCATCACCAGGTAGCCGCCCACCGCGAGGGCAGCCGGCACCGGGATGAAGAACTGCACCAGCAGGGTGCGGCGGGGGAACAGGGCCCCGAACAGCACCGCGATGGCCATCACCGAGCCGCTCGCCCCTAGGGCGGGGGTGGTGCTGTCGGCCAGGAGGTTGAAGGCCACGTGGCCGAGCGATGCGACCAGCCCCCCGACCAGGTACAGGTGCAGCATCCCGCGCGTGCCGATGACCCGCGCCACGTCACCACCAAAGACGTACAGGGCGATCATGTTGAACAGCAGGTGTGAGGGGTCGATGTGCGAGAAGGCGCTGGTGAGCAGGGTCCACACCCTGCCTGCCAGCACCCCGTCGGCCGACACCAAGAAGTTGGCTGCCATGAGGTCCTGCCCCGCCTGGGACCCCCGGGCCTGCTGCCAGAGGATGTAGACCAGCACGTTGAGGCCGATCAGCCCCCACAGGAAAGGTGTTGGCTGACGGCGCATGGGCTCCTCTGGGGCTGCGGGGAGGGCCCGCAGGGGACCTAGCGGATGGTGCCGCTGATCTCGGCGTTGGGGACGGTGGACAGCACCCGGAACTCGGCCCGGCGGTTCTGGCTCCACACGCTCTCGCTCTCGCCGGTGGCGAGGGGGCGCTCCTCTCCGTAGGAGATGACCGCGATGCGGTCGCGGCTCACGCCCATGCCAGAGAGCTTGTCGGCGATGCCCTGCCCGCGCTTCTGGCCCAGCGCCATGTTGTACTCGGTGGTGCCGCGCTCGTCGGCGTGGCCCTGGACCTCGATCCGCAGGCCGGGGAGGGTCTGGAGGATGTCAGCGTTCTCGCGCAGCGCGGTGAGCGAGTCCTCGGTGAGCGAGGTGGAGTCGTACTCGAAGTGCACGCGCTGGAAGTTGCGCTTGATGATCTCGATGGCCTCGACCTCTTCCACCACAGGCTTCTTCACCGTCTCGACGACCGCGGGAGGGGTGATCACGGGGGGAGGAGGTTCGGGCTTCTTGGGGCAGGCGGCGAGGGTGAACACCATCATGAGTGCGATCATGCGCATGGCTTCTCCTCCTTTGGGTATGAGAGAGTGCATCGGGGGGGTCTATCTGAGGTCCTTCGGGTGAGCAAGGGGAATCCCTCGGTTCAGGGGGCGTCAGCGGGGCTATGGGGTTATCGAGGTGCCCTCGGAGGTCGGATGACTGAGACGGAACGCGACGCGCTCCCCCCGGCGGTGAGGGAGCTCTACCCCTGGGCGGGGAGCTACCTGGAAGTAAAGGGCGGACATCGCCTTCATTACCTCGACGAGGGGCAGGGGCCTCCGGTGGTGATGGTGCACGGCAACCCCACCTGGTCCTTCTACTATCGCGACCTGGTGAAGGAGCTGTCGAGGGATCACCGCTGCGTGGTCCCGGATCACATCGGGTGCGGTCTGTCGGACAAGCCGGACGACTGGGGCTACCACATCGGCGATCACGTCGACAACCTCGTGGCGCTGGTGGAGCACCTCGGCCTGCAGGAGGCCACCCTGGTGGTCCACGACTGGGGCGGGGCGATCGGCTATGCCGCCGCCGCCCGGCTCAAGGGGGTGTTCAAGCGCTTCGTGGTGATGAACACCGCGGCCTTCCTGCGCCCGCTCCCCGCGTCCCTCCGCCTGCTGCGGCTCCCCCTCTACGGGCCGCTGGTGGTGCAGGGCTTCAACGGCTTCTTCAAGATGGGCTGGGGCCTGGCCACCGGGCGCAAGGAGCGCTTCACCCCCGCGGTGCGGCAGGGCTACCTCTTCCCCTACGGGACCTGGCGGGACCGCAAGGTGATCATGCGCTTTATCCAGGAGATCCCTCTGGAGCAGGAGCACCCCAGCAGGTGGCTGATCCAGGGGTTGGCCGACGGGCTGCCCGAGCTGCGGCCCTTCCCCCACCTGATCTTCTGGGGGATGAAGGACCCCGTCTTCCACCCCGGCTACCTGGAGGAGTGGCGGGCCCGGTTCCCCGAGGCGGAGGTCTACACCTTCGACGACGCGGGCCACTGGGTGCTCGACGAGGTGCCCGACCGGATCATCCCGCGCATCCGCGCCTTCCTGGACGAGAACCCCATCCCGGCGAGTGCGCCGTGAGGGCCCTCGTCACCGGGGGCGGGGGCTTCCTCGGCCGCAGGGTGGTGGAGCTGCTGCGGGCGCAGGGCGACGAGGTGCGTACCTTTCAGCGGGGCCGCTACCCCGAGGTGGAGGCCACCGGCGCGGTCGCCTTCCAGGGGGACCTGCTCGACAAAGAGGCCGTCCGCGCCGCAGTAGACGGGGTGGACACGGTCTTCCACGTCGCCTCGATGACCGGCTTCTGGGAGAAGCGCGGGCAGCGGGCCTTCTGGCGCGCCAACGTGGACGGCACCAACAACCTCCTCGCGGCGATGGAGGACGCGGGGGTGCGCCGCCTCGTCTACACCTCCACCCCCTCGGTGGTGGGTTACGCCGGTGACGTGCAGAACGGGGCGCAGGACCTCCCCTATGCGAAGCGGCACCGCAGCCCCTACCCAGCGTCCAAGGCTGCCGCCGAGGCGGAGGTGCTCCGTGCGAACGGGCCGCAGCTCGCCACCGTGTCGCTGCGTCCGCACCTGATCTTCGGGCCCCGCGACAACAACCTCCTGCCGCGCATCCTCCAGCGGGCCGCCGCGGGCAAGCTGCCGATCATCGGGGATGGCCGCGCCAGGGTGGACGCGACCTACATCGACAACGCCGCCTGGGCCCACCTCGACGCGGCCTCCGCCCTGACGGACGCCGGCGCCCCCTGCGCGGGCAAGGCCTACTTCATCGGCAACGAGGACCCGGTGGTGCTGGTGGAGTGGCTGAACGAGCTCCTGGAGGGGGTGGGCATCGCGCCCCTGAGCCGCAAGATCCCCCACGGGCTCGCCGGCCTCGTCGCGGGCGCCCTTGAGCTGGCCTGGGACAACCTGCCCCTGCGGGGCGAGCCGCGCCTCACCCCCTTCGTGGTGGATGGCTTCGCCCGCCACCACTGGTATGACCCGGAGCCGGCGCGCCGGGACCTGGGCTACACCCCGCGGGTGGAGATGGACCAGGCGGTGGAGCGCACGGTCGCGTGGTTCTTGGAGCAGGGGTACTGATCCCCGGCGCATGCCTGGTGACGCGGGTCTCGCTGACCCGCGCGCCCGTGGAATTCGTCGGTGACGCAGGAGCGGCGGCCAAGGTCTGGGCAAGGGACCGCTCTCGGGGCGCTGCGAGGCCGGTGCGGTCAGGGGGCTGACCTCCTCAGGGTCCACGGCCTCCTGGTTGCCGCGCTGGAGGTCGATGCCACCCTCGGTTCCCGCCGGGGACTGCGCCCCCCCCCCAACGCCCCCCCGCAGGGGGTCTGCGGTTCCCTCTCCCCCCGGGGTGCTCGGGCGCTTCGGCCGGACCAGAGGCCCCGTCGTGCGAGCGGCGCGTTGAAGAGGAGGAGCGAGACAACCTCGCGCCAGCGGGGCCGCTCATGTCGACCATGATCATCGCCTGGCCCAAGCTCTGCTCACCGCTTGCCGTGTTGGCGGAGGGAGAGGGTGCTGCCAGCGCGCTGAGATCCAAATTTCCGGCGGCCTGGTGGCGTCCGCCAAGGGGGCCTCGCCCTCCTCCTTGTCCCCCGCTGGAGTCGGGGAGTGCGTCCCCCCCTCCCGATGACCGGCGGCCTGGTGGCGTCCGCCAAGGGGGCCTCGCCCTCCTCCTTGTCCCCCGTTGGGGTCCCCCCCAATCCCCCCTGCCGGGGGCTTGCCGCCCCCTCTCCCCCTGGGTGTTCGGGCGCAACCCCCGTGCCGGAGCCCCCCCCCATGACCCACTGGGGTGAAACGATGATCAAGGCCCGCGTGGTGGCCCGCTCCTCTCAGGGCGCTAGAGGTGATCTCGCGCTAGGGGTCCTCTCCCCCTTCGCGCCGCTGCCCCGTAAGGTCCCGCACCCCGCCGCCGTTCCCCTCCCCAGGAGGTCCCCCCTTGCTCGTCTCGCTCCTGCTCGCCGCAGCGCTCGCCGCCCCGGAGGACGTGCTCATCTCGGAGCTAGAGCGCTCCCTGGCCGCGCTCCCCCAGGCGGAGGAGCCGGTCCACTACCTCGCCCTCACCGTGCAGGATCGGGACGTGCTCCGCCTCTCCGCAAGCGGGGGGGCGGTGGAGCAGCGCGCCCGCGAGCGCCGCCGCACCCTCGACGTGGACCTGCGGGTGGGTACGCCGGAGCTCGACAGCACCCACGCCCTGCGCGGCTTCTCCTCGCTAGAGACCGACGAGCGCGACCGGCGCCTGGTGCCCCTCGACGGCGACGAGGCCCTGCGCCACGCGGTGTGGGCCGAGGTGGACGCCCGCTACCGGGCCGCCTCCGAGCGGATCGTGATGCTGCGGAGCGAGGCCTCGGTGAAGGTGGAGGAGGAGGACAGCGCCCCGGATTTCGAGGTGCGGCAGGGGCAGGTCTACCGCGAGGAGCTGGCTCCCATCGCCATCGACGAGGCCTCGTGGCTGGCGACCCTCACCCGGCTGTCGGTGACCCTCGACGGCAGCCCGGCGGTGATCGGGTCGCGGGCGGGGCTGGAGGCGGTGGCCGAGGGCGACACCCTGGTCGACTCTGAGGGGGCGCGGCTGGTGCACGGACGCACCCACTACCGGGTGACCCTCGCGGTGCGGACGGTGGCGGAGGACGGAGACGAGGTGAGCTTGGTGCGCACCGCGGACGCCCACCGGGTGGAGGGGCTCCCCGACGAGGCGGCGCTGGACGCCCTCGCCCGCGCGCTGGTGGACGAGGTCGGGGCGCTGCGCGAGGCCCCCAGGGCCACCCCCTACGTGGGGCCGGTGGTGCTGTCGGGGCGGGCGACGGCGGTGTTCTTCCACGAGATCTTCGGTCACAGGGTCGAGGGGCACCGGCAGAAGTCTGAGGACGAGGGCAAGACCTTCGCCGAGCGGGTGGGGCAGCCGATCCTGCCCGACTTCATCAGCGTGGTGGACGATCCCACGCTGAGTACCCTGGGCGGGGTGGACCTCAACGGCTTCTACCGCTTCGACGACGAGGGGGTGGCCGCCCAGCGGGTGAGCCTGGTGGAGGACGGGGTGTTCCAGGGCTTCCTGATGGGCCGCACCCCGATCGAGGGCTTCGCCGCCTCCAACGGGCACGGGCGCAGGTCCGCGGGGCACATGCCCACCTCGCGGATGGGAAACACCTTGATCTCAGCCAGGGGCGGCCTGAGCGACGAGGCGCTAGAGGCCAGGCTCCTCGACGAGGTGCGGGCCCAGGGGCTGCCCTACGGGTACTGGGTCGAGGACATCGACGGGGGCTTCACGCAGACCGGCAGGGTGAGCCCCAACGCCTTCAACGTGCGGGCGGTGACGGTGTGGCGGGTGTTCCCCGACGGCCGGCCGCGTGAGCTGGTGCGGGGGGTGGACCTGGTGGGCACGCCGCTCACTGCCTTTGACGCGATGATCGCCGCCTCGGAGCAGGTGGAGGTGTTCAACGGCACCTGCGGCGCTGAGTCGGGTTGGGTTCCGGTGAGCGCGGCGGCGCCCGCCATGCTGTTCCGGAGGCTGGAATTCCAGCTCAAGGAGAAGGGGCAGGAGCGACCGCCCCTGCTGGACAAGCCGGAGGTGAGCCCATGATCGCCCTGCTGATCGGCCTGGCCAGCGCCCAGGAGCCCGTGGTGGACGCCCTCGCGGCGGAGCTGCTGCGGACCCACACCGCCCTGCACCTGGAGGACGCGCCGGCCCTGTATCTCACCAGGTACCGCCTGCTCTCGCTGGACAGCTACGCCGCGTCGGCCTCCATGGGTCACCTGGTGTCCGAGCGCATCGGTCCCGACAACACCCTGGGGGTGGAGCTGCGGCTTGGGGCGCCCGAGTACGACAACACCGGCTTTGGCGGGTGGGAGAACGGCCTGGGCAGGGCCAGCCTCAACGAGGAGCTGACCCCCCACACCGCGCGGTTGCAGGCGTGGCGCCTCTCGGACCGCGCCTACAAGGAAGCGGTTGAGCAGTATGCCCGCAAGCGCGCTCAGTTCGAGCCGCCAGAGGACTACCCGGGCGACTTCACGCTCGCGCCCCCCCGGGTGCTGAGCCTGGGCAGGGCAGAGGCGGCGCAGGTCGAGCCGCTGCGGGCGCTGGTGCGCTCGCTCTCCGAGGCGATGGTGACCGAACCGCCGCTGGACCGGGCCGAGGTCTACCTGGGCTACGAGGCGGGTGAGGAGTGGCTCCTCGACAGCGCCGGCAGCAGGGTGCAGCTCCCCCACGCGGAGCTGTCGGTCCGGGCGGTGGCCCAGACCAGGGGGCCGGATGGCGCCCTGCTCAGCGACGGGGAGCTGTGGTCGGTGCGCGGCCCCGGCGACCTGCCCCCGGTCGAGGAGCTGGAGGCGCGGGGGAGGGCGCTGGCCGAGGGCCTGCTGGCGGTGGCGGCGGCGCCTGCGCTAGAGGACGAGTACGTGGGGCCTGTCCTGTTCGAGGAGGGCGCGGCGGTGGACCTGTTCCGCTACCTGCTGGTGGGGCAGCTGGAGGGCACGCCCGGCGAGGTGCCCTTCGAGTCCTGGCTGGGCTCGATGGGGCAGTCCAAGGACCCTGTGCGGGTCCTGCGCAGGGTGCTCCCCGACGGGTGGACGGTGTGGGACGATCCGAGCCTGTTGCCCGATCACCCCGGTGCCTTCGCGGTAGACGCCGAGGGGGAGCCCGCGCAGCGGGTGGAGCTGGTGGAGGGCGGGGTGGTGAGGGACCTGCTCATGTCACGGGTGCCGCGCAAGGGGCTCTCGGGGAGCAACGGGCACGCCAGGGGCGTGGCGGGTTCCCGGCTGGAGGGGAGGGTCTCTCTGCTGGAGGTGCGCCCGGCGCGGCACCTGGGGCCGGCGCGGCTGCACCGCCAGGCCCTGCGCCTCGCGGAGCCCTACGGGCGCGACTGGTACCTGGTGGTGCGCAGGCTCCAGGAGCCCGCGGTGCGGGGCGCGGGGCGCCTGGACGGCGGGCTGGAGGCCGGGAGCCTGCCCCCCCCGGTCGCGGTGTACCGCGTCCACCGGGACGGGTCGGAGGCGCTGCTGCGGGGGGCGGTGTTCGCTGGGGTCCAGCGCTGGATGCTGCGCGACATCGCCGCAGCGGGGGAGCAGGTGGAGGCCACCTGGCTCGCGCCGCTGCGCGGGGGGAGGCGCTGGTCGGCTCCCGGCCCGGTGGAGGGGCTGCCCTCGTGGATCTCGGCGCCGGAGGTGTTGATCCGCGAGGTGGAGCTGCTGCCTCAGCAGGGCGCGCAGCGGGAGCTGCCCGCGATCCCGCCCCCTGGGACGTCGCGGTGAGCCGCGCAGGCCGCGGCGCGCGCCGAGGCCCGCTGGGCGCTGGCGGTGGGAGTGTCCCCTGGAATCTGTCTCTTCCGGTTGCCCCTCTCTGTGAGGCGGCTATCTATGCGAGAATGCGCGGCAACTCTCTCGGAGGTAAGGCTTGAGCGAATTCCACTATGTTCGCATCGCATCGGTGGACGGTGGCGTGGACGCGGTCAACGGGCCCGCCATCGGCATTGACCTCGAGACGATCCTGCAAGACGGCCTTCCCCCTATCAAGGTGTCGCTAGAGATCATCGCCGCGCTGTGCGAGATCCTGGACATCGCCGAGCAGGACGGGGAGGTCCACGGGGACATCGCGCCGGACTGGGTCTTTATCGACGACACCGGCGCGGTGAGCGTGGAGGGCTTCGGGATCAAGCGCCCCGAGACCATGGCCCCGGAGGGGCGCCCGCGCGGGGTGGTCACCGACCTGTACGGCCTGGGCTACACCGCCTATCGCCTGTTCGGCACGGCCTCCCTCGACGACATCCCCATCGACAACCCGGACGCGCACGATGACGCGGTGATCGACGCGGTGGTGGCGATCAACTTCGACGGCATGCCCGAGGAGATCGTCGGCGACGTCCAGTGGTTCATCGCCAAGCTGATGTCCTTCGACCGCGAGGAGCGCCCCACCGCCCTGGAGGCGTGGCGCTCCTTTATCGCCTTCTCCGACGCGACCACCGGCGCGGGGCTGCTCGCCTGGGGCCCCTCGGCGATGACCGGCGGCGGTGACCGGCGGCACCCCGGTGAGGCGCCCCCTCCCGCGGCAGCGGCCGAGGAGGACGACCTTGGCGGGCCGGTGATGTCCCAGGGCCCCCTGTCTCGGGGCGGGCTGTCCTTTGGCGGCGCGGGCGCCAAGCCAGGTCAGGCCACCGCCTTCTGGTCGCGCGAGCAGATGAAGGCGGCGCTCGACGCGGAGGACGAGGAGGAGGAGTACCGCCCCGCGGTGGGCGGTGGCACCGCCACCTCGTTCTGGAGCAAGGACCAGATGACCGCGATGGCCCGTGGCGACACCGAGGCCCCGCGACCCAAGCGCGGCGCTGGCCAGGCCCAGGCGCGCGGCACGATGATGATGCAGCGCTCCGAGCAGGACCGCGCCGAGATCGAGAAGCGCCGGCACGACAAGAAGGACCCGGTCCCGCCGCCGGGGCCCGTGCTGCCGCCGCCCCCGGGGCTGCCTCCCGCGCCTCCGCTGGCGCCCCCGCCTGGACCGGTGGTCTCGCAGCCCCCTCTCGCCCCGCCCCCTGGGCCTCCGGTGGTGGCGGCGATCAAGGGCCCCTCGGGGCCAGCCCCTGTCCCAGAGGAGCCGGCCAAGGGCGGGATGATGAAGTGGGTGGTGATCGGGGTGGTGGTCCTCTCGGTGCTGGGGTGCGGCGGCGCCGCGCTGATGGCGGGCGGGTGGGGTGCTTTTCAGGCCTACAACAGCGACAGCGCCACCGTGGAGGCCGTGGAGACCCCGCCCGAGAAGCCCCCAGAGGAGGCGCCCCCCGAGCCCAAGGACACCGCGGTAGAGAAGCACGCCAAGGAGAAGGAGGCCGCGGACGCGGGCACCAAGCCCTCGACCAGCGGTGACAGCACCAAGCCCTCCAGCCCTGGGACGGGCAGCGGCACGACCAGCGGTGGGAGCGCCAAACCCTCTAGCGCTGGCACGACCAGCGGCGCTACGGTGAGGCCCAGCACCGGCGGGTCCACCAGGCCCAGCACCGGCGGGTCCACCAGGCCCGGCAGCACAAGGCCCGCGCCCGCCGCCCCTGCGGCCGACGGCCCGATCGAGGTCACCTTCCGCTCTCCCGGCCCCGGCGCCCTCAGGTGCACCGACGGGCAGCAGCCGCAGTTCGACGGGTCGATGACCCTCAAGTTCGAGCGCGCGGCGCTGCCGGTGACCTGCATGGTGACCATGGACGGCAAGCGCGGGGTGGCGCAGCTCGAGAGGTCGGGTGTCGTCAGCTGTGCGGTCAGCGGCGACGAGGTCGTCTGCCGCTAAATGCGCGCGGTGGTCCAGCGGGTCTCCTCCGCCGCGGTGTCGGTGGAGGGAGAGGTGGTGGGCTCGATCGGTGCAGGGCTGATGATCCTCCTGGGGGTGGGCCCAGCGGATGGCCCGGCGCAGGTGGAGTGGCTCGCCCAGAAGCTGGTGGGGCTGCGGATCTTCTCGGATGAGGCCGGCAAGATGAACCGCTCGCTCTTGGACGAGGGCGGCGGCGCGCTGGTGGTGTCGCAGTTCACCCTGTTTGGCGACACCAGGAGGGGGCGCAGGCCCTCCTTTGTGGGCGCGGCCGGTCCGGAGCTGGCGGTGCCGCTCTACCAGGCCTTCCTCGACGCCCTGCGGGCGCAGGGGGTCGCGCGGGTCGAGGCGGGGCTGTTCGGCGCACACATGGAGGTGGCGCTGGTCAACGACGGGCCCGTTACGCTGATCGTGGAGACCCCGTGAGCGCGCTCGCGGTCGCGGTCGAGGCGGCGCGGGCCGCGGAGGCGATCCTGCACCGGGCCAGGGGCGGGGCGCTGGGGGTGCGTCACAAGGGCGAGGTGGACCTGGTCACCGCGGTGGACCTCGCCTGTGAGGAGGCGGTGCGTGCGGTGCTCGCCCGGCACACCCCCGACATCCCGGTGCTGGGGGAGGAGGGCGGTGGCGCCGAGGCGATCGCGACCAGGTGGGTGGTGGACCCGCTGGACGGCACCACCAATTTCGTCCACGGCTTCCCCGCCTACGCGGTGAGCGTGGCGCTGGAGGTGGACGGCGAGGCGGAGGTGGGGGTGGTGCTGGACGCGGCACGCGGCCCCCTCTACGCCGCGGCGCGAGGGCAGGGGGCCACAGTGGACGGGGCGCCGCTCAGGGTGAGCGCGGTCTCGGACCTCTCTGGGGCGCTGGTGGGCACCGGCTTCCCCTACGACCGGCGGCTGCGCGCCGACCTCTACCTCTCCCGACTCAGGGCGGTGCTGGTGCGCGCCCAGGGGATCCGGCGGGTGGGGGCCGCCTCGCTCGACCTGGCGATGGTGGCGACGGGGGCCCTGGACGCCTTCTGGGAATTCGACCTCAAGCCGTGGGACGTGGCAGCGGGCAACCTGCTCGTCCGCGAGGCTGGTGGCCGGGTGAGCGGGCACGACGGCGGCCCCCTGGACCCTGCGCGCCCATCGCCCCTGGCGAGCAACGGGCTGCTCCACACCGCGATGATCGAGGCGCTGCGCGCTGCGCAGTAGGAGGCGCGTATGAGCTGGCTGTCTTCCTCGGAGCTGTGGACCCGCTACGCGGCGGGCGAGCGGCGCTTCACCTCCCTGGATCTCACCGGGCTGGACCTGCAGGGGCGCAAGACGGTTGGGCTGGACCTGTCGGGGAGCGATCTAGCCCGGGCGGACCTCCAGTACGGCGACCTCACCGGGCTGCGGCTGGTGGGGGCCGCTGCGGAGCGCGCCTACTTCACCGAGGCGCTCGTCGACCACCTGGTGGGTGAGCGGGCGGCGCTGGGCGGCGCGGTCTTTGCCGGGGCGCGGGGGGAGGGGGTGCGGCTGTCGCAGGCCTCGCTGGAGGGGGTGAACGCCCGCGGGGTGCGCTGGCCGGGGGCGGTGCTGGCGCGCGCGGCCCTGCGGGGGGCGATCTTCGCCGGGGCGGATCTCAAGGGGGCCGATCTGCGCGGGGCGGTGGCGGCGGACGCGGACCTGGCGGGGGCCGATCTGAGCGGCGCCGACCTGCGAGGAGCCGAGCTGACCGGCGCCAGGCTCTCGGGGGCCAACCTGCGAGGAGCCCGGCTGGAGCGGGCCGATCTCACCGGCGCGGACCTGACCGGCGCCGACCTGTCCGAGGCGCGGGCGGCGCGGGCGCTGCTCAGCGGGGCCAGGCTCTCGGGGGCCGATCTCACCGGTGCGGACCTGAGCCGGACGGACCTGACCGGCGCCGACCTGGCGGAGGCGGTGCTGATCGGCACCTCGCTCGACGGGGTGAGCTACTGACAGGACCCGGCGGCTGAGGCCTCCGCCGCGTGCTCACGCAAACCGTCGATTTGCATAGTAGGGCCGTGGTCATCGTCTCGCCCATGAGCAGGAATTCGTCGGCACCAGGCTGGCCCACCCAGAGCGTCCAGCGCAGGTCCGCCCGCGCCAGACCCGCCAAGGCGCGGGGACCGCGGCCCTGCGCCCGCGCCGCGGGCCGGGCCGGATGACCCCTCGTGGGCGAAAGGAGGATCAAGCCCCAGCAACGCGCCGCGCGGCGGCCGCGGCCGCGCCGGATGACCCTGTCTGTACGCTCCCAGTCGCGGACGGAGGGCGCTCAGAGGCTTGGGCAGGCTCGGTCGGGTCACTGGCGCACTCAAGGGGGCTGTGGGGCAGGCGGTGGCTCCACGGCTCCGAGCGAGCGCGGTGGCCCGAGGCCCGGTCAGGGGCTCCGCAGCAGCACGCGCCTGCGGGGCTCCGGTGGCGCCGGGACGCGGAGGGGGGGGCTGCGAGACCCGCCGCGAGGGTTGACGCGCCCTCTAGGGCGATCTACCCTCAGGGACTGGAAGATGTGGAGAGCCCTGGGCTCCTGCGGCGCGCGCGACGGACCCCCCGGGAGGACGTGGCACCATGATGAAATGGGCTTGGATGGTGGCAGCTTTGGGCGCCGTGCCCGCCGCGTGTGCGGGGACGCTCTCCCCCGTGGAGCAGGCGCCCGCAGAGGCTGCGTGGGAGCCGATGGCGCTCGCGGCGGAGGGATCGATCACCGTCAGCGGTGGCTGCATCGCCCACCAGGAAGGGGTGATCTCCTTTCGCCCGAGGCCCGGCGGGGTCACGGAGGTGGAGTACGCCGGCAGCTGGTTCTCCCGCGAAGGTGGCGTAGTTCCAAACTACAAGATCGAGCTCCCTTCCGCCGAGGTAGCGCCCTTCTTTGGCGCGCTCAAGCGGATGCTCGACGAGCCCACGCCGTCGCAGTCTCTCACGACCCGCAACGCCGTAGTTTCCGTGAAACTTCCGCTTGAACAAGGGCTTGTTGAGGTGACATGGAGGGAAGGAGACCGCCGCGTGCAGGTGGATCCGCTGCTCAACCTGCTCTCTGTCTTTGTGGTCGAGAAGGCACCCAAGCCCTCCCCGCTGTGAGCGTCGGGATCACCTTCCGTCCTCTCTGCGTGCTCCGCGCCGGGCCGCTTGGGGGCAGCTGGGGGGCGACGATCTCCTCGGGGTTGTCGGGGCTCTCCGAGGTGTTGCGGCCCTGGTGTGTGCTCGCGCGCCGGACCCCTCGGAGGTCGGGCGGGGGTGCGGTCTCGTCGGTGCTGTCGGGAATTACGGGGGCGCTGGGGCGCAGGGGAGTGGTTCCTTGCGCGGGGGAAGGGATGCGCACCCCGAGCGCCCGTATCGGCCGGAAGGCGCAAACCACCACAGAGATACCGTGGTTGGAGGATGGCTGCTTGGGGCACCGACCCGCTGGCGTCTCGAGATGAGTGCCTGTTCCTGTGCTGGTGGTGTGCAAATATGCTCGTCCTACCAGAATAACGGCGGCCACACGTCGATGTCCCTAGCGACGCGGCCTCCGTCTACGGTCGGGAGGGGTCGACGAGCAGCTTCATCGGATGGTTCTTCTGGAAGGATGAAGCGCGTCCTGTGAGCCTGTCCGGCGGATGGGGTGTGATCCATGCCCCGGTCACGGCGTGGAACGCGATGGAACCTCGTCTGCCGAGGGACGGGCCCACTACGACCGGCCAACGCCTACACCCGTCGGCCCTTCGGCGAGCCGGTGGGGACTCCCTGCGGCAGTCCCCCTGTCTGCCTGACCGGGCTGTGAATCACACCCGCGGATGGACCGGTCAGGACGAAGCGCGACCTGGTAGGGGCGTCGTGCAGCGTGCGCGAGGTCCTGTCGCGGGAAAGTGGGGTGGATCGGCCTCTCGGGACCGCCCGCCCCCTGTCCCTGACAGAAGAATCAGTCTTCGGGCTCGTCCGCCCAGCCCGAGAAGCGGTGCTCCCACAGCATGTCCATCCACGAGCGCCTGGTGCCCCAGGTGCCCGACAGGAGCAGGCTGGGGCCGATCTGGTACTCGGTCTCCACCGAGAAGCGGTTCTCGTTGAGCTTGGCGCGGGGCCTCCACTCGGCCTCCACCCCCAGCTTGGCGTCGATGGGGAGCCCGAAGCGCATCGATCCGTCCGGCTGGTAGCTCACCTGGCCCAGGCTCGCCCCCCCCAGCGCAGAGCGCCCCAGCATCTCGACCAGGCTCCCCATCGCGCTGGCGGCTGAGAGGCTCTCCGGGGGCTGGCCGGTGAGGAGGATCAGCATCACCTGCGAGGGATCGGGGTAGTCCTGCGAGGTGAAGGACACCACCGGCTCCTCGGGGGTGCCGGTGACGTGCATCCCCACCTCGCCGCCGCCCTTCACCGGCATGGTGGCGCTCAGGTCGATGAAGGGGTTGAAGGTGTCGGTGCCGGCGAAGGTGACCGCGCCCTCGTCGATCTCAAAGCGGGCCAGGGCCACCCGGGCGGTGCCGTCGAGCACCTCCACCTTCCCGAGCAGCTCGGGGGTGCCGCTGCGCACCCTGGCCTGCACCCTGCCCCCCAGGCGGGCGGTGGTGTCCACGGTGGTGAAGGTGGCGCCCCCGGAGCCCATGTCGTCGAGGAAGGGCATCGCCACGTGCATCCGCGCCGCTCGCCCCAGGTCGATCCCCAGCTGCACGTCGAAGGCCTCGTAGAGCGGCGGGCCGGCGGGCTCCTCCCGCTTGGACGCGGCGGTAGCGAGGGCACCGCCTCGGTAGATCTGGAGCCTGGGGTCGAGGGTGAGGGGCGCCTGCTCCAGGAAGGCGGCGGCGTCCGCGTCGAGGAAGGCGTGGTGCACCGTGAGGTCGCCGCGGGTCCGGAGCGCGGGCCAGGTCCCCTCCATCAGCGCGGTGCCCGACAGCAGCACCTGGAGCTCTGGGGTGCCCGCGAGCCAGGCCTCCGCGAGGTCCACCTGCACCCGCACCGCCGCAGGGGTGTAGCCCTCCAGGGTGGCGTTGCCCTGCACGAACAGGTTGGCCTGCCGCCTGGCACCCAGGGCCTGACCCACCCCCGCCTGGAGCTGGAGCGGCGCGATCGGCTCGGTGAGGGCCCGCAGGTGGCTCAGGGCCAGGGTGGAGCCCCTGCTGAGCAGGTCCAGGTCCAGGTGCTCCGCGCGCAGTCCGAGCGGGGCGTAGGCCAGCGCCCCGTCCTCGATCCGCAGGCGCAGGTCCGGCTCCGGCGCGGCGAGGGTGCCGCCGATGTGTCCGCGCACCGACAGCAGCCCCTGCACCTCTTGCAGGCCGGGGTCGAAGGCGGAGGCGATCGAGAGGGGGATCCCCGGCCCGCTGATCCTCAGGTCCAGCTCCCCGTCGCTCCAGCGGTCTAGCGGCTCGCGCAGGTCAACCTTCAGCGGGATCAGGCCGTCGGCGCGCAGATCGCCCTCGCCGGTGTTGAGGCGGGCCTCCAGCTGGTATCCCTGGTCGCTGGGGAGCAGGCGGAAGAAGGCCTCGTCGGCGTGGACCTCGCTGAGCTGGAGCCCGTCCACGGTGAGGCCCAGGCTCGCCCGCGGCTCCCAGAGGGAGCCGGAGACGATCGCCGAGCCGCTGAGGGTCCCGTGGGCGTCCAGTTGGATCTGCGCCGCGGAGAGCAGGTCCTCTACCTCCACCGCCTCCAGCCAAGCCGAGGCGTAGAGGCGGGTGAGGTACAGGTCCAGGTCCTCCAGGTCGGGGGCAGGGGCGCCCTCCAGCGCCCAGGCGGTCACCTCGCTGAGCCGCGTGGTGCCGCTCCCCGCGGTGCGCCCGAAGGGGGCGAGCCCCTTGCGCAGATCGGCGGTCCACTGGACCGCCTTCCCCCGCCGCAGGGCGCGCAGCTCCAGCCGGGCGGGCTGGTCCCACCCCTCCACCGCCACCTGCCCCACCCCCGCCAGGCGCAGGTCTGGGTCCCCCATCCGCCCGCTCAGCACCACCTCGCCCGAGAGCCTGCCCTCCGGGAGTGAGAGGTCCTCGGCGCTCAGCCAGGCGAGGCGCTCCAGGCTCCCGGGCAGCACCGCGAGGTGCAGGTCTACCGGCTCGTCCACCTGCAGCCCTGGCCGATCGAGGGCGATCCGCACCGGCAGCGAGCCCGACAGGGTCGCGAGGGGCGACCCCGCCACCCCCAGGGAGAGGTCGGGGTACAGGCGGTCGCCGCGCGCCTCTACCGTCCCCGCAAGGTCGGTCCAGCGGGACAGCCCCGGTAGCCAGAGGCGGTCGCCGGCGAGGCTGAGGGTGGCCACAGGGGCGGCCGCGTCGCCTTGCAGGCGGAGGTCCAGGTCCAGGCGCCCTGCCAGGTCGCCGGCCTGGTCGGGGAACAGCTCCGCCAGGGTGTCGAGCTGGAGCCCCTCGATCGCGAGGGTCCCGTCGAGGGGGCCGCTCAGGCCGAAGTCTCCGAGCACCCCGATCGCGCCCAGCCCCTGCGCCTCCACCCGCACCTGCACCCCCTCGGCCCGGTCGCCGCGCACCGCGAAGGCGGCGGGCTCGGTGAGGACCCAGCGCTGGCGGGGGGTGGGAGAGATCTCAAGCGCGCCGATCTGCGCCGCGCCTCGCGCCAGGTCCAGCCCTGCGTCGACGAGCAGGTAGGCCCGCTCCCCGTCGCGGAGGTCCGCGCCCACGGTGAGGCCGTCCGCCCCCCGGCGGAGCGAGAGGGTGCCGCCGGTGCCGGGGAGCTGGAGCAGGTGGAAGCGCCCCAGCTCGGCGCTGACCGCCCCCTCTAGCGCCCCCCCTGCGGGCATCGCGCCGTCGAAGCGCGCCTCCAGGGTCGAGACGGCAGCCTGCCCGTCGGCGTCGAGGCCCTGGATCCACAGCTCCCCGCTCGCGTCCAGGGCGCCGTCGGCGGCCCGCTGCAGGTGCAGCGCGCGGAGCCCCAGCGCGTTGACCGCGAGCCCCTCCATCTCCAGCCGCCTGGCGCTGGCCTCGCCCCTCAGGCTGAGCGCCCCCTCGGCGTAGCGCCCCTCCCAGCGGGCGCCGAGGCGCGCCAGCGCGGCGCCGCTCACCTCCAGCCCCTCCAGCGAGGTGTCGCCCGCCGCCCGCAGGTCGAGCGCGAGCAGGTCCCCCCACACCCTCCCGCTGAGGGAGCCCCGCCCGGCCATAGGCGGGAGGCCCAGGGCCGCGAGGGGCGCTAGGCGGAGGGCGCCGTCGAGGTGCAGGTCGGCCGGGCCCCGCACGAGGTCCGCGGTGCCGGTGAGCCCTACCGCGCCTGCGGGGTGGCGCACCACGGAGCCCTCCCGCAGGGTGAGCACCCCCCCCTCCAGCGTGAGGTCCAGGTCCGAGCGGTCCAGCCGCATCCCCTGGCCTGCGTCGACCGCAGCGCCCACCGTGCCCGCCACCCGCAGGTCGTCCGGCCAGCCGAAGCCCGCCCCCTCCAGGGTGGCCTCCCCCTCCACTGCTGGGGCGGGGTCGAGGGAGGGGAGCAGGTCGACCGCGTGCAGGTCGTAGAGCGAGGCCGACAGGCCCCACTGGCGCGCCCCCGCGTCGAGGTGGCCCGCGGCGCTCAGCGTGCCCCTGGTGGGGGCCAGCCCGCGCAGGGTGGCCTGGGCGCAGAGCTGGTCGAGGGGCCCGTGCAGGTCGAGGTTCCCGGCCAGCGCCCCGGTCAGGTCGGGGTGGACAAGCGGCGCCAGCTCCTGGAGCTCCAGGCGCTGCAGCGCCAGCGACAGCTCGACGGCGGTGGTGCCCTCCAGGCCGGTCGCCCCCCCCTCCAGGGTGAGGGCGCTGGACCCCACGGTGAGGGTGCCGCCAGCGATGCGGGCCTCGTCGCCGTTGTAGCGCAGGTCCCCGGTCAGGCTGACCCGCTGCGCGAGCGGGCCGCGCAGCTCCCCGCTCAGGGCCAGCCCCGGCACCGTCAGCGCGGGCCCCTCCGCGACCAGCGCCCCCGCCAGGGACAGGTCGTCCAGGGCGACGATCAGGCCGTCCGGACCGCTCAGGTGCACCGAGCCCCCCTCCACCGTCAGGCGCTCCGCTCGCACGTCGAGGGGCAGGCCCGTCCACGGCGCGTCGGAGGGCGGGCCGTCCAGCCCCAGCAGGTGCATCAGGTCGAGGGCCCCGTCCTCCCCCTGGTGCAGCTCCGCCCGCAGGGTGGCGATCCGCACCTCCCCCAGGTCAAGCCGCTCGCGCCACAGGGCGAGGGGATCGAGGGTGAGCGAGGCCCCCTCTGCGACGATCAGGGGATCGCCAGCCCGGTCGACCAGGGCCAGCCGGTCGATGGCGAGGCGCGACCAGAGGTCCGTGTGGAGCCCGGACAGCTCCACCGCCCCGTCCACCACCAGGGCCTGGGCCTGCGCCCTGGCCTGCCCCTCCAGCCAGGCGTTTCCCCCTGGGCTGCGCAGCCAGGCGTAGCCCGCGCCGAGCAGGGCCAGTCCCAGCAACGGGCCCAGCCCTGCCCCGATCAGGAGCCACCAGCGCCGCCTCAAAAGGACTCTCCGATGCCCAGGTAGCCGATCAGGACCCACTGCGGCCTGCCGCTGGGATCGGCCCGGTTGGCCTGGGTGGAGAGCCAGTCCACCGGGCGGGCGAGGGCGTCGGTCCCCTGGCAGCCGGTGCTCGACGCGGGCCGCCCGTCCTCAGGGTAGAGCGGGCGGGTGGCGAGGTCGAAGCGGATCGGCCCCACCGGGGTCGCGTAGCGCCAGCCCACCCCCGCCCCCCAGCGCACCAGGTCCAGCGAGACCTCCCCGGCGCTGGGGGAGAGCAGCCCCACGTCCAGGAAGGGGAGCACCATGCTGGCCCCCTCCACCACGAAGGGGTGCCGCACCTCCAAGGCCCCCCCCAGGGCCACGGTGCCACCGTGGGGGATGAAGTGCTGGGTGACGCTCTGCCCCAGGCCGGGTACCCCGGTGAGCCCGTCGCCACCGACGGATTCGTAGGTGCACATGCAGTCGTAGGGGCCCACCTGATCCGGCTTGAAGCCGCGCAGGGAGCTGTCGCCGCCCATGAAGGCCAGCTCGGGGTAGGGCAGCGCGCTGTCGCCCCAGGGCACCAGCACCCGCCCGTGGGTCCGCACCGCCACCACCCGCCGCTGCACCAGGGCGTGCAGGGCGTGCGAGAGCCGCGAGCCGTCCGCGGGGAGGTAGTGGATCAGGGTGAGGTAGCGCCGCCAGTCCACTGAGAGGTCGGTGTAAGCGTAGTCTCCCACGATCGCCGGCACCGCCTGGCGCAGCCTCCCCTCCAGCAGCACCCCCCGCCTGGTGAAGAGCGGTTCGTCGCGGCTGTCCCAGGTGAGGCCCAGGTCTAGGGTGGTGAGCTGGTAGGGGTTCTCGAAGTCCTCGCCGAAGGTGAGGCGGGCCGCGCGCAGGGCGCCGCCGCTCAGGTTGAGGTACGAGAACTGCTCCAGCGATCCCCCCAGCCGGAGGGTGAGCCAGGAGCGCGCCTGCCACGAGAGGCTGAGGGCCGCAGAGGGGCGCCGATAGGCGAGCTGCCCCGACTGGAGGTCCTGGGCGTAGGCCACCTCCCCCGAGAGCTGGGTGCGGGGCAGGGGCCAGCGGGGGTAGCTGAGGGCGAGCCTGCCCCCGTAGATAGGGTACCAGGCGGAGGGCTGGGCGAGGTCGCTGAGGCGGGTGGAGATCCCCGCGGTGGCCTCTGCCTCGCCCCGGATCAGCCGCTGGCCCAGGTTCAGGTGCTCCAGGCTGGTGGTGAGGCGGGGGCTGACGTGGGTGCCGGTGTAGGTGAGGCCTCCGCCCAAGCGGAAGGTGCCGGGCTGGGACTCGGCGACGTGGACGCGGACCGGCACCGTGTCGGCGGTGGGATCGGACAGATCGGGGCTCACGTCCACCAACGCGAAGACCCCCAACGCGAAGAGCCTGGACTGGGCCTGGCGCAGGGTGGAGATCTTGTAGGTGTCGCCCTCCTCAAAGCCGATCTGCTCGCGCAGGGCCGCCTCCGGGACGTGGCGCAGGCCCGAGAAGCTCACCGCGCCGAAGGCTGCGGAGGGGCCTGGGTCCACCAGGAGCCGCACGTCGACGGCCCGCTCCTCCGGCCAGGCCTGGAAGCTCAGGTCCGCCCTAGCGTAGGCGAAGGCGTGGTCCTGGAGCAGGGTGAGGAGCCTGTCCCTGGTGAGCTCGGCGTACTCCAGGTTGAAGGGCTCCCCCTCCTGGAGCTCCCCCAGCCGGCGCACGCTGCTGGTGAGGGTGGTGAGGTTGCGGTTCATCCCGTCCCACGCGAAGGTGCGCACCGTCGACTGTGGGCCTGGCTCCAGGTAGCCCACCACGTCCACCACCTGCGCCCTGCGCCGCGCCAGCAGCTTGGGCTCCAGGGCGTCGAGCCGCTCCGCTGCCCGCTCGCCGCCCCGCTCCGCCGCCCAGCGCAGGCGCCGCTCCCGCAGGCTCCACCGCTCGGGGCGCACCTCCACCGCCATCCAGCCCTGGGCGCGGGCGTCCAGCCAGCCGTGGTGGGCGTACCAGACCTCAAGCCGCCACGCGTCCCTGGCCAGCGCGTCCTGGTCCAGCAGGGCGGGCTCGATCAGGCTGCTCACCCCAGGGGTGAGCACCCCCCAGCGGCTCTCGGCCTGCTCCAGCTGGGTGAGGAGCATGTAGCGGGTGTCGCCGGCGAAGTAGGCCTCGACAAAGCCGCCGTTTCCCTCAAAATCGATGTCGCGGACTACGGGGGACACCGCGCCGCGCCGCGCCGCGCCGCACCCGGTGACGGTGAGGGCGATCAGGACGGTCGCGGTGCGAGGAGATAGCATGCCTATGGGTAGCCTGACGGCGGGCCCCTGGGGAGGTCCGTTGAGCTTTCGAGGATGGGCCGCGGACGCGGCGAGGTGGACCTTCTGGGTGGGGCTGCGGCCCCTGATCCGCGAGGATCGCCCCGCCCGCTCCGCGGTGGCTAGCGCCGCGCTGGCGCGGGGGCAGGGGGCGCTCTCGCCGCGGCGTGGGGCGGTGATGGAGGAGGAGCTGGCCCGCTGCTTCCCCTCGCTGAGGGGCAGGGCCCTGCGGGACGCGGTGCGCGAGGGGTGGTCGCTGGGGGCGGAGGCGCTGGTGGACGAGCTGCTGCTGGGGCGACTCAGCGAGGCGGGGGTGGATCGGCGGATGCGCTTCGATGGGCGCGAGCGCCTCGATCGCGCGCTGGCGGCCGGGCGTGGCGCGGTGCTGGTCTACCCCCACGCGGGGGCGGTGATGCTCATGATCGCGCGGCTCGCAGGCTACGACTACGCTCAGGTGGCGCTCAGGGGCTTTCCCCCTGAGGAGCGCCGCCTCACCTCGGACCTGAGGCCCACCCCGCTGAACCTGGCGGCGCGCAGGGCGCGGGACGCCGCTGAGGACGCGCTGTCGGTGGAATTCCTCCCGGTGGAGGGGGGCGCGCGTGGGCTGCTGCGGGTGCTGGAGCGGGGGGGCCTGCTGGGGGTGGCGCTGGACGGCAGGGGGGGGCGCCGCTTCGAGCGCGTCGCGTGGCTCGGCCGGCCCGCCAACCTCTCTACCGGGGCGGTCCGCCTGGCGGGGCTGGCGGGGGCTCCCCTGGTGCCAGCCCTGCCCCTCCGAGACCGGCGGGGGCCCTGGCGCCTGTGGATTGGGGAGCCGGTGGACCCCCGGGATCCCGCCGCGCAGGCGCTGGTGCTCGCTCAGCTGGAGCCGCTGCTGTCGGCGCAGCCGGCGCTCTACGGGCGGTGGCTCCTCCACTGTAGGGAGCGGGCCGCGGCGGACGCACACCCCCTCTTCGCAGACTACCCCAGCCCGTCGCCGCGGTAGCGCGCTCGCTCCGTGGCCCCCGGAGGACGGCGGGTGACGCCCTTGCCGTGGGTGCGCAGAGGGGGGACGGGGCTGCCGCGATGGGCGTCGGCCGCTCCGCGGCTCCGTGGCGAGCGCCTGGCTCCTGGGTGGGCGGTCAGGGCGCCCGCTGCTCGTCCCCGTCGATCCTCCCGTCCACCAGCCGCACCACCCGGCGGGCGGCCTCCTGGACCTTGGGGTCGTGGGTGGAGAACACGAAGGTCACCCCCTGGTCCGCGTTCAGGCGCGCCATCAGCTCGATGAGCTCGGCGCCGGTGTGCGAGTCGAGGTTCGCGGTGGGCTCGTCGGCCAGCACCAGGGCGGGGTCCCCCGCGATGGCGCGCGCCACCGCCACCCGCTGCTGCTGCCCCCCCGACAGCTCGGACGGCCGGCGCCCCTCCATGCCCGCGAGGCCCACCGCGGCGAGGGTTCGCATCGCCCGCTCCCTCCGCTCTGCGGCGGGTACCCCCTGCAGCGCGAGGACGAATTCGGTGTTCTCGTAGGCGCTGAGCACCGGGATGAGGTTGTAGGACTGGAAGACAAAGCCGATGCGGTGCAGGCGCAGGTCCGAGAGGGCGCCGGGGCTGAGGCCGCGCAGGGGCCGCCCCTCCACCTCGACCACCCCCGAGGTGGGCCGGTCGAGCCCGCCGATCAGGTTGAGGAGGGTGGTCTTTCCCGAGCCCGACGGCCCCATCAGCGCGGTGAACTCCCCGGCGTCTACGTTGAAATCGACCCCGTCGAGGGCCCTGATGGTCTGGGTGCCCTGGTGGTAGGTGCGGCTGAGGGCTCGGACAGAGAGGATGGACATCGTGACCTCTAGCTGTGGCGGAGGGCGTCGATCGGGTGGAGCAGCGCCGCCCGGATCGCGGGGTAGAAGGAGGCCGCGGTGGTGATCAGCACCGAGGCCAGGACGTAGATGGCGCTTCGGGTGGGGTCCCAGCTCCCCTTGAGGACCGAGGACATGACGGCGCCCCCCATCTCCATCGACTCACCGCCCACGGCGCCGCCCAGGTCCAGGCCCCAGGTGACCACCGGCCAGGAGAGCACCAGGCCGCCCAGCACCCCGCCCGCGGTCCCGATCAGGGCGAGCGCGAAGCCCTCCTGGACGATCATCCACCCGACGCGCTCGCGCCGCATGCCGATCGAGAGGAGCACCCCAAGCTCTCTGGTGCGCTCCAGCACGCTCATCAGCATGGTGTTTACCACCCCCAGGGTGATAATCAGGCCGATCACCGCCAGCATCAGGTCCCCTCCCGACCGGTCGAGCTGGATGAAGGCGTAGAGCTCTGGGAGCGCCTCGCGCCAGTAGAGGACCTCCAGGTCGCGGCCCGCCAGCAGTCCCCGCACCTGGTCCGCGGTGTGGATCGAGAGCCGCGCGTCGTCCAGGTGTACCGAGATCTGGTGGGCCGCGCCAGGCACCCCCAGCAGCTCCTGGGTGGCGGAGAGCGGCGCCATGGCGATGAAGGCGTCCAGCTCGGCGGCGCCCGTCTTGAAGACGCCGCGCACCCTGAACATCTGGCTGGAGACCTCATGGCCCAGGTGCTGGCCCATGTACACAACCTTGTCACCCACCTCGACCTGGAGCGTCTCGGCCATCTCGGCGCCGATCAGCAGGCCCCTGGGGTCCTCGTCCAGCCACTCCCCGGCGATCAGCTGCTCAGGCAGGTCCTGCACCGCGCCCTCGCCCTCTGGGTCCACCCCCTCCAGCGAGACCCCAACCGACCCCTGGGTAGAGGTCAGCAGCCCCTCCAAGAACACCCGCTCGATGACGATGGCGTCGGGCAGGGCGCGCTGCAGGTCGCGCTGGATCGCGTCGGCGTCTCGCACCAGCAGCGCCTCGTCGCGCTCCTGTTGCCAGCCCGGCGCCTGCACCACGACGTGGCCGGCCATCGCTGAGATCGCCGAGCGGATCATCATGTCGTAGCTGCCGTGCTGGAAGGTCACGGTGAACAGCATCAGCGAGAGCCCTACCGCCACCGCGGCTGCGGTGAGCAGGGAGCGGCGCAGGTTCCTGCGCAGGTTGCGGAGGGCGAGGGAGAGGTGGAGCATGCTCACTCCGCGCGCAGGGCCTCGACCGGGTCGAGGCGGGCCGCGCGGTACGCGGGGAAGAGGGAGGCGAGCAGGGCGACCACGACCACCGAGCTCAGGATGAGGAGCACGCCCAGGGGGCGGACCTCCCCGTGGATGACCGGGTTGAGCATCACCCCGGCGAAGGAGAAGCCGTCCGAGCTGGCGGAGGACAGGTCCATGCCCACCCGCACCAGGTAGAGGTCCAGCGCCCCCCCCAGGACAAGGCCCCCAAGACCCGCTACCCCGCTGAGCAGGAGGCTCTCCAGGACGATCAGGCCCACCACCTTGCCCGGCCTGACCCCCACCGCCCGCAGGATCCCAAGCTCCTTGGTGCGCTCAAACACCGACATCGCCATGGTGTTCAGTACCCCGAAGGCCGCCACCACGAAGACGATGCCCAGCACCACTCCGGAGCTCGCGTCCTGCATGGACATCATCTCCGCGGTCTCTGGGCTGGCCTCGCGCCAGGTCTGCACCAGGGCGGACGGGTCGCCGAGGGCGTCGCGGACCTGCTGCGCGTAGGCAGGGAGCGCGGTCTTGTCTCGCGCGAGCAGGGTGAGGCTGTGGAGCTGGTCGCCGAGCACCAGCAGCTCCTGCAGATCGCGGTAGTGGAGGATCGCCCCCGCCCTGTCCAGGGCCGCGTCACCGCTGCGGAAGATCCCTGCGACGGTGTAGAGCTCGTTGGCCAGGGAGCCGTCGGCCCCCTGGGTGAAGACCACCAGCTCCGACCCCGGCTCCGCCTGGAGCTTCTCGGCGAGCTTGTAGCCCAGCAGCACCCGCCTGGCGGCGGAGACGGGGAGCGCCTCGCCGCGGATCCGCTTGCTGAGCAGGGGCGAGACCGCTGGCTCTCGGGCCGGGTCTACGCCGACGAGCTGCGCCCCCACCGCCGACCCCTCTCCGCTCAACAGCGCGAAGCCCTGCACCCTGGGGCTCACCGCGAGGGTGCTGGGGAGCGCCTCCAGCCGCTCGGTGAGCGCCTCGCCGTGGTGCAGGGTGTTCTCCAGGGTGCGGGTGCCGCCGGGGTGGACCTGCACGTGGCCGAGCTGCTGCTCGACCATGATCTGGAACATCTCTGAGAACATCCCGTCTTGGAGGGCGAGGGTCGCCATGGAGAGCGCCACCGCGACCCCCATCGCCAGCGCGGTGATCGCCGAGCGACCGGGGTTGCGCCACAGGTTGCGCCAGGCCATCGCGAGGAGGAAGCGCATGGTGACCTCAGCGCCTGGACGGGGGGACGAGGGGAGCGGTCATGGGGACTCCGAGGGGGCGCCGGCTCCGGACACCGGATAGGGCACCTCTAGACTAGGCGGTTAGACCAAAAAGTCAAACCAGGTGGTCTAAATAGATGGAGATCGAATGCCCAAGCAGCGCTTCCAGCGCCTCTCGTCGGAGAAGCAGGAGCGAATCCTCAAGGTCGCAGCCGAGGAATTCGCGACCCATGGCTTCGATGGCGCCTCCTACAACCAGATCATCGAGCGGGCGGGGGTGTCGAAGGGGGCGATGTACTACTACTTCGAGGACAAGCTCGACCTGTACCTCACGGTGCTGATCCCAGCCCTGGAGCCCCTGTGGGACGTGCTGGGCGAGGTGCCGGAGGTGTCCGAGCCGGAGGCCTTCTGGGGGGGGATCGCCGAGCGCTTCGAGCTGGCGATGGCCCTGTTCCTGGGCTCCCCATCGCTCATTGGCCTGGTGAAGAGCCTCGCCGGGGTGAGGGGCCTGGGCGAGGCGGAGCTGCACGCGCTCTACGGGCGGGTCTACGGCTGGCTCGCTCAGCTCGTGGCGGTGGGGCAGGGGGTGGGGGCGGTGCGGACTGACCTGCCACCAGAGCTGCTGATCCAGCTCGTCGCGGCGATGGGTGAGGCCCACGACCTGTGGCTGGCGCAGCGGGTGGAGTCGCTCAGCGCCGCGGAGCTGGCGCAGACGGTCCCGCGGCTGATGGACCTGATCCGCCGCATGGTGCGTCCCTAGCGCGGCGATCAGGTCACCGCGCCCGTCGCCCATCGGGCGGTGGGGGCCGCGGCGTCCGCCCGTCGACCCTCCCGTGCACCAGCGGGACCTCTGGCGCCGATTCGCTGGCCTCACGCCGCGAGTCCTTGTTTCTACGCCTGTCGCGCACAAAAGCGAGCTTCCTTCCTATGGAACGCCGGCCCTGCACCCGATCTGCCTCGCGAGCCGGCGCCCGTCTCCAGTCTGGAGGACTCGACGAGCGACTTCATCCGGTGGCTCCTGTGGAAGGATGAATCCCCTCCTGTGAGACCGTCCGGCTGATCGAGGCCTCGATCATCGTTTCGCCCTAGTGGGTCATGGCGGGGGGCGTCCGGTACGGGGTTAGCGCCCGATCCTGCAGGGGGAGAGGGGGCGGCCAGCCCCCAGCAGGGGGGATTGGGGGGGCCGCAGTCCTCGACCCCCACGAAGGAGGGCGAAGCGCCCTTGGCGGCGGCCATCAGGCCGTCGGTCCTTGGGGTTGGGGGGCCGCAGTCCCCGACCCCAACGGGGGAAACGAAGGAGGGCGAGGCGCCCTTGGCGGCGGCCATCAGGCCGTCGGTCCTTGGGGTTGGGGTGCCGCGGTCCTCTACCCCCACGGAGGAGGGCGAAGCGCCCTTGGCGGCGGCCATCAGGCCGTCGTAATAGGGATCTCGGCGCGCTGGCAGCGCCCTCTCCCTCCGCCAGCACGGCGAGCAGACCTTGGACCAAACGATGATCGTGGCCTTGCTCGACGGGTGCCGCCTCGCTGCTCTAGAACCTGGCGTCGCCCTCCGGCCTCCACGGACGATCCTGCCGCGAAGAGCTCGGTTCGGACGAGCCCTTCGACGCTCTAGGCGGAGGGGAACCGCCCCTCGCGGTAGAAGTGGTCTAGCAGCGCGTCCTTCTCCTCGAAGCGCGCCTGGAGCCACGCGCCCAGCGCCTCCTCCTCGGCGGGGAGGTCTTCGATCGGGTAGCGGCGCAGGTGGACGTGGAAGCGGCGCGCCTGCCCTGTGGCGAGGTGCTCTAGATCAGGCACCCCCTCGGGGTAGCCCAGGGTGAGGTCGATCACCTCCTGAAGACGAGGTCGCAGGCCGCTCACCGTGGCAGCGAAGCCCTTGGGGCGGGGGCGGAGCAGGTGCTGGAGCGGCCTCATCCCCCGCTCCTCCGAGAAGGCCTGGGAGGCGGCCAGCTTCTCGGGGGTGATCCTGGTGCCCTCCGAGAAGCTCACCACCCAGAAGGGGTCGGGGCTGTCCATCAGGCCCGCGAACACCTGCTCGATGGTGCGCTGGTCCCTCGCCCACTCCCGCTTCACCATCACCGCCACGTCCCGCAGCGCCCAGCCCACGCCGGGCACGTATTTGAGCACGTCCTTGGCGAACCAGCGGAGGGCGGGGCCCCTGCCCGCGGCCTCGGCGAGGTCTACGATCACCGGGATGTCCAGCATGCTCTGGTGGTTGGCGATCAGCACCGCGTCTCGCACCGCGGGGAGCGGGGCGCCGCTCAGCACCAGCTCGACCCCATAGAGCCGGTGGGTGAGGCCGGTCAGGCCCCGCGTCCAGGCACCGTAGCTCCAGCGGCCCAGCGCGCGCCCCCCCCGCGCTGAGAGGGGGCGGATCGCCTTGCCGGCGAGCTGGGACAGGCTCACCCCGAAGGCTCCGTAGAGCACCAGGGCGACGATCGGGGCCCCGAGCAGGCCCCGCGCGGCGCGCTCTGGGAGGGGAGGGTGGGGGAGGGGGGGCTGTGGCATGGAGACCTCGTGGGCTTGGCCGAGAGCCTACCTCAGCGGCGCCTCGCTCAGGGGAGCGTGAGCACCCGCCGGAGGAGCGTCTGGACCTGCTCCAGGGTGTAGGGCTTGTGAAGGAAGCCTGAGATCCCGAGGGAGTGAAAGCGCTCTGAGGTGTAGGCGGTCGAGAAGCCGCTGCTCAGGATGGAGGGGATGTCGGGTCGCAGGGACTGGATGATTTCCAGAGCCTCGACCCCGCCGAGGCGGGGCATGGTGAGGTCGAGGAGTACCACAGAGAAGCCGTCGGGGTCCTGGCGGAAGCGCTCCACCGCCTCCCCGCCGTCGGACGCGGTGATCACCTCAAGCCCCATGCGCCTGAGCATCCTCTCGGTGACCCGCCGCACCATGTCCTCGTCGTCGGCCAGGAGCACCTTCCCGCTGAGCGGGTGGACCCCTACCGCGGCGCTCTCTGGCGGCCTGGGGCTGGCGTGCTGGGTGTCGGCGGCGGGGAGGTAGACTGAGAAGGTGGTCCCCTGTCCGGGGCTTGACGCCACCTCGATGCCTCCAAGGTGCCTGCCCACGATCCCCAGGGTGGCCGCCAGCCCGAGCCCTCGCCCGGTGAATTTGGTCGTGAAGAAGGGATCGAAGATGCGGTCCAGGGTCTCAGGGCTCATCCCGGAGCCTGTGTCCTGCACCTGGAGCACGAGGTAGTCGCCGCGGTGGAGGGGGGTGGGGGAGAGCGCCCTTCCTTGGGCCAGGTGGGTCATCCTGGTGCGGAGCGCGATGGTCCCAGGGGACTCACCCAGCGCGTCGGAGGCGTTCACCACCAGGTTGAGGATCACCTGCTGGAGCTGCGACCTGTCTCCGATCACCGTGGGGAGGTCGTGCTCCAGATCCAGCGCGATCTGCGCCTTCTTGGAGATGCCCAGGTTGAACAGGGTGAGGGTCTCGCGGACCAGCTCCGAGAGGTCGATGGATCGGACGGAGAAATGTCCCTTTCCGGTATAGGCGAGGAGCTGATCGCACAGCTCTGCGGCCCGCTTGCTCCCCAGCTCAATGCCCTGGAGACAGGTGTGGACGGAGGTGTCCGGGGCGGTCTCCTCCAGCGCCAGGTTGGCGTTGCCGAGGATGGTGGTGAGGATGTTGTTGAAGTCGTGGGCGATGCCCCCCGCCAGCACCCCCAGGCTCTCGAGCTTCTGCCGGTGGAGCAGCTCCGACTCCATCCTGCGGCTCTCCTCCTCGGCGCGGACCCTGCTGCTGATGTCGCGCACCAGCACCACATAGCGCCGGTCCTCGCGACGCCCCTTGGAGGTCGCGGACAGCTCAAACCACTGCGTGCCCCCTTTCCCGTCGGGAAGGGAGAACACCCGCCCCTGTACGGATCCCTGGGCGTCTGCCCTCCGCATCGCGGTGAAGAAGGAGGCCGCCGCCTCCGGGGGGAGCAGCCCCGCAAGCTCGCGCCCGCGCCCGCGCTTCAAGGTCGGCCACAGGGCGCTGTCCTCGCCGATGTGGAGCTTGAGGATGCGACCCACGCCCTCCAACTCCAGCAGCACGTCGGGGAGGGTGGACAGCGTCGCCTCCAGCTGCTCGTGCGCCTCCAGCAGCTCCGCCTCTGCCGCCTTCTGGGCGGTGATGTCGTGGTACTGCGCGAGCACCCCGGGCGAGCTGTCGCCGTCCGAGGGCAGCGGGACCTTGGAGCAGAGCCAGGTCCGGATGCTGCCGGTGGGGGTGGGGATCAGCACCTCTACCGCCTCACAGACGAGCCCCGCCAGCGGGAGCTCATCTCCGCGTGTGAGGATGGCGGCGAGGGCAGGGGGGACCAGGGTGTCGTCGCGCCTCCCCACCACCTCGTCTGGCGACGAGGCCCCCAGCAGGCTGGCGTAGGCGAGGTTGCAGCCGAGGTAGGTCCCGGTCGCGTCCTTCCAGCCGATGGCGACCGGGCTCAGGGTGAGCACCCGGTCGATCAGGGCGCGCTGCTCCACCATCTCCAGGTAGATGGTCTTGAGCAGCTCGCGGTCCTTGTCCTTGATCAGCTCCAGCTGGGCGCGGTTGTCGGAGGCTCGCTCCAGCCTGCGGCGCAGGATCCGATTCTCTCGCGCTAGGGCGGCGATGCGGGCGTTCGGGTCAGCGTCGCTCACCGGCGGCTCCCGCGCTGCACCCCAGGACCACGCTCACCAAGGTCTCGTTGTGGAATTGGGTGAGGCCACCTGCCCCGGTCGGACCGATCTCGCCGTTGGCGTAGAAGCCGGCGAACGGCACCCCTGGGGGGACGCGCGAGGCCACCACCTCGCACTCCTCTGCGGTGCGGGTCCCGAGCAGCTGCTTGCGCGCTGCGCACGAGAAGAGGAGCACGGCGGCGGGGGTGGCGGACCCGAACCGCTCCAGCGCGGTGTCTACCGAGGTCCTGCAGGCGTTGACGATCGCCTCGCGGCTGATCTCGGTCAGGCGGACCCGCGCCCCCTCGGGGACCGTCCCCGCGAAATGGACGACGCCGCTCTCGGTGTCGTAGCTCATCGCCGCCCTGAGGTAGAGCGGGACCCCGTCTCGGTCGAGGATCGCCAGGGGGTACTCGGCGGAGGGCTTGATCTGCGGGCCCAGGTAGTGCTCGTAGAAGGCCGCTGCCGGGCGGTTGTCGATCTCATAGACCGTGTTCCCGACGGCGCGGGTGACGATCGCGGTGCGCCCCACCGGGGTCCACCCGCTCGCCACACCCACAGCGACCCGCAGGGCGCCGGAGACGAGCAGGACGGGCACCGCGTCGCTGTAGACCTCCCCACCACAGAACTGCCTGGTCTGTCGGAACCGCCACTGGTCGGCGGCCGTGCCTCCGACGATGGGGATGGGGCCAAGCAGGGATCCCAGGCCCGCCACCAGCGCGGAGCCGTTGGTCGTGAGCCCGTCGGGGGTGGTGAAGCAGAGGGCCGGCGCCGAGGGCAGCAGGGGGGCTGCCTGCGCCACCGCCTCGCGGGCCGCGCTCAGCGGGTCGGCGCCCACCCCCGCTCCCACGCCGGCGGCGAAATGTATGTGCTCTGACACAAAGAGGGTGAGCACCGCGGAGTCCTCCTGGAAGCCCCCTGCAGAGGACGCCTCCCCGTCGGTGGTGCACCCGATGAGCTGGATCTGGGGCCACCGGGCCACCAGCCCTCCCACCAGCAGGTCGTGGTCGAAGTCGATCGCGGCGAAGAGCAGGCCCGCGCGGGGGATCCTGTCGCCAAGCTGTGCCTCGGCCTGGGCGAGCAGGTCCTCCAGCGCGCCCTCGGTGTCTACGTCGTCGGTGTGCAGGGTAAACACGCGCAGGCTTGCCATCATCTGACCTCCTCCTCGGGCGCCTCTGAAACCTACATCGGGGCCACCCAAGGACACTATAGGGGAGCGCTCACCCTTCGTGGTGGTGGTGTTCCTCGTGGTTGCAGACCAGGTGGGGCTCGTGGCAGGTCTCACAGGTCTCGATGTGGTGCCCCTGCTGGAGCTGGTCCCAGTGGGTCTGTTGCGCAACGGACAGCACCCCCGAGCCGCCGCAGAGCGGGCAGGTGTTGTCGAGGGCGGCCAGGATGGCGGTGCGGATGAAGGCCGATCGGTTCGGCATGCGGGCCAGCGCCTCGGCGAGGGCTGGATCGACCTTGAACGAGACCAGGGCAGACTTCGCAGAGGACATCGGGACTCCGTGCGCGTGAAGCGTGGGTGCTGGCGTAGTGACCAGAAACATACGCCGGCGCCCTGTGCGATGCGAGCGGAGAGAGCGCACTTTTTTTCCTTGAACGATCCGGTCGTCCGACTAAAGCAGCGTCCGACCAGCGGGCGGCGTCCACGCGCTGCGACCGGACTCGGAGATGAGGTTCGCCCTGTTTCTCAGAAGAAGGTGGTGAGATGACGTTTACGATGGCCGTGTCCCTCCTGGGGGGACTGGGGCTCTTCCTGTTCGGGATGAGCGTGATGTCGGAGGGCCTGCAGGCGGTGGCGGGGGAGCGGCTGCGCAGCTTCCTGCGCGCGCTGACCTCCAACAGGGTCGCGGGGGTGATGACCGGCTTCACCGTCACCTCGATCGTCCAGTCCTCCTCGGCGACCACGGTGATGCTGGTGGGCTTCGTGGGGGCGGGGCTGCTCGACCTCTCGCAGGCGGTCGGTGTGGTGATGGGGGCCAACATCGGCACCACGGTCACCGGCTGGCTGGTGGCGCTCCTCGGCTTCAAGGTGAAGATCGCGGCCCTCGCCCTCCCGGCCATCGGGGTGGGCTTCTTCGCCCGCTTCACCGGTAAGGAGGTCGCCCGCACCTGGGGGGACGTGCTGGTGGGCTTCGGCCTGCTGTTCCTGGGGCTGGACTTCATGAAGGACTCGGTGGGGGACCTGAAGGGCTCCGCCGCCATCGCCGAGTGGGCGACCTGGGTGCAGGTCGATCACCTGGGCACCTACCTGCTCATGGTGGGGGTGGGCGCGGTGATCACCATGGTGATCCAGTCCTCCAGCGCCACCATGGCGGTGACGATGACGGTGGCTCAGCAGGGCCTGATCGACTTCCCCACCGCCGCGGCGCTCATCATGGGCGAGAACATCGGCACCACCATCACCGCGAACCTCGCGGCGATGGGCAGCACCCCGGCGGCCAAGCAGACCGCGAGGGTCCACCTGCTGTTCAACCTGGCGGGTGTCGCGTGGATGTCGGCGGTGTTCTTTGGTTTTGTACGGCTCGTGGACGTGGTGGCCCCTGGGGAGGCCCTGTCGGAGGATCCCGTGCTCCGGGCCGCGGCGATCCCGGCCGCGATGGCGGCGTTCCACACGGGCTTCAACGTGATGAACACGCTGATCTTCCTCCCCTTTGGTCGGCTGTTCGAGCGCGCGGCCCGCTGGATGGTGCCCGACGCGAGCGAGGACAAGCGCGTCGCCCTGCGCCTGGTGTGCTCCGATCTGGTCGACACGCCCGAGCTGGCGGTGGACGAGGCCCGCCAGGCGCTGCGCCACATGGGCCGCCTCGCGCTGGAGGGGCTGGAGGGGATCGCCACCCTGGTCGACGCCCCCAAGGGCGCGGACCCCTCCAGGGGGCTGGAGCGGGTGAAGGAGCTGGAGGCGGAGCTGGACCAGATCGAGGAGGAGATCACCCGCTTCACCATCGCGCTCTCGCGGCAGCGGCTCACCGAGGAGCTGTCGCGGGAGCTCAACCGCATCTCCGGCACCGCCCACGACTTCGAGCGCATCGGCGACCACCTCCAGTCGCTGGTCCGCGCCCTCAAGGTGCGGCACCGCAGGGAGCTGGATTTCTCTGCCGAGGAGGTGGAGGACCTGCACTAGATCCTCGGGGCGGTGCGGGAGCTGATGCGCTTCGTGGTGGAGAACCTGCGCAGCCCGGTGCCCGACGTGGTGAAGCGCGCGCTGCCGATGGAGGATCACATCGACAAGCTCCGGGTGCAGATGCGCAAGAAGAACATCGAGCGCATGCGCGAGGACGCCACCACCGTCCCGGCGGGGATCCTGTTCATCGAGATGCTCACCAGCTTCGAGCGGATGGGCGACCACGCCTTCAACGTGGCGCAGGATCTGGGCGCCTAGGGCACCGATCCGCTGGCCTCTCGACGCGTGTCCTTGTCCCTGCGCTCGTCGCGTACACTCCCTAGGGAACGGCGGTCACGCGCCGATAAGCCTAGCGACTCGGCGCCCGTTTGCCGTCTGGCCGATTCGACGAGCACCTTCATCTGATGATTCCTGTGGAATGATGAAGCGCTTCCTGTGAGACGGTCCGGCGGACTGACCAGTGCCGCGCCTAGCGGGCCCGCTCGTCCGGCGCGCGGGGTCTGTTGATCCCCCCCCCCGCTAGCGTCGGCCTGCTACCAGGTCCAGCGGGCGTCGAGCACTGGTCCTGCGTGGGCGCCCCTGCCGTAGACGAAGCCCTCTGCGGCGCCCGCCACACCGACCCGCGCCTGCAGGTGGGGGGTGAGGCCCGCTGAGAGCACGAGGCGGCCGTCCAGATCGGGGCCGAGACCCCCTACCTGCACCGTCCCCACTGCGGTGAGCATCAGCCGATCTGTGGGGGAGTAGTCCGCCCAGAGGCGGAGGCTCGCGGTGGGCCCCTCCACCAGCGGGGCCATCATCGGGTCCCAGAAGGGCAGGTCGAGAGGGCGCATCTCCGCGGTGCCCGAGGGCAGGGCGCTGCGCCCCTCGACCGTCGCCGAGAGCACCGCCTCCGCCACCTTGATCGAGCCGGTGAGGGCGAGCCCCTCGGTGAGGGTCCAGGGGATCTCTGCCTCGGAGGGGATCAGGGTGCCCTGCAGCAGCCCGAGGCCCAGGGTAGGAACCCCCAGGCTCCCGCTCACCGCGACCGCCGCCCGCTCCCGCTCCCACACGGTGCGTTTGAGCTCCAGGTGGGGGGCGGCGAGGCCGAAGAGCGGGCTGGAGCTGCTCAGGTCCAGCTGCTCGGTGAGGCCGACCGCGGCGTCGCCGAAGATCGCTACCGTGAAGTGGCTGGGGTCCACGGTCCACGCGGAGCCTTGGCCGATCCACAGCCCGGTGGTGAGGAGGGTGATCATCAGAGCTCCAGCACGGCGAAGAGGGGGGCGTGGTCCGAGAGGGCCATCGGATCGACGGTGATGCCGCCATCTCCGGGCTTCTGGAGGGTCGTGGCGCCGGTCCAGGTGCCGGTGGTGAACAGGTAGTCCAGCTTCTGGGTCCAGAACACGTCCTTGGAGATCGAGTGCGAGAAGTAGGGGGCTTGCGCCTCCACCGTGTCACCCGCGTAGGTCTCCAGGGGGATGGCGGCGGTCCAGTCGTCGTAGAACGGGAGCAGCGCCTCGGTCTCCTCCACGGTGTACGAGACCTCTGCCACGCCCAGGCCCTCGAGCGCTGGCTGGTCGGGGTAGTCCGACAGCCAGAGCGAGCCGGGGGGCACCACGTTGAAGTCGCCGCCCAGGATCAGGTGACCTGGTGCGCTGGCGCCCACCGCGTGGATCATCCCCAGCTGGACGATCTTGGTGCCGTCCATCGCGTAGGCGTCGGGGTGGTTGTTGACCACGGTGAGGGTGCCCTGCGCCCCCAGGTCGATCTCCACCTCTTGGATGGCCCGGTGGAGGTAGAAGTAGTTGACCACCGCGGACTGATCGGTGGGCTGGGGCAGGTCGTGGCGGGCGTTGTAGGTGATGGGCCAGCGCGAGAACACCGCCTGCCCCATTTGTACCCGCCCCACGCCCTCCTCAGCGACGTACTGGGACTGCCACACCGGCACCCAGGCGGCGTAGTTGAAGCCGTAGCCCTCCAGCAGCGCGTCGACCTGATCGACGTAGGCCGAGCGCTTCGAGCCGATGTCCACCTCTTGGGTGAGGAGTATATCTGGTTGTACCTCCTCGATGAGGGATAGCAGCCCCTCCATGTTGGCGTCGACCTCTTCGGTGGTCATGTGGACGCGGTCATCCCAGCCATCGAAGAAGAAGTCGATGCGCCCCCCGCCGAACTTGACGTTCCAGGTCAGCACCCTCAGGGAGGAGGGCGCCGCCGGCGCTTCGGTGGGCGAGGAGGCCTCGCGGATGGGAAATTCCTCCACCTCGGACCAGGAGGTCGCGAGGGGAGTGCAGCCGAGGAGGAAGAGGGTGGTGATCATGGCGGGACCATAACACCCGCAGAGGGCGGCGGGATCGCTCCGCCAGTCGGGCGCCATCCCTGCGCTCACAGCGGCCTTTTGACCAGCTTGAAGACTCGGGCTCTGATCGGGTCTCGCCACTGGTTGCGCCCGCCGCGCGGCAGATCAGCGATCGAGGGGGGCGAAGACCAGCGTGTCCTCGCCCAGCTCACACCGGAGGGCGTCCCCCGCGACGCAGGGCAGGTCCAGCCCCGCGAAGCTGAGGCTGATCCGGTCGGCGTCCTCTGCCTCCCAGGTCCCGTGGAGCAGCGAGGAGGAGTCGACGGTGGATCCGTCGGGGCGGCTGGTGAGCTGGAAGAGGTCCAGCACCACCTCTCCGTCCTCCTCGAACAGCAGCCGGTAGTCGGTGACGGTGGTGGCGGGGCAGCCCAGCGCATCGAGGTAGCCCTCGGTCAGGGGGCCGTGGAGGGACACCCCGTCGCGCTCAAGGGCGATGATCGCGTAGGTGCCGGTGAGCTCGGGGGTGCATGCGGCGAGGCCGATCAGCGCGATGAGGCGGTGCATAGGGCGGCTCCGGTGGGTGCTGCGGTAGACACCCCCGGAGGCGCTGAGCGCTACCTCGCGGCCTGATCGTTGAGGAGGAACAGGTCGTCGAGGTCGATCTCCATGAAGGGGGGCTGCGCCGAGGCTGCGGTCCAGCCCTCGCCGGTGCCGGACTCGTACGAGACCCGGATCTTGAGCTTGGTGGCGTCGTAGACCACGTCCCAGACGTTGGAGCCCATCGCGGCGGTGCGGGACACCAGCTCGCCCTCGTCGAGGCCGATCAGCGTGGGGGCGCCCGCGGGCACCAGCTCCTCTCCCTTCCACTCCAGGGCCGAGCCGGTCTCCCAGGCCTCGGTGAGGAGCCGCATCGGGGTATAGCGGTACTTGTAGGAGCCGCCGTCGATCATCACGTCGTCGCCCCCGTCGGCGGGGCCACCGCAGGCGGTCTGGTGCATGCGCACCCCGTAGGCCATCGCCTCGTCGCCGCGGTAGACCGCGCAGTCCATCGGGCGCCCGGTCTGGAGCGGCACGCCCGCCGGGTCGTCGATGTAGCGCCCGCTCTCGTCCCGCAGGTAGTCGGTGCCGTCGTGGGCGAAGGTGCGGATCTGCGCCAGGGCGTCGATCTCCTTGGCCTCCGCCTCGGTGTTGACCAGCTCGGGGTCGGTCTGGGCGGTGTGGGTGGTGGAGGTGCCCTCCAGGTCGAAGCGGACCAGCTCGGTGTCGACCGAGCAGTCGCTGTGGTGGTGGTAGGCGCCGATCGAGAGGCCGTTGTGCTCCACGATGATCGCCTCGGCGCCGGCCCCCGCCCCGCGCGGGTCGCCCCAGGTGAGCAGGGCGTTGTAGCCGATGGTGGGTGCGCGGGTGAGGCCGTCCCCGACGGTGTTGTAGAGGTAGGGCTTGGCCTCGTCCAGGTTGTGGGCGAACTCCAGCACCTCACGGGCGCGGAACAGGGCGGGCTCGGTCTTGATGCGCTCAAGGGGGGAGGAGGCGCCCACCGCCGAGACGGTGATGCCCTCCGCCGAGATACCCGCCAGCGCCCCGGTGGCGGCGCCCAGCCAGGAGATCGATGCGTAGGGCACGCCCTGGTCGGGGACGAAGACCGTGATCATGGCGTACTTGTCCATCCCGGTGTCGGCCGCGAAATCCATGTTGCGGGTCACGATCATGGACCCGTCCTGCGTGCGGGGGCCCCAGGCGGCGTAGTAGGAGCAATTGAGGCCGGGGCCCATCAGGTTGCCCGTAGGCTTCGCCGCGCGGATCGTGTCCATGGCCTCCGCCATGCGCGGGGTGAGGGCGGGGGGCGCCTCGCCGTAGTAGTCGAGGAGCGCCGCGGTGTAGCCGCTCTGGAGGAAGGTCGCGATGCCGGACAGGTCGCTGGGATCGAGCTGCGAGCTCATCGCTAGGTCCATCAGGGTGATCAGCCGCTGCGGGAGCAGGACCAGGTCGGCCTCGGAGTCGCCGTAGGAGAGCCCCTCGGCGGCCATCCCGTCCGCCATGCCCTGGAGCTCGTCGAGGAAGATCTGCGGGGTGTTGGGGCCGTACTGCTCCCAGGCCTGGTCCAGCAGGTTGCCGAGGATGGTGTCCACCACCACCGGGTCGGTGATGTTCATCTCCGCGCCCAGGGCGGCCATGTAGGTCCACCACATCTCCATCAGCTCGACACCCACCAGGCGCCCGTGCTGGTAGCCCATCTCGTAGTGGGTGCCCTGGAGGCGCAGCAGGTAGAGGTCTCCCCCCCACGAGCCGGTGGTCTTGGCGAACACGGCGGGGCCCTCGGTGTCCAGCACCTCGCCCAGGCGCCACGCGGGGGGCTGGGGGCTGGGATCGCCAGAGTCCTCGACGGTCTTGTTACAGCTCACTGCGGCCAGGGCGAGTCCAAGGGCGAGGCGACGGATCATGGGGGCTCCAGGGGTGTCCGGGAGCGATAACGCGTCCGCGCTTCCCGTGGCACACGCGAGGGCGCGGGGGGCAGCGCTTGTGGTCTGGGGGACGCTTTCGCTGAGAAATCGCTTACCCTGTTCATCCCGCCGTGGAGCCCCTGATGACCCTCGCCCGCCGCCTCGTCCCCTTGCTGCTGCTCCCGCTGATCGCTGGTATGGAGGCGCTGGTCTGGTATGCGCTGCGGGCGGCGATGGGGATGGTGATGGGGGACTCCATCCTGACCGGTGCCCCGGGCCTGAGCGGGGTCTTCGGCAGCGCCGCGCTGCTCCAGGTGATCGGCGCGGTGGCGGGGGGGCTCCTGGCCCTGCTGGTGGGGCCGTGGGGGGTGCTCCCCCTGGCGGCGCTGGGGCTCGCGGGGGCGCTGGTGCTGTTCGCGGTGCTGCCCTTCGGGTACGCCTGGGTGGTGCTGGTGGGGGCGGCGTCCTTGTGCTACGGGGCGCTGCGCCCGGGGCTGTACGGTGCGCTGGCGGTGGAGCTGGGCCGCCCGCGCGAGGGGCTCAGGCAGGGGGCCTTCTTGTTCGCTTACGCCTGGGTCAACGCGGGCGCGCTGGTGGCGGGGGTGGTGGGGATTTGGGTGCTTGACGGGCTCGGGATCCGCCCGCTGGTGCTGGTCCTGGCGGCGCTGGGGTTTGCGGCGGCGGTGCTGTCCTTCGTGCCAGGGGCCCTGCGGCTGGCGGATCGCGGGGCCTCGGTGGACGCCCCGGTGGGACCGCAGCGCACCCTGACCAGCGCGGCGCTGGCGGTGGTGGGGCTGGTGCCCTTCACCCTCCTGTCCCTGGGCGGCGAGCAGGTCTACGGGCGGGTGATGGACATCGGGTGGCTGTGGCTGTTCCAGCTCAACCCGCTGGTGGTGCTTGTGGTGGCGCCGGCCCTTGGCCTGGCCGCGGTGGGCGTGCAGCTGGGCGCCGCGAGGGCGCTGCCAGCCCTCTACACGGCGGGGGTGGGGATGGTGCTGATGGCCCTGGGCTTCGCGGTGGCCCTGGCCGCTGGAGGATCCTCGGCCTTGCTCGCCGCAGGGATCGCCCTGGCGGCGGTGGGGGAGGTGCTGGCGGTGCCCACGCTGCTCTCGCGGATCCTGGGCGACCTGCCCTGGCGCCTGGTGGGCCTGGTGGCGGGCCTGTGGTTCGCGGTGGGGGTGGGGGTGCCCTGGGCCTTCACCACCCTGAGCGCCGTGGTCCCGGCGGTGTCGGGGTGGGCGGGGGCGCTGACCTGGGCGCTGGTCGGGCTCACCGCGGTGGTGGGGATCGGGGCGCTGGGCGCGGCGGGGGCCCTGCAGCGCGCGGTGTACGCGGGGACGGAGGGATAGCCTCGCGAGCGCCCTCGCCCCCCGAGCGTGCGGGGGGAGGCGCCGCGCGGTCCGCGATCGACGCGATGGCGAGGCGCGGGGCTGCGGCGGTCGCCCAGTGGAGCAGCGGATCGCGCAGCCCGTCGAGGCGGCGGCACGCCGGGCGCCTCAGGGCGCGTGCTCCCTGACGTAGACCTCCAGGAGGCCGATGCCGATGTTCTCGTCGCCGTTGCCGTAGTAGTCGCTCCACGGGTTCTCATCGTGGAGGATGCGGACCCAGATCGACTGAGTGCGGAACTCGGGCCAGCTCCGGTAGTTCCACTCGGACCCGAAGTGCGGCCCCGAGGGCGCGTAGTAGTCCGAGGGGGCGTCGGGGATACAGGAGAAGTTGCGGAGCACCTCCAGGGAGTAGAAGCCCGTGGGGCAGCCCTCGTCGACGTAGGGCGAGTTCTCGCTCATCAGGCCGTAGGTCCAGATGTGGCTCTTGGACTGGTCCACCACGGGAGCGCCGGAGGTGATGGAGATCCCGTCCACATAGGGGTTGGTGAAGCTCACCCAGGTCCTGTAGCCGTCGTACGCGTCCGAGAAGGCGTCGGGGCGCCCTATCGCGTAGAGCTCGGCGTGGACCCGCGCCTCGCTGTAGGCGATCCCCTGGGTGCGAACGTAGGCCTCCCTGCTGTAGCCGTCGCCCACGCAGGTCCCGGTGGTGAAGTCAAAGGACAGCTCGTCCGGGCAGTCCCCCATCCGCGCAGGGTCCTCCACTCCCATGGGGTCGATCAGGCCGATCCGGGTCCAGCCGCCCCCGGCGGTGGTCATGTCGCAGCGCACCACCTCGCCCTCAGCGCCGGAGCCGTCGGGCGAGATGGTGTAGTCGCCGTCTCCCGTGGACAGGCCGGAGGTCAGGATGTCGAAGCAGGAGGTGCCCCAGGAGCAGCCGCCGTCCTGGGCGCCGGAGACGAAGTAGTTCCCGTCGTCGCAGTCGTCCCCGCCGCAGGCCTCGTCGGACCAGCCGTCCCCGTCGCTGTCGAAGTCCACCTGCCGGTCACAGTCGTGGTCGATGTTGTCGCACACCTGCGCTGCGCCTGGGTGGATGCTGTCGGCGAGGAGGATGTTCTCGTCCAGGTTGCCGTCGTTGCAGTCGCCGGGGGTCGCGGAGTAGCCCGCGGGCGCTGAGCAGGCCTGCACCACGTCGGCGGTGACACCGTAGCCGTCGTCGTCGCGGTCGCGGTAGAAGGGCGAGGTCATCCCCTCGTCCACCAGGGTGTCGCAGTCGTCGTCGATCTCGTTGCAGGTCTCCAGCGCGTCGGGGTGGACCGAGGGGTTGCTGTCGTTGCAGTCGGGGTGGTTGGCCGAGTAGCCGCTGGGCTTGTAGCAGGCGACGAGCTGGACGCTGTCGATGCCGTAGGTGTCGCCGTCCGCGTCCCGGTACCAGGTGGTGGCCGGGAAGCCCTCGTCGATCACCGTGTCGCAGTTGTCGTCGACCCCGTTGCAGACCTCGCTCCCGGAGGGGCTGACGAGGACGGTGCTGTCGTCGCAGTCGCGGTGGTCTGTGACGTAGCCCGCGGGGGGGGCGCAGGCCGCGCGGGGGAGCGCGCCGTTGCCGTAGGTGTCGCCGTCCGCGTCGGGGTAGTAGGTGGTGGTCACCCCGTCATCGACCGAGCCGTTGCAGTCGTTGTCGAGCTCGTCGCAGACCTCGGTGCCGCCAGGGTGAGCGCTGGCGTGGGCGTCGTCGCAGTCGCCGGAGAGGGCCACGTAGCTCGAGGTGGTGGGGCAGCCGTCGAGGGTGGCGTCGGCGAGGCCGTAGCCGTCTCCGTCTGCGTCCAGGTACCAGCGGGTGGGGAGCCCCTCGTCGGCCTCGCCGTCGCAGTCGTCGTCCTTGCTGTTGCACCGCTCCAGGGCCCCGGGGTGGATGGCGCTGTCGTCGTCGTCGCAGTCGCCGGTCCCCGCCGAGTAGCCCGCGGGCGGGGCGCAGTCCGCGACGGTGACGCCGGTGCCGAAGCCGTCGCCGTCGTCGTCCTGATACCACGAGACGGTGGGGAAGCCCTCGTCCACCCTGGTGTCGCAGTCGTTGTCGAGGCCGTCGCAGACCTCTGTGCCGGCGGGGTTGGCGTCCGCGTGGGCGTCGTCGCAGTCGTCGGGGTTGGAGACCCAGCCCGCGGGTTGGGCGCAGGCCGGCTGGGAGGTCTCCAGGTCGCCGTAGGTGTCGCCGTCCGCGTCGCGATACCACGTGGGGAGCACGCCCTCGTCGGTGTCGTGGTCGCAGTCGTTGTCGAGGCCGTCGCAGACCTCTGCGCCGCCGGGGTACACCGCGTCGTTGGTGTCGTCGCAGTCCCCGTCGTCGGCGACGTAGGTGGGGTCGGGGGGGCAGCCGAGGGTCATGGTGCTGCTCAGCCCGTAGCCGTCCCCGTCCCCGTCGCTGTACCACACCCCGGGGATCCCGTCGTCTGCCCGACCGTCGCAGTCGTTGTCGAGCCCGTCGCACACCT
Organism: Deltaproteobacteria bacterium; assembly: GCA_016938035.1. Taxonomy (GTDB): domain Bacteria; phylum Myxococcota_A; class UBA796; order UBA796; genus JAFGVK01. Next base: position 5,885 of record JAFGVK010000165.1, on the reverse strand, counting down.
CGGCGAGTCCAGGGTAGGCGAGGCGGGTCGTGTCGTCACAGTCCCCTGGGAGGGCGACGTAGCCCTCGGGCTGCTGGCACGAGACCACGATCACCGCGCCGCCGTACCCGTCCTGATCGGCGTCCTCGAACCACGCCTCTGCGGGGAAGCCATCGTCGACCGCCCCGTCACAGTCGTCGTCCACGCCGTTGCAGATCTCCTGAGCGGCGGGGCTGCGGGCGGGGTCGCCGTCGTCACAGTCGGTGCCGTCGACGACGAAGCCGGTGGGGGCGGTGCACGCCTGCTCCGCTGTGGCGGGATCACCGAAGCCGTCCCCGTCTCCGTCGGCGTACCACGCGGCGGTCACCCCCTCATCGACCGCCCCGTCGCAGTCGTCGTCCAGCGCATTGCACAGCTCGGGGGCCGCGGGGAACACGTCCGCGTCGGTGTCGTCGCAGTCACCTCCCTTGAGCACGTAGCTGTCGTCGGGCGCGCAGCCCTCCACGCGGTGATCGTCGTCGCCCCAGCCGTCTCCGTCGCGGTCCTCGTACCAGGGGCCCCGCAGATCATCGTCGATGATGCCGTTGCAGTCATCGTCGATGTCGTTGCAGACCTCCTCCGCCCCCGGGTGGATCTCAGGGTTGGCGTCGTCGCAGTCGAACTCGTTGACGGTCCCGTCGCGGTCATTGTCGAGGGCGGTCCAGTGGGAGTCGTTGCTGCAACCTGCGATTAGGGCGCTGAGGAAGAGGAGGGTGGCGGGGCGGGTGATCATCGGAGCTCCTTCTCGCAGCCCGCTTGCATACGCTATTCTCTGGTCACTGTGGTGAGGTAATGTCATCTTCCCCTTACAGGGGGGAAAGAGCTCCCTCTCCCCTGCGCGCGCCCTGTGAACAGCTGGCGCGGCTACAGCGCGAAGGGAGGCAGCGGCGCGGTCCAGCCGTCGCCCCCCGCGTCGGCGAAGTAGGGGCCGCTCATCGCCCAGGGCTGGCGGGAGCTGATCGGCTGCATCGGGCTGTCGCCTTCGGCCTCCACCACGAAGACCGCGTCCTGGTCCGTGTCGAGGGTGAAGGTGCCCTCGGCGCCCTCGACGCGGCCCACCTCGACCCCGTCCTTCAGGAGCAGCAGGCGGTCGATCGCGTACCAGCTCGCGGTGTGGGCCTGAACCCGGAGCTCGGTGCCAGCGGCTACGTCGCTGCCGGGAGCCACCGACAGCTCAAGGAAGGGCCCGCGGCTGGGCTGCACCCGCATCGCGAGCATGGTCTCCACGATCAGCGGATCGGTGAGGTCCGCGGGGGCGTCCACCCCCGCCCCCAGCCAGGTGAAGGAGTAGCCGTGATCGCCGCCGATGTGGGAGTGGGCGTCGGAGGTGCCGGTGGGGGTGACCGGGTAGCCGCGCTGGATGAGGTCCCACCACACCTCGCCGAAGTCGTCGCGGGACCCTCCGTTCATGACCTCCATCGCCTGGAGCCGCTCGGTCCAGAAGTCGGGGTTGTCGATCTCCCCCGGGCTCCACCCCGCCGCCAGGGGCACGCCGCCCGAGGTGGGGTGGTTGGACTGGAGGATGAAGTCGTCGCCGTGCGCCTCGCGGAGGGCGTCGACCTCTGCCTCGGTGCTCTCGGGGATCTGGGCCCACCAGCGCCAGGCGCCCCCGTTGGGCGCCTCGGGGTCGGACGCGACCGGGTAGATGTTCATGTGGCCGCGCAGGGGAGGGCTCACCTCGTCCGAGACCACCGAGCGGGTCACCCCCTCCAGGCCCAGGGCCGCGACGATCGGCCGGTAGTCGGCGAGGTGGTCGTGATCGGTGCCGAAGTGGGCCTGGATCCCGGCGCCCGCCACCGTGAGGATGCGCTCCTCCATCGTCACCTTGCCGTCGGGGGAGGGGGAGGCGTGGCAGTGGAGGTCGCCGCGCAGCCAACCGCTGGCGGCGAAGGCGGTGGGGAGGTCTACCTCCAGGGCGAGGCGCTCGCCCGAGGCGATGGTCACCTCGTTGACCTCCAGCTCCGCGGCGGGCCCCCTGTGGGTGAGCACCCTGTAGGTGCCCGGCTCTAGGGTGAGGCTCACCGGGCCACCCCTGCTCCAGGCCAGGGCGGCGCGCCCCTGAGGACGGGTCTGCGCCAGCGCTGCGGGGGCGCTGGCGTCAGGGTCTCCGCCGACGAAGGAGAGCCGCGCCTCGAAGGGGTGCCCACCGGCCTCGGTGAGGGTGAGGGTCCCGGGCTGCCGCAGGGTGAGGGGGGCCTCGGGCGAGGCGGTGCCCCTGCCGCGGGCGGTGGGGCCGACCGGCGCCCCCTCGACCAGCGCGGCGAGGGTGGCCTGCCGCAGCGCGGGCGAGGTGTAGGGGCTGTAGGGGACGTGCCCCTCGCCCAGGTCGTTGAAGAAGCCGCGGCCGCGCCCCTCGGCCAGCACCGAGACCTCGGCGCCGGCGGGGGTCTGGAGGGCGAAGTGCCCGCTCTCATCGGTGATGGCGAGCGAGAAGGGGGACCCCTCCACCGCGACGTGGACCCGCGCCCCCGCGACGGGGCCGTCCGGCGCCTCGACCGTGCCCTCGGTGAGGGTGGTGGCCTGCCCGGCGAGCACCGCGTCTGTCAGGTGAGCGAGGTCGGGGGCGACGCCGTAGTAGCGGGTCCAGGTGAGGGTCTCGCCCTGGGCGATGGTCTGGGCTGGCCCCGCGCCCACCACCATCTCGGCCAGGGACGAGATGAGCTGGTAGCCGGTGTCGCTCAGGCGCACCCCCTCTGGCGCGAACAGCCCTACCGCGAGCTGGTTCTCGTCCTCCACATAGGCGGACCAGCGGTAGCCGCCGCTGCCGTCCTCGCCGAAGGCCTGCCCCTCCACCCAGGGGGAGGCCATCTCCGGGCCGCCCATGATCAGGTCGGCGACCCCCAGGGTGGCGGGCTCGTCCTCGGCGGTGACCTTGGTGGTCACCTCCATCAGCCAGCTCCCGGGCGGGAGGGTGTAGGTGGTCTCGATCGACAGGCCCAGGTGGGGGATCATCCCCGGGGACTCCAGCGCTCCCTCCAGCAGGCCCATCGCGACCTCGTCGCCCCGCACCCGGATCACCGCGGCCTCGCTGGGGCCCCCCTGGGAGATCACCTCGATGGAGGTGGGGGTCATCACCCTGCCCAGGCCGTACATCGGCGCCCACTCGTCGACCAGGTCCCGCCCGAGGTGTCCCTCGGGGCGGACGAGGTCCGCGTCGATGATCGAGCCGCCCTCGGGGAGATAGTGGCTGCCGTCGCGCATCCCCTGGAGGATGAACTGCACCCGGTCGTTGTAGAGCTTGTAGTCCCCCGGGCGCCCCTCTGCGGCCAGGCCCGCGAAGAGGGCCGCGGGATCTGTGATCAGCCCTGCGCGGGCCTCGTCGGCGGGGAGCGGCACCGTGAGGTCGACGGGGTCGGGCTGGGCGGTGTCGTCGACCGCGCGGTGGCAGCCCAGCAGGGCGAGGAGCAGGACCATAGGGACTCCAATGTATACCGAGTAGTATAGTCCATAACGCATGTGGGCAGGGCGTTCGTGCGCGTCTGTAGAGGGGGCTACACTGCGCCGCGCGGCGGGGACCCTCCGCCAGCGCGGCGAGCAGCCCTCGGGCCAAACGATGATCATGGCCCTCGCGACGCTGTCGCGGTCGGAGGCGGTGCAGGGCTGTGGTCCTCGGCTCCCCCCCTCGCGCCGCCCCTGGGATCACCCCAGCAGCACCGCCTCCACCGCCCGGATCTTGTCCCGGAGCTCCGCCGCCCTCTCGAACTCCAGCTTGGCCGCGAAGGCGCGCATCTGCTCTCGCCAGGCCGCGACCTGGTCCTGGAGCTGACGCTCGGTGAGACCGGCGCTCGGGGCGTCGTCCTGCCGCTGCCCGCGCCGCTTCTTCTTCGATGAGGACGGCATCTCCAGCCCGTCGAGGGGGCTCTTGATCTCGGAGCGGATGGTGGTGGGGGTGATGCCGTGGGCGAGGTTGTAGTCCGCCTGAACCTCGCGGCGGCGCCTGGTCTCCAGCAGCGCCTCCTCCATCGCCTCCGTCACCCGGTCGCCGTAGAGGATCACCTTGCCTTCGGCGTTTCGGGCGGCGCGCCCGATGGTCTGCACCAGCGAGCGGCGGTTTCGGAGGAAGCCGGACTTGTCCGCGTCGAAGATGCACACCAGCGACACCTCGGGCAGGTCGAGCCCCTCTCGCAGGAGGTTGATCCCCACCAGCACGTCGTAGCGCCCCTCGCGCAGCTCCTTGAGGAGCTTCATCCGGTCGATGGTGTCGATGTCCGAGTGGAGGTATTTGGCCCGCACCCTGTGCTCGACCAGGTAGTCGGTGAGCTCCACCGCCATCCGCTTGGTGAGCACCGTGATCAGCACCCGCTCGTCACGGGCCGCCCGCTCCCGCACCTCGGCGAGGGCGTCGTCCACCTGGATCGCCGCGGGCCGCACCAGCACCTCGGGATCGAGCAGCCCGGTGGGCCGGATGAGCTGCTCCACCACCTCGTCCCCCGCCTTCTTCAGCTCCCAGTCCCCTGGGGTGGCCGAGACGTAGACCGCCCGGTGGATCATCGCCTCGAACTCGTCAAAGCGCAGGGGGCGGTTGTCGAGGGCGGAGGGCAGGCGGAAGCCGTAGGTGACCAGGGTCTCCTTGCGGGAGCGATCGCCCTTGTACATGCCCCCCACCTGCGGGATCGCGATGTGGGACTCGTCCACCACCAGCAGCCACTCTTGGGGGAAGTACTCCAGCAGGGTGGGCGGCGGCTCGCCGGGGGCGCGCCCCGAGAGGTGGCGGGAGTAGTTCTCCACCCCCTTGCACCGCCCCAGATCCTCCAGCAGCTCCAGGTCCTGTCTGGTGCGCTGCTCCAGCCGCTGGGCCTCTAGCAGCTTGCCCGAGGCGTTGAGTCCGGGGAGCACCTCGTCGAGCTCCACCCGGATGGTCTCGATCGCCCGCTCCAGCCGGTCCTTGGGCGTGACGTAGTGGGAGGCGGGGAACACCGCCAGCTTGTCCAGGTCCTCCAGCCGCTTCCCGGTGAGCGGGTCGAAGGTGTAGAGGGCCTCCACCTCGTCCCCGAACAGTTCGATGCGGACGGCCACATCGTCCTCGTAGGCGGGGAACACGTCGATCACGTCGCCGCGGGCCCGGAAGGTGCCGCGGTGGAAGTCCACGTCGTTGCGCTCGTACTGGATGTCGACCAGCTTCGACAGGATCTGCCGCCGCTCCACCTCGTCGCCGCGGTGCAGGTGGAGGAGCATCCCCTCGTAGGCCTCGGAGGAGCCGATGCCGTAGATACAGCTCACGCTGGCGACGATGATGACGTCGTTGCGCTCCAGCAGCGACTTGGTGGCCTTGTGGCGAAGGCGGTCGATCGCCTCGTTGATCTGCGAGTCCTTCTCGATGAAGGTGTCGGAGGAAGGGACGTAGGCCTCTGGTTGATAGTAGTCGTAGTAACTGACGAAATACTCGACCGCGTTGTGGGGGAACAGCTCTCGCAGCTCCCCGTAGAGCTGCGCGGCGAGGGTCTTGTTGGGCGCGAGCACCAGGGTTGGCACCCCCGCCCGGGCGATCACGTTCGCCATGGTGAAGGTCTTGCCCGAGCCGGTGATGCCCAGCAGCACCTGGTGGGCACGCCCCTGGTGGAGCCCCCCCACGAGGGCCTCGATGGCCGCCGGCTGATCGCCAGTGGGCTGGTGAGGAGAGACGAGCTGGAAGGGGCGCGTCGCCTTGAGCGAGCCTACCTCGTGCTGCAGGGGGGGCCAGGGCATAGGGACTCCGGGGCGGGAGGAGGGGATATCAAGCTCTCCGCCTCGCGTCGGGTTGGGGAGGGGGGCCGCGCGTATCGCCCTGCGAGAAGCAGGGTGCGGTGGGCCTCGTGGGGATGCGCCGCCCTGCGGGAAGCTGGGTGCGGTGGGCCTCGTGGGGATACGCCGCCCTGCGGGAGGCTGGG
>JAFGVK010000164.1 GCA_016938035.1 Deltaproteobacteria bacterium | reverse complement strand
TCAGTGCGCGGACTGCGACGACGCGCTGGCGGAGAGCTACCCCGGGGCGCCGGAGCAGTGCGACGGCCTGGACAACGACTGCGACGGGGCTGTTCCCACCAACGAGGCGGATCGGGACGGGGACGGCTGGGCAGCCTGCGCGGAGTGCAACGACCGTGACGAGGATGTTCACCCTGGCGCCGAAGAGGTGTGCGACGGGGTGGACAACAACTGTGACGGCACCCTCCTCGCCGGCGAGCGGGTGGACGCGGACGGCGACGGCTCCAGGGCCTGCGCCGACTGCGACGATCACATGGCGAACACCTACCCCGGCGCGCCGGAGCAGTGTGATGGGATCGACAACAGCTGCGACGGGGTGGTCGACGAGGGTGTCGATGACGACGACGACGGCGACGGCTGGAGCGAGTGCGACGGCGACTGCGACGACTCGCAGCTGGAGGTCAGCCCCGACACCGAAGAGCTGTGCGACTACCAGGACAACAACTGCAACGGCCAGGTCGACGAGGACTTCCGGGTGGGCTCGCGGTACGTCGACGACGAGAACTGTGGCGCCTGCCTCAACGACTGCACCGCGAGGGACTGGGACAACGCCTCTGGCTACTGCGACTCAGAGCGCTCTGTGCCCACCTGCGACTACGTCTGCCTCGACGGCTACGTGGACGTGAACGGCGGGGGCTCCGACGGGTGCGAGTGCCTGTACTTGGGTCCGGACGATGAGCCCTTTGACGGAATTGACGCCAACTGCGACGGTGAGGACGGCGATCCCGACGGGGCGATCTACGTGGCCGAGTTCGGGCGGCCGGGGGGCGCTGGCTCCATCGACGACCCCGTCGACTCGGTGCAGGCGGGGGTGGATCTCGCGGAGGACGTGGGCATCACCTACGTGGTGGTGGCCGGGGGCAGGTACTCCGATCCCCTCTCGCTGGTGGATGGACTGCAGGTGATGGGGGGCTTCTCGCCTGATTTCGACACCAGGGACGCCAGCAGGTATCCCTCCGTCCTCGACGTGACGGGCGGGCAGGCCGCGGTGGTGGCGGTGGGGATCACCGGGCCGACGACCCTGGACGGCTTTGAGGTGGTGGGGCGGGCCGCTCATGTGCTGGGTGCGTCGGCGATCGGTGTGTGGATCGCGGACTCCGGGCCGGGGCTGGTGCTGTCCAACAACACCATCAGGGCCACCTTCGGCGAGGACGGGCTCGACGGCACCTCCGGGCTCGATGGCGCCTACGGGCAGGCCGGTGTGAGCGGCGCGGAGGGGGGCTGGGCGCAGTGCTCGGCGCTCCCGCCAGGTGGACCCGGCGGGCTCAACACCTGCGGCGGGGTCGACGTGCGCGGTGGCCCTGGGGGTGACGCCAGGTGCCCGTCGGCCTTCTCCTACCAGGGCAGCGGCGGGGCGGGATCCCCGGCGGCGGTGGGGGGCGGCGGCGGGGCAGGCGCCTGTGACGCGATGATCAGCTCCGACATGGAGTGCGACGAGTGCTACATCGACGTCTGCTTCAATGACGGGCGGGACGGTGGGCTGGGGCAGACCGGCGTCGACGGCGCTGGCGGTGGCGGCGCTCCTGCGGCGGCGCTCTCCGACAGCGGCTGGCAGGTGACCAGGGGTGCGGACGGCGGTGACGGCCGACCTGGCGGTGGCGGCGGCGGTGGCGGGGTGGGCTCGGGGGCGGAGGTGACCGGCTGCGGCACCTCGAGCCACCTGGGTGGCACAGGGGGCGGCGGTGGCGCTGGTGGCTGCGGCGGGCTCGGCGGGCTCGGCGGGGTGGGAGGCGGCGCCTCAGTAGCGGTGACGGTCTACTTCACCGACGCGAGCCTGGGGTGGCCAACCCTGCGGGGGAACACCCTCAAGGCCGGCGACGGCGGAGATGGCGGCAATGGTGGAGACGCCGGGCTCGGCGGTAACGGTGGAAAGGGTGGCTTCGGGGGAGAGAACGATCGCACCACCGGGTGGTGCGGCGAGAAGGGCGGCGACGGCGGCGACGGCGGTGACGGCGGCAGCGGCGGCGGTGGCGGCGGTGGCGCTGGGGGCGTCTCCTTCGCGGTGTACGCAGCGGGCGCCATCCCCGCTGGGGGGGCCGAAATCCCTGCGGACAATTCCCTCCAGTGGGGTATTCCGGGCACAGGGGGAATGGGGGGAGCCGGTGGCTTCTCCTCCTCCTCGGACGGCGCCTCGGGGGCTGCTGGGGTGGCGGGTCCGGTCAACTGGTAGGAGGTCCGCTTGTTGCTCGCTATTGACGTGGGAAACACCCACACCGTCCTCGGGCTGCTCAACGGCCGCGAGGTGATCCACACCTTCCGGGTGCGCACCATCTCCCGCACCACCGACGAGACCGGGCTCTGCTACCGCAAGCTGCTGGACTCGCGCGGGATCTCCCTCGACGAGGTGGAGGGGGCGATCGTGTCCTCCGTGGTGCCCGACGGGCTGTTCTCCATCGAGAAGGCGGTGCGGCTCTACCTGCACCGCGAGCTGATGGTGGTGGGGCGCCACCTCAAGACAGGCATCCGAATCCGCACGGACAACCCCCGCGAGGTGGGGGCGGACAGGGTGGTCAACGCCGTGGCGGCGGTGGAGCGTTGGGGGGGGCCTGTGGTGGTGGTGGATTTCGGCACCGCGACCACCTTCGACTGCGTCAACCGGGCCGGGGAGTATGTGGGTGGCGCGATCTCGCCGGGCCTCAAGATCTCTGAGGAGGCCCTCTTTGACCGCACCGCCAAGCTGCCGCGGGTGTCGATTGAGCGGCCCCCGCGGGCCATTGGGACCAACACCGTCCACGCGATGCAGTCCGGGCTCTACTTCGGCTACGTGGGCCTTGTCGACGGACTGGTCGACCGGATCGTGGAGGAGCTCGGTGACACGCCCCGCGTGGTCGCCACCGGCGGCTTGGCCAACCTGGTCGCCAGTGAGTCCCGCACCATTGAGGAGGTGGACTCCCACCTGACCCTGCGCGGCCTCGCGATCCTGTACGAGATGAACACCACTCCCAGGTGAGCGCCATGTCGATCTGGGTTCCGCCCTCCGGGTTCGTCCCTGTGTCCTCCGCGGTGGAGGGGGTGACGGTGTGGGCGCTGGCGGAGGAGGGCGCCGCCGGGCCGCTCCGGTGCGCAGCCTGCGGTGGCCCCTGGTCCGCCGGGGGATCGCTGGTGTGCGCCTGGTGCGGGCACGAGGAGACCGCCGCGGCGTACAGGGATCCAGAGGGCGGGGCCAAGGCCTTCTCGCTGGACGCGCTCGACCAGAGCGCGCCGGTCATGGAGGGCGCGCTCCAGCTGAGCTGCTCCGCCTGCGGCGCCTCGTGGGAGGAGGAGCCTGGTCATGTGGCGAGTGTGTGCCCCTTCTGCGCCGTGGCGGCGGTGGTGGACAGCGGGGGCGCCCACCCCACCCTGCGGCCCTCCTCCATGCTGCCCCTCACCCTCTCCGCAGCAGAGGCACGCGCGCACCTCAGCGGGTGGCTGGGCGGCGGCTGGCTCAACCCCGCCGCCCTCACCGCGGGGGTCCGGCTCGAGGAGCTGAAGGGCGTGTTCCTGCCCTGGTGGGCCTTCAGCGCGGATCTCCACGCCACCTGGGACGCGGAGATCGGACGGGAGGAGACCAGGACCACCTGGGACTCCGACAGCAACTCCTACAAGACCCACACCGTGATCGTCTGGCGCAGGGAGCAGGGCTCGGTGCTGCTCCAGCCCCGCGATCACCTGACCGCCGCGACCGAGCGCCTCGCTCCCGCGCTGCTGGCGGGGGTGGCGGACTACGATCTGAGCGCGATGGTGCCCTTCCAGGAGCGCCTCCTCGCCGGTTGGCGGGCCCTGCAGTACGACCGCGCCCTCCCGGAGTCCTGGGAGGTCGCCCGGCAGGTGCTGCGGGGGAGAGCCCTCAAGGCCTGTATGGACGACACCCCCACGGACCACGTCCGCGATCTGTCCGCCTCGGTGGACTTCCGCGAGGAGCGCTGGCGGCACGTGCTCCTGCCGGTCTACCTGAGCTCCTTTCGCTACCGCGACCGGACGTGGCAGGTGATGGTCAACGGGCAGACCGGCACGGTCTCAGGGCAGCGGCCCGTGGCCTGGGGGCGGGTGTGGTGGGCGATCGCGGCGATGATGAGCCCCGCGATCGCCACCGCGCTGTTGGGGGTGCTCCTGCTGATCGTGGGCATCGGGCTGATCTTCCTGGCGCTCTCCCTCATCTTGGCGGCGGCGGGTGGCTTCGCGTCGCTCGCCCTGTATCGGCACGCGGTGTCGATGGAGCGTGGCTGATGGTCTGGCGGGGAGTGGGGTTGGTCCCGGTTGCCTGTGAGCGGTGCGGTCAGGGGATGCTGGCGCCGGAGCCGCTGCCGTTGTGCCCTGTGTGCGGTGCCAACGCCCTCAGCGCGGCGGACCTCCGATCGCTGCAGGGGGCGCCAGAGCTGTGGGTGCCGCCCACGGTGGAGCGCGAGGCGCTGGAGGACATCTTCCGCCAGGCTCGCCGCCCGGTGCCGCTCCCGGGGCGGTCCAGCGCACCGGAGCAGCTAGCGCTGGACGCGCGCCTGGTGCTCTGGCCCCTGTGGCTGGTCGACGCCAGGGCCAGGGGGAGCTGGGCGGCGGAGGTGGGCTTCGCGGTGGAGGTGGAGTCGGCGCGCGAGCAGTTCGCGGACGGGCGGTGGACCACCCAGAGGTTCGTCGAGGTGCGCGACCAGTGGGATAACAGGCTCGGCACAGTGGACCTCCCCCTGGAGAACACGGCTGCGCCCGCGCTCCGGAGGCACGAGGAGCTGCTGGTAGGGCTGGGGCCAGGGTGGGAGGGCACCACCGAGTGGCAGGACCTGCTGGGCGGGCGGGCCTGCGTCCTGCTCCCCAACCTCTCACCCACAGAGGCCTGGCCGCTGGCGCAGGGGGCGGTGGAGGCGCGCCTCGGCGCGAAGATCGCTGAGGCGGCGGGGGGGCGCAACATCCGCGCGCTGCGCTTGCAGGTGGGCTACGACGCGCTCCACTGGACCTGGCTCCTGCGCCCCGCCTGGAGCGTGTCCTATCTCGACGACGCGGGTGCCCCGCGGGTGCTCTGGGTGGATGGCGTCAGCGGGCAGGTGTGCGGCACCATCGCGGCTTCGACCCGGCGGGGGAACTGGTACGCCCTGGTGCTGCTCTCGCTCGCGCTGGGGCTGGCGGCGCTCGCCCTGCTGCTTGGGGTGGCGGGGATTTTGCTTTTCCCGCTGTGGATCGTGGCGGGCGCGCTCCTCTTTCTGGCGGTGTTCCCCGCGGTGGGGGCGGTGCTGGCCTTTATGGCCCCCAGGACCTGGAACGCGCAGCACCAGGGCGTGACTTGTGGGGCCCAGGAGGGCTCTGATACAAGGGACTCCTAGGAGACAGCATGACCATCTTCCAGAAGATCCTGGACGGAGAGATCCCCGCGCACGTCGTCTACGAGGATGAGCGGGTGCTCGCCTTCCGCGACATCCACCCCGCGGCGCCGGTGCACGTCCTGATCATCCCCCGCAAGCCGCTGATCGACGTGCGGGCGGCCGAGGAGGAGGACGCCTTGCTGCTTGGACACATGATCCTGGTCTCGCGTGAGGTCGCGCGGCGCGAGGGGGTGCTGGAGTCCGGCTATAGGCTGGTGATCAACAACGGGACCGACGCGGGGCAGGAGGTCTTCCACCTGCACCTCCACGTGATGGGCGGGGCGCGGCTGGGCGGGCTGGCGGGGTGACCCTGCTCCAGCGCGACGGCGATGTGTTGATCTACGGGCCGTGGCGCGCCCCTGTGGCGGGGCTGGAGCTGGTGGAGGAGCGCTTCGGCACCTGGCGGGCGCGAGGCTGGGCCGAGCTGCGCGGGCTGGGCCTGCGGCTGCCGATGGACGAGCACTATGGGCAGAACCGCCGCACCCTTCGGGAGGCCGCACCGGAGGTGCGCTTCGCCTCTGAGTGGGAGGCCGGCGCCTTCCCTCCCGCGGGCTGGGTGCCCAGCGGCCTGGCCCTGGTCTTTGGGGTGGGCCTGACCGCGATCCTCGCCGCAGTCGCCGCCGCCTGGGGAGGCCCCTGGGCGGGGGTAGGGGTGGTCTTCGCTGGGGTCTGGGGGGTCGCGAGGGGTCGGGACAGGGTGACGATCCTCCCCGAGGGGGTGCGCGCCGGCCCCGCCTGGGCCCCGACCATCGGTTGGGAGCGGGTCCGCACCGTGTCGATCGCGCCAGGGGTTCGCAGATCCTCGGTGCTGGTGGAGGGTGAGGACTTCTCGGCGCAGGCCTGGGTGCCGACGGCGCTGCTCCCAGCCCTTAGGGGGCGCCTGTCGAGGCTTGGGGGCCTGCGCGCCGCTGGGCCGCCGGATGGAGTGGACGCCCGGTACGCCCTCTGGCGCCTGCCCGCGCTTGGGGTCCGCTGGGGGGCTCTGGCGGGGCCGGTGGTCTTCGCGGTGGCCACGGACGCACCCTGGCGGTGGATAGGCATGGGCCTGGTGCTGTGGAGCGCACAGTCCCTGCTTCAGGCGGCGGTGGAGGCGCGGGCAACGGGCTGGGGGGCGGGGAGCGTCCTGTGGCTCACCGCGCTCTATGCCTTGCTGGTGGCGGCGATCGGGGCGGCGGTGTCTGGTGGCG
>JAFGVK010000163.1 GCA_016938035.1 Deltaproteobacteria bacterium | reverse complement strand
GTGGCGTGTGCGGAGGGGGGCCGTTCGGGCTATGCTGGCCGGGCCTGTGCCCTCTCACAGCTCGGAAGATCTAGAGGGGGCCGCGGGTCTCTGACCCGAACCTGAGGTCCTTTATGACGCGCACGCTCCTCCTCGTCGCCCTCCTCTTCGGGGTGTCCGCCACTCCCGCCCCCGCTTGGCTGGGGGGGCCCGAGATCGCTCAGGCTAAGAACAAGGACGAGGCCGAGAAGCAGCGCCTCGCCGATGACATCGAGCGCCTCACCGCGCGCAATCACTGGAAGGGTGTCGTGCGCAAGTACGAGGACATCCTCGCCCTCAACATCCCGGTAGAGGTGCAGATCCACATGCAGGCCTACCAGGCGGCGCGCAACATCGGTGACATCTCCACGCAGGCGCGCTCCCTCGAGTACGCGGTCTCTATCGAGACCGACGACGTGGACGTGGAGCGCAAGGTCCGCGAGGCGAGCAGGGCGCTGGAGGGCATCTACGAGGTCTTCGGAAAGGTCGCGATCGACGTGGGCCCCAAGCGGGTCCCCGCCCTGATCCGCCCCGACATGCCCTTCGCCTCGGAGCAGCGCTCGGCGATCGAGCACGCGCAGGAGGTGCTCGCAGCGGAGCACCTGTACCACGGCCTGCTGCCGGGCGGTCGCTACATGGTGGACGGGGTCTTCTTCGAGGTGGTGCCGGGCGCCGAGGTCCTCGTGGTCAACGTGCGGTGATTGGCGCTTGACGCGCTCCGAGGACCGTGGCGAAATGCTGCTGATGCGACACCTACCCCCATGGATCATGCTCCTGCTCGTCGGGAGCGGCTGTACTGCCACCAAGGCCGCCTACCACATCGTGGACGCGGCGGATGCGGTCTCTCGCGCCGAGGAGCGGCGGGCCCCCGAGCTCGCGGTGTACGAGTACACCCTGGCCACGCGCTACCTCGACAAGGCGCGCGAGGAGGCCGGTTACTCCGACTACCTCGCGTCAGTCCGGCTCTCGCAGCTGTCGGAGGAGTGGGCCGATCGGTCGATCATCGCCATCGACCAGGAGGGGCGAGACGTGCAGCTGGAGGGGGTGGACGCCGCCCCGCAGCGGACCGCGCCCCCCGCGCAGCTCCCCGCCGCGGACGGGGCAACAGGCTCGGGCGGGCAGGCCTCATCGACCCCTCCCGCCGAGCTCCCTCCCGCCGAGCTCCCTCCCGGCGCGTCACCGGCCTCCGCGGGCCCCACCGCGCCCCCGTCCACCGTGCCGCTGCCAGAGCCCGCGCCGAACCCGTGGGGCGACTGATGCGCTACTCCCTCAGCCTGCTCCTCGTCCTCGCCGCCTGCGCCGATCCTCGCGCGGTGCAGCGCAACATCGCCGAGACGGAGTCCACCCTCAAGCAGGCCAACATGGTCTACGCGCGCCTCTGCGCCCCGGAGGAGCTGGCCCTCGCAGAGTCCAGCCTGGAATTCTCGCGGATCGAATTCAACCAGGGCTACCTCTACCGCGGCTCGGAGCACGTGGAGGACGCGCTCGCGATGAGCCGCGCGGCGCTTGAGAAGGCGACCCCCTGCGGCACCGCCGATCGGGACGCCGACCGCATCCCCGACGTGGTGGATCGCTGCCCGGATGAGCCCGAGGACTACGACGGCGTCGACGACGAGGACGGCTGCAGGGACATCGATCCCAACGGCGATGAGGACGGGGACGGCATCATCAACATCGATGACGGCTGCATGGAGGAGCCCGAGGACTTCGACGGCCACGACGACGAGGACGGCTGCCCGGAGACCTCCGAGGATCAGGATGGCGACGGCTACATCGACGTGAAGGACGGCTGCCCCGCGGAGCCCGAGGACTTCGACGGCTACCAGGACGCCGACGGCTGCCCTGACCTCGACGACGACGCGGACGGGATCAAGGACATGCGCGACCGCTGCCCCCGCATCCCCGAGGACCTCGACGGGTGGGAAGACGAGGACGGCTGCCCTGACCCCGACAACGACATGGACGGGATCCCCGACGACCACGACGCCTGCCCCAACCAGCCAGGGGAGCGCCTGCGGGATGGCTGCCCCGAGGTGGACCGGGATCACGACGGGATCGCCGACGAGCTCGACGCCTGCCCCGACCAGCCAGAGACCGTCAACGCCTACCTGGACGAGGACGGCTGCCCCGACACGCCCCCCTCCCGGGTCCACGTCACCAGGACCCGGATCGAGATCAACGAGGTGGTCCAGTTCGCCTCGGGCAGCGCTCAGCTCCTGGAGGTCAGCTACCCGCTCCTCGATGACGTGGCGCAGGTGCTCAAGGACGCGTCCGCCATGCGGGTCAGGATCGAGGGCCACACGGACAGCCAGGGCTCCGACACCTTCAACCAGACCCTGTCAGAGAAGCGCGCCGCCTCAGTGCGCGACTACCTCGTGTCGCGGGGGGTGGAGGCCAACCGCCTGGAGTCCGCTGGGCTCGGCGAGACCCAACCCCTCGACACCAACCGCACCCCCGAGGGGCGGGCAGCCAACCGCAGGGTTGAGTTCCACATCCTGGAGTAGCCATGGACCTCCCGGCGGCGGTCGGGTCCGAGGTGGTGCTCGAGGCGCCCGCGATCGCCCTGAACGGGGGCACCGCGAGGGCGGTGGGGCCTGTGCGGCTGAGCGGGCGGTGGGACCTCACCTGCGAGGGGGCCACGCTAGAGGGAGGCACCCTCTCGCTGGGAGCGGGGCGGTGGGACGGGCCACCTGGTGCGGTGCAGTTCGCCTCTGCCGAGGTGGATCTGGCCCAGGGGCTGGTCTCGCTGCGCGGGGTGGGGCTTGTCTGGGGCGCTGGCTGGGTGGAGGCTGAGGCGCTGCAGGTGGGCGCGCGGACCGCGGGGCAGGGGGTGAGCTGGCGCCCGTGCGGCCCAGAGGGATGGTGGGCGGTCCGCGCCGCTGAGGTGACGGTGTTGCCGGGGGAGGCGCTGGTGCTGAGGGGCGCTCAGGTGGCGCTCCCTCAGGGGATGAGGCTGCCTGTTCCGGTCCGGCGGGTGCCGCTGATCCCAGCGGATCGCCCGCTGCCCCGCCTGGGGTTCGGCAGGGACGGGCTGGTGCTGGGGGTGCCGGTGCGCCGGGGCCCCGCGCTGCTGGAGGCGGAGGGACGCTGGGAGCGGGGCGCGCGCGCCCTGCTGGAGGTGGACGAGTGGGGCGCTGGCGCGGTGGGCTGGGACACTCAGGAGGGAGGGGCGCGAGGGGCAGCCAGGTGGCGCGCCGCGGGCGAAGGGCGGTCGGGGTGGGCTCTCAGCGAGGGGGAGCTGCTGAGCGACCCGGACTACCTCACCGACTACGGAGACAGCTTCTTGGACCGTGGAGCGGTGGCGCGCCTGGGGCGGATCACCGCAGGGAGCGGCCCGCTCCGCGCCTGGGGTGTGGGGGCGCAGGAGCCGGACGGGGCGGTGGCGCCTCTGGGGGCGGGGGGTGGCGTGGACCTCGCAGGGGACTGGCGCTGGGGCCTGGTGGGGCGCGCGCGCGCTGGGGGGCAGTGGCGACCGGTCCAGGGCGCGCTCGGGGTGGGGGCGCTCGACCTGGGGCGCCCCACCAGGCTGGGTGTTGCGGTGCTGCGCCCCTCCCTGTGGGAGCGCGTCGGCCTCGACGGGGGGCGCGCTGGCGGTGCTGGACTCGGGGTCGCCCTTCCCCTGTGGGGGGTGGTGGGCGGCAGGTCCCTCCGCCTGGTGCCAGCGCTGGCGCTGGACGCTGGCTGGGGGGACGAGGCCCCCTGGACCGCCCGCGGGGGCGTCCGCTGGCAGCGGGGGGTTGACCAGGAGCTGCTGATGTCCGCCTCGGTGGGGCCCGAGCGGTGGGGCGCCGAGGCGAGGGGGCGCTGGCGGGCGGGTCCGGTGGAGGTGATGCTGTGGGGCGAGGCCGGGCCGGAGACCGCCGCTGCCTGGGGGCGCCTGGGGTGGAGCCTGGGGCCCGCCGCCCTGGCGGGAGAGCTGGTGCTGCTCGGCGAGGTCGCGGAGGGCTCAGGGAGCCTGAGCGCGCCGCTGTGGTGGGGGCTCACCGCTGAGGCCGCCGCGGCGTGGGAGCTGGCGGCGGGGCGCTGGACCAGGGGGGATGCCGCCCTGTGGTGGGGCGCGCGGGCGGGGTGCCCTGAGCTCGGGGTCCGGGGGAGGGTGGCTGTGGACC
>JAFGVK010000162.1 GCA_016938035.1 Deltaproteobacteria bacterium | reverse complement strand
TGGTATTTGGTTGCGGGAGACGGATTTGAACCGCCGACCTTCGGGTTATGAGCCCGACGAGCTACCAGACTGCTCCATCCCGCACCGTCTATCTATCCGACGGTGCCGGTCTGTCAAGGGTTCTTCTTCGCGGCCAGCTTGCGCTTGCGCGCCTGGGGGCGACCCTTGGGCTTGGCGATGGCGAAGCCCTTCTTCTTGCGGCCGGTCTTCTGGGGGTTCCTGCCCTGAGCGATCTCCTGGACCCGCTGCAGCTCCACCCCGGTCAGCTCGCGCACCTGCCCCCGCTCCATGCCCCTGATGCTGACGGTGGCGAAGGACTCGCGGCGGAGCTTGGAGACAGGGTGCCCGAGCTGGGCGAACATCCGGCGGATCAGCCGGTTACGTCCCTCGGTGACCGTGACCTCCACCCAGGCGTTGCCCCCGTCCGACACCTCGACCACCCGCATCTTTCCGGGTGTCGTCCGTCCATCCTCCAGGAACACCCCGGTCTCTACCGCGTGGATGTCCTTCTCGTCGGGGGTGCGGTACACCTTGGCGAGGTAGCGCCTGGGCACGTGGTTGGAGGGGTGCATCAGGGCGTGGGCCAGATCCCCGTCGTTGGTGAGGATCAGCGCGCCCTCGGTGTCGAAGTCCAGGCGGCCCACCGGCTCCAGCCGGAAGGGGACCCCGTCGAGCAGCTCGTGGACACCCTTCCGGCCCTCGGGGTCGTCGCGGCCGGTAATGTAGCCCTTCGGCTTGTAGAGCAGGTAGTAGACCTTGGGGGGGGTGGGGGGGAGCACCCGCCCGTCGACCCGCACGTGGTCCTCGTCTGGGTCCACGAGCACCAGGGGGTGCTCCACCAGCTCCCCGTTCACCTGCACCCTACCCTCGCGGATCCACTCCTCAGCCGCCCGTCGCGAGGTCAGCCCGCGCAGCGCCATCAGGTGCGCGAGACGAATCTTCTTGTCCATCCAGTCCTCCGACGTGACCGCCTGGAGGCGGGCACCGGGTTGTCTTGGACCCGAGACACACCGGATCCGCGGACCTGCTATCCGGGGACGCGCCAGGTGGCGAGGGGCTCAGTCCAATTCCCTGCGCTCCCGGAGGGTCGGGAGATCCCGCAATTCTCCCAGCGAGAACAGCTCTAGGAAGAGCGCGGTGGTGCGGTACTCCAGCGGCCTGCCCGGCTCGTCGCGCCGCGATCCGACCCGCAGCAGCCCCCTCTCCAGCAGGCTCCGCACCACCGCCCCAGAGGCCACCCCGCGCAGATCCTCGATCTCCTTGCGGGTGACCGGCTGGCGATAGGCCGCGATCGCCAACACCTCCAGGGCCGCCTTGCTCAGACGCTGGGTCTTTCCCCCCATCAGGGCGCCCACCGCCTCTGCGAAGCGGGCGTCGGTGCGGAGCTGCCACCCGCCGGCGATCTCCTCCAACGACAGGCCGCTCTCTGGGGCCTGATAGCGACGTCCCAGCGCCTCCAGCGCCCCCTGCACCTCGCGCCGCTCCCGCCCCGGCAGCACCTCCAGCAGCCGAGCGACAGGGACCGGGGCCCCCGCGGCGAAGAGCAGCGCCTCGATCGCCCCCACAAGGGAAGGATCCCCGCCCCCCCCCGGGAAGGCGACCACCTCGCCGCGCGGGTCGCTCACGCGATCTCCTCCTCTACGGCCCCGCTGAGCAGGCCGTAGTCGGGATCGCCGTCGAGGTTGAGGCTCACCTGCACCGGCCCCAGGTGGACCCGCTGCTCCAGGCTCAGCCACCGCAGGCGGGTCATCTCCAGCACCCCGAGGAAGCCCAGCACCCGCTCCCGCTGCGCCCCCAGCTCGCGCAGCATCCAGCCCAGTTCGGCGCTGCCGCCGCTCAGATCGAGCAGGCCGATCACCTCGCGGCAGGCGTCCTCCAGGGTGGGCATCGGGCCGTGGACCTGGTGGGTGGGGGGCGGCTCTGCGTGCCGCTGCAGCATGGCGTAGTAGAGCTCGAGCAGACCGAAGGCGTCCACCGGCGAGACGAGCGGCCCCTCCCCCTCCTCCATCGCCTCGCGCCGGTGCTGCTCCCGGCCCAGCCGCGGCAGGGCGTCGAGGGCGGCGGCCTGCGCCTTGACCTCTTGGTAGGCGATCAGCTGGTCCGCCAGGGCCTCAGCGG
The DNA here is from genome assembly GCA_016938035.1 of Deltaproteobacteria bacterium. Lineage (GTDB taxonomy): Bacteria > Myxococcota_A > UBA796 > UBA796 > JAFGVK01. Next base: position 7,764 of record JAFGVK010000162.1, on the reverse strand, counting down.
GGTCCTCCTCCTCCACCAGCGCCGGCTTCCGGGGCAACAGCTCCAGGCTCTTCAGCCAGATGAGGGTCGAAGCCATCACCAGATAGTCGGCGGCAAGGCCCAGGTGGAGCTCGGTCATCCGCGCCAGATACGCCAGGTAGGAGTCGGCGATCTCCACCATCGACAGCTCGCGGGGGTTGAGCCCCTTCTTCTGCACCAGGTACAGGAGCAGGTCGAGCGGCCCATCGAAGACCTGGGTGTGGATGGTCCAGGCACCGCTCATCGACGCGCGCGCTCCTGCGGGAGGCGGAGCCGCTGTAGGCGCGACACCACCGCCATCCGCTCCTCTGCGATGCGGTTGGCTGCCTCGTAGGTGGTGATCCGCTGGAGCCTGGCGCGGTTGAGCACCTGCTTGGCGCGCTCGAAAATGGCAGCGGCGTCAGCCATGCTCTTCTCGCGCGACCACCCGCGCAGCTCGCCCGAGACGGAGATCAGCCCCCCGGCGTTGATGACGTAGTCGGGCACATAGAGCACCCCCTGCGCCTGGAGCTGGGCCGCGTCGCGCTCGTCGCACTCGAGCAGCTGGTTGGCGGCCCCCGCCACCACCCTGGCCCGGATGCTGGGGATGGTGTGGGGCGAGAGCAGGCCCCCCACCGCGCAGGGCGCGAGGATGTCGCACTCGACCCCGAAGATCTCCTCCGGCGACACCGCCCTGCCGCCGAACGCCGCGCGAGCCTCCTCGACCCGCTTCTCGTTGAAATCGGCGAAGATCAGGGAAGCGCCAGCCTCGTGGAGGTGCCGTGCGAGGCGGAACCCCACGTTTCCAAGGCCCTGGATCGCCACCGTCCGCCCCTGCAGCGTGGGGGTGCCATACACCACCTCCATCGTCGCCCGCATCCCGTGGAAGATCCCCCAGGCGGTGTAGGGCGCGGGATCCCCGCTGCCCCCAAGCCCCGCGCCGGTCCCGACCACCCACCTGGTCTCGCGGCGGATCGCGTCCATGTCAGCGACGGTGGTGTTCGTGTCCTCGGCCGCGATGAACCTGCCCCCCATCGAGGCCACGTGGCGCCCGAAGGCGCGGAACATCGCCTCGGTCTTGACGCTGGGATCCCCTACGATCACCGCGGCGCCACCGCCGAGATCCAGCCCTGCCATCGCGGCCTTGTAGGTCATGTGGCGGGCGAGGGAGAGCACCTCTTGCAGGGCCATCTCCTCGGTGGGGTAGTCGAGCAGCCGGCAGCCGCCCAGGGCCGGACCCAGCGCGGTGTTGTGGATCGCCACGATCGCGGTGAGACCTACCTCGGGGTTGGAGGCCAGGAGCAGCTGCTCGTGTCCCCCCTCGGAAAGCGCTTCAAACCACTGCACAGCACACCCCCTCGGCGTCGGGTCCTCTAAGATAACCCGGACCGAGGGGCGCTGAGATCCCTCCCGCGCTTCCGCCCTGGGCACGCCGACCTCTACCGGAGGCCTGGCCCCGCCCCCCAGGCCTGACGAACACCCGGCCCGCCCGGTCCTACCAGAGGCGCGGGGGCCCCCGGGCGGCGCGAGACGAGGATGAAGAGCGAAGGCGCCACACCTCCCACCTCACGACGACCGACGAAGCCCTCCGGGGGTGAGGCAGCGCGCCCCGATCCGGCAGGCCTGGGGCATCAGCCCTCGGTCTCGGTGTCCTTGGGGACGTCCACCCCATACCGGCGCATCAGCCGCTTGAAATTAGGGCGGAGCATGTCGGAGGCGTCCGCGGCGCGGGTGATGTTCCCCCCCGCCTCGCCCAGCTTTCGCTTCAGGTAGGCGACCGTGAAGGCGCGGACCACGTCCTTCTTGGCGTCTGCGTAGGAGAGGTTGAAGAGCGGCCCCATCTCCTCGGGCATCCCGCCGTCCGACGCCCTGGGCACCTCGGTGCGAGAGCCGCCGCCGATAATCGAGCTGCCATCGAGGGAAGCGAGGGTGAGCTCCTCACCCTCCGCGAGCAGCACCGCCCGGTGGAGCAGGTTGCGCAGCTCGCGCACGTTCCCCGGCCACTCGTAGCCCTCCAGGCGCTCCAACAGCTCCGCCGCCACCCGCCGCACCCGCCGCTCCTCGTCCTCGTTGAACAGCTGGATGAAGTGGTAGGTGAGCAGCGCGATGTCTTCCTTGCGATCGCGGAGGGGCGGGACCCTGATCTGGATGACGTTGATGCGAAAATAGAGGTCCTGGCGGAAGCGCCCTTCCTTGACCGCCTTGGAGAGATCGCGGTTGGTCGAGGCCACCACCCTGGCGTTGACAGGGGTCTCGCGGGTGCCCCCCAGGCGCCGGATGGTCCGCCCCTCCAGCACCCGCAGCAGCTTGGCCTGCAGGTCGAAGGGCATCTCGCCGATCTCGTCGAGGAGGATCGTGCCGTCCTCTGCCACCTCGAACAGGCCGGGCTTGGCCTGAGTCGCGGTGGAGTGGGCGCCCTTCTCCCAGCCGAACAGCTCGCCTTCCATCAGGTCGGCGGGGAAGGAGGCGCAGTTGATGCGGACGAACTGACCCTTCTTGCCCGACTCGCGGTGGATCGCCTCGCCCACCAGCTCCTTGCCCGTGCCGCTCTCGCCGTGGATCAGGATCGAGGCGCTGGAGCGCGAGACCGCCGCGATGAGCTCGCGCAGCTCCTGCATCACCCGGGAGTTGCCGATCAGCTTGAGGGGCCCCTCGTCGAGCACCCGCCGCTTGAGCACCCGCCGCTCACGCTTGAGGCGCCGCACCTGAGTCGCCCGCCGGAGCACCTGCTGGAAGCGCTGCCAGTCGTGGATCGGCTTCTCGAAATAGTCGGAGGCCCCCGCCTCCAGGCTGGCGTAGGCGGTGGAGATGTTGCCCTGGCCGGTGAGGATGATGCACTCGGTGAGCGGGCTGACGTGCTGTGCCGTCCGCAGCACCTCTATGCCGTCGATGCCGGGCAGACCGATGTCGATGATCGCGACGTCCACCTCTTCCTTGGCGAGGATCTCCAGCCCCTCCGGGCCATCTCCCGCCGTCAGCACGTTGAAGCCCTGCGCGGTGAGGGTGCGCGAGACCGCACGGCGGACGAGGTGATCGTCGTCGATGACAAGCAGTGTGGGTCGGGTTTCTTCGTTCATGGCGCTGTCCCTATCGGCAAGGGGCTCGCCCCATTGAGGGAATTACCTCGCGCGTAGCGCGGGCAACAGTCCTCGTCTCAGCCACCGCTCCGGGGCCCCGTCGCAGTGGGGCTCAGCGCGGCAGAAGCGGCACTCCTCACTGCGGGAGAACCGGACCACGTCGGGGAAGAACATCAGCGCCTCCTCCCGCTGGTGCTCCGCGTCCACGTACCAGCGGTTCCCGCTCCGAGCCGCGAAGCCCGCCAGCTCCCCGAGCGCACAGAGGGGGATCCCCTTGATCCCCACCGCCACACCGCGCTGGTGGAGCGCCCACGCCGCCGCGCTCAACCGCTCGGCGATGGCCCACACCGGGGGCGCCTCCACCGGGGGAAAGGGCCAGGTGAGCACCACCCTCGCGGGGCGCGCCACGGCCAGCGCATCGACCAGCGCGGGCGCGGGCCCCTCGCCCTCCAGGAGCACCACCGCGCTCACCCTGGCGTGCTCCGAGAGCCCCGAGAGGGCGTGGGCCTCTTCGGGGCGCCGCACCGTGACCGCCACCGCGTCCACCGCCCGCACCAGCGGCAGGTCGGCCCAGCGGTCGGGCTCACCGCCGGTCAGGTGCAGGATCACCCGCTCCATCCCCCACCCGCGGGCCCGCTCCACCACCTCCGCCAGGCTGGCCCTGACCGCGGGGTCCACCCCTGACAGCACCAAGCTCTGAGCGGGGCGGGTGCGGGGCCCGCGCTGCTCCACCGCGAAGTAGTGGATGTTGGAGGCCACCTCCTCGTCGGAGAGGCTCCTGCTAGGGGTGGGCGCCCCCGCGCGGACCCTGTCGGAGTAGCGCCGCTCCACACGCACCTGGAGCACAGTCGGCGCGGCCACCGCCCCGGACGGGGTCCAACGCAGCAACGGGGCTACGCCTGCAGCGCGAAGGAGGTGCAGGCGTCGAGCTCCCACAGCACCTGGAAGTCGCCCCAGGGGAGCACGCGGTCCTCGTCGACGTCGTTCCAGGGGTTGGGATCCATCGCGTAGATCGCCTCACTCGCCCGCTCGACCAGCAGCCACGAGGGGGCCACCGCGCCGCTCTCCTGCCGCTCCCAGATCCGTGCCAGCCACGGGGTGCCGTGGTTGAACTGGTGGCTGCGGATCGCCGCCACCCGCTCCTCTCTGGTGCCAGCACCCAGCGCTCCGGTGACCGCGTCGCCGTAGAGTGCGGCGATCAGCTCCCGGACCGCCTCCAGGGTGGGCTCCCCCTCGCCGAGCAGGGCCTGCACCGCCCGCATCAGCTCCAGGCCCGCCGCGTCGCCGGTCTCAGCGTCCTGCGCCGCGTCCACCGCCTCACAGCCCGCGGCGATCGCCGCCTCGGCGGGTCGCGCCCCCGCGGCGAAGAGCTGGAAGATCCAAGTGGTCAGGGTTGCGGCGGTGAGGTCTCCGGGTCCGTACAGCGGATCGGCCATGGCAGTCTCCCTCGAGAGTTGGATTTGCAGAAGAAGGGGCCGGATTATAGATCAACCAGATGCTCTGGTCTCTCCTCCTCCTCGCATGTCAGGTCGAAGCGCCCCCTCCTCCGGGTCCCCAGCCCCTGTCGGAGGACCGGGATCCGGCGATCCAGCTGTACCGTCTCCCGGCGGCGCTCAGCCTCCCCGACAGCAGCCTCCCCAGCGACGCCAGCCCCTCCTCCAGCTACGGGGTGGTGGCGACGCGGCGCGGAGCGCGGGAGTGGTCCGCCGACCTGCCGTTCCACGTCCAGGACCCGCGCTTCCCCCCGCCCGGGATGCGGGTGTGGGTGGGAGACGAGGAGCTGCCCTACCGCATGGCGGCGGGCGAGCGGGCCTGGCGCCTGAAGGGCGACGCCCTGCTGCTGCGGGAGCAGCCAGGCGATGGCCCGGTGATGGTACGCATCGAGCACCCCGCGCTCACCCAGGCGGTGGACCGCCTGCAGGCCGCGCGCTCGGGGCTGAGCCCCGAGGAATTCGTCCACTACGCCCTGGTGGGGAAGGAGAAGACCCGCCAGGGCCTGCTGCTCCCCGCCCCAGCCACCGCCACCTGGACCCTGAGGGTTCCGCAGGGCGCCCACCTGCGGGCGACGGTGTCGATGGTCCCCTCCCCCCTGAAGGCAGCCTCGGACGGCGCGGCGCTGACGGTGGAGCTGCTGGATGGAGACCGCTGGATCGCCCTCGACGAGGCGAAGGCGGAGGTGGGCAGATCCCGCGAGCTCGACCTCTCGCTGGAGCGGTGGGCGGGCCAGGAGCGCACCCTGAGGCTCCGCTCCAGCGCCCCGTCTGGCGACGCCGCGCACGACTATGTGTTCGTCGGCGCCCCCACGATCGTCGCCTCTCCCCCCACGGTGCGCCGGGTGGTGGTGATCGGGATCGACACCCTGCGCCCCGACCACCTGGGCACCTACGGCTACCCCAGGCCCACCTCGCCAGAGCTGGACGCCTTCGCCTCGGAGTCGGTGGTCTTTGAGCGCGCCCTGGCCCCCGCCCCGCGCACCAGGCCCTCGTTCCGCACCGCCACCACCGGGCGCTTCCCGCTAGAGGCGGTGGGCGCCCCCACGGTGGGCAGCGTCTTCTCACAGGCCGGGTTCGCCACCGCCGGGATCGTGTCCAACGTCCACCTGCACCCCCGCTTCGGCTTTCACCAGGGCTACGACCTGTGGTGGCAGGACCCCGAGTCCAAAGCCGACTCCCAGGTGGACAGGGCGCTGGACTGGCTGCGCCAGAACGAGCACCGCGACACCTTCCTCTTCCTCCACCTGATGGACCCTCACCTGTTCTACGACGCCCCAGGCGGCTACCGCGAGCGCTTCGTCGAGGACCCCGACCCCTCGCTCCCCTCGCTCTTCAACCGCTGGGAGGGGAACAGCTGGCCCAACACCGGAGCGCTGACGCCCCAGCGGATCGCCCACGTCAAGGCGCTGTACGACGGGGAGATCGCCTGGACCTCCGCCCAGGTGGGGCGCTTCCTGGAGGGGCTGGACGCCCTGGGGGGCAGCAGCGCGGTGGTGCTCCACTCGGATCACGGGGACGAGCACTGGGAGCATGGCGGCTTCGAGCACAACCACTCCCTGTACCAAGAGCTGGTGCACGCGGCGCTGTGGATACGGCTCCCCGACCGTCGGGGCGCGCGCACCCGCGAGGTGGCCAGCCTCGCAGACCTGACTCCGACCCTCTACGAGCTGGCCGGGATCAACGACGTCCCTCCCACCGACGGGGTGTCGCTGGTGCCGGCCCTGGGGGGAGCGGGGCTGCCAGATCGGGCGCTGCCCCTGGGGCACCTCGCCTACGGCTCCGAGCGGTGGGGGGTGGTGGCCCACGGGAAGAAGTACATCCTCCACACCTGGGACGGTGAGGAGGAGCTGTACGACCTGGACGCCGACCCCGGCGAGAGCCGCAACCTCGCGGTGGAGACCGACACCACCCCCTGGCTCGCGGCCCTGTCCGCGGCCCACCGCACCCCCGCGGGGCACGGGCTGACCCTGGAGCTGCGCCTCTCACGGCAGGAGCCCCTGAGCTGGCGGCTCCCAGCCAAGGCGCTGGCTGCTTGGGTGATCGACCCCGAGGCGGCCCGTGACGTGCGCGCCAACCAGGCCTGGGGCGAGCGGCCCCCGCTGCTCCCAGAGGAGGTGGGGACCGTCGGCCTCTCCGAGGACGGGCTGCTGCTGACCTTCACCCCTGGCCCCCACCCGCAGGGCAAGGTGGCGGTGCTCCTCTCGTCCCGCTGGCCCGAGCGCGGCGGGCTCTCGCTCGACCACACACCGGGGCGGATGGAGCGCGGCGAGCACCTCCCCTGGGTAGGGGGCGGGATCTGGTCCGCGGGCGATGAGCGGCTCCGGGTCAGGGTGGCGCCGGTGATTCAGGTGCCCCCTGGCGAGGCGGCGCGGATGGGGGTGGTGGACCAGGGCAGCGCCGAGGAGGAGGACCTGCTCCAGACCCTCGGCTACATCGGCGGGCCCTGAGACCCCATCCAACGCTGAGTGACGGCGCGATCCCCCAGCGCCGCGCTGCCACGATTCGGTAGGATAGTCCCTGTCGCCGACCTACTGGTCGCGCCGGAGGGCGCGACGGGCCCGCCGATCTTGCGGTTTCCCGCGTAAGCACCACCTCCCCCCCAGCCGCCGATGTCCCCCCAGCGGACTACGCCCTCCACCTCCAAGGAGGTGCCTCCTGTCAGCAGCCCGCTGGACCCGCTGGACCCGGGAACAAGCCCGCAGGGTCCTCAATGAACACGAGGATAGCGGCCCCAGCGTCGCTGGTGTTCGCTCGCCGGCGGGGACTCCATCCCGCTCGCATCCGACGCTGGCGGACTGCGAGGCAAGGACGCCACCGCGAGCGGCCTCCGCCTGCTCCTGCCGGTGTCCCCCTCGGTGACCACGGCGCGGGTCCAACTCCACTGCCCCTCGGGACACACCCTCGAGCGCGTCGACAGCACGCCGGTCGATGCCCTCGTCGCGGCACTCACCGCCATCGCGAGGGTGGCGCCGTGATCGTCCCTCCTGGTGTCAGGGTCTTCCTCGCCCCCGAGCCCGTCGACCTGCGAGCCTCCTTCTACCGCCTCGCGGGGCATGTCCGCGGCACCCTCGAGCACGACCCACAGAGCGAACACCTAGGTTGACATTCGTCGGTCTTCAGCGCCTTGAAGTACTCCTCGATGAGCCAGCGCTTCCGGTAGATGTCGACCACCCTCAAGATCTGCTCTTCGGTGTCCA
>JAFGVK010000161.1 GCA_016938035.1 Deltaproteobacteria bacterium | reverse complement strand
GGCTGAGCCACCGCTGTCGGCAGGGCGGGTCATCCCTCCGTCCGAGCTGTCCTCCACCGGGGGGCAGGCGGCGAGGAGGAGGGCCAGCGGCAGGACGGTGAGGGCCCGCATCACTCCCCCCCCTGCGGCTCGACCCACCACGGCGAGGGGCGCTCGCAGTACTGCCAGCCATCCGCGGCGGAGCGCTCGTCGATGTCCCGGGGGAATTCTGGGAGCCCGTCCTCATCGAGCTCAAAGCGGGGCAAGGCCTTGTGGAGGGCGCCGCCGTCCACGAGGAGGCGCCCCTCCGAGAGGTTGGTGATGGAGACATGAAGACCGGTGGTGTCAGCAGGAAGGCTGTACTCCAGCTCGACCAGCGTCCACTCGGTTGCATCTCCTGTGAAGGACTGGACGGCACCGTTCACGTCGACCTCAAGGGTCGCGACCATGTCCGGCGGCACCTCCACCCGCACGAAGAAGCGGAGCTGGTACTCCTGCGGCCCGGAGGTGTGGTGTTGAGTGTCCGGCACATCGGCCAACACCATCTCAGCCCCACTCTGCATCCGGATCGCGTCCGGCGTGCCGCCACGACTCGACGGGTAGCCATAGTACATGCCGTCCTCCTCCTTGACGTAGACAGAGAAGTCCAGGCACTCGATGTCCGGGTTGCCGGCGCAGGTGTTGGCTACATCGTCCGCGAGGCTGGTGTCGTTCATCTCGAAGAGCCTCAGCAGGCGCCAGCGGGGGTTCCACATGCAGTCGGCGGTCACCTGCTCCCAGCCACGCATCTCGGCGCCAGCCAACTCCCCGTCCGAGGCGAAGGCAGCGTTGTAGTAGGTGCCGGCGCCGTACACGAGCTCCGGGTTCGCCGCGGCCAGGCGGGCCATCTCACGCTGGGAGCCACGTCCCTGGTTGTAGTCGGTCAGGAAGTTGTGCCCGTGGTAGTCCTCGTCGATCAGCGAGCCCATCCACAGGATGCTGGGGAAATCCCGCTGCTCGAAGAACCCGAGGTAGTCGGAGAGGTACTCTGGGTCGTCGCGGTACCACCAGGGAACAAAGGTCGGGCGCACGTAGGAGCCGTCGTCGAGCGGGCTGGTGTTGCGGTAGTCGAAGACGAGGGGGGTGCCCTCCTCGGTGTCCTCCTCCAGCGCGCTGGGGGGGTCCAGCGTCATCAGCTCGCCCGCTGCGGGGGTCTGCGGCACCTCTCGCAGCGGCCAGAGCATGCCCCCGCTGTAGGGCGCGTTGTACACGTGGGAGCCGTTGTGCACGTCGGCGAACATGTCCCCGTAGTAGAGGATGGACGAGCTGAACGCGGTGGGGCAGCGCCCGTCTGCCAGTGGCTCTCCGGACACCGTGCCCGGTGAGTACGAGCCAGCGGGATAGTCGTGGCCATAGCCCATGAGCTCCAACTCCTGCATCAGGCGGCAGTGGAGCCTGGACAGGCGCCTGGCACTGCTCAGCGGCTCCGCGTCGAAGCCCATCCCTCGGTTGAAGCCCTTGGCCTCGGTGTAGGACTGCGTGTTGTCGACAAAGGAGGGGTCGAAGAAGTGCGGGTGCTCCATCAGGGCCCGGTGCAGCTCGGCGAGCTGAGTGCCCAGGTAGCCGTCGGGGAGCACCTGATCTTCTTCCGGGTCGCCATTGGAATCCAGTCGCTCCACCGTCACGACGGTTCCCTCCTCCCAGTAGGCCTGGCGCTCGAAATCCTGCCCGATCCTGAGCTCAGCCGGGAAGGCGGCCTCGACGGTGATCTCGTCGGCCGTGTCGCCGTCTCCGTCGAGGTCCTTCTTGTCCGTCACCGTCTCGGCCCGAGGCCACAGGCCGGGGGTCAGCACGGTGTGGTAGTAGCCACCGGTGGTGAGCCCCACCTCGGCCAGCTCGGTGCTGGGGATGTCGAGGACCGCCTGGCGCCAGGTCCGCGTGCCGAAATCCGAGCCCACGCTGTCTTTGACGCAGCCGGTGTCGCCGACCAGACAGGGGGAGCCAGACACCACGGTGTCCACCACCAGGGGGCCGGCGGGGTAGGACCGCCCCCAGTCCCCGGTCATCGCCATAGTGCAGCCGGGCCCCTCGCGCTCCAGCCCCGCACAGGAGGCCACCGCCTCCTGGAGCCAGGGGTCCTGGATCACCGGGTAGGCCAGGGTCTCTCCCAGGTCGAACACCTGGATGTCGGAGAGGTGCAGGATGGTGTCTGTCTGCCCGGTATCCTCATCCAGCTCAAGCCCGATCTTGATGATGTGGTCCTGGGGCGTCTTGGCCTCGTCGGCGGTGTTGCTCACCCCCAGGTCTGCCTCGGGCATGCGGAACACGAAGGTCGCCCACGCGTAGCTCTCCGCGGAGCCGGTCGGGACCAGGGGCCAGTTCTCGCTCGCGTGCTCCTTGCCGTGGAGGTCGGAGCCCGCGTAGTACGCCACGAAGGCCTTCTGGCCCTCGTAGTCCTCCGCAGACAGCCCCACCGGCAGGGAGTAGCGGATCGCCAGGGCGTAGAGGTGGCCGTCCTGGAAGGTGTAGGTCTCTCGTTCGGGCAGATCGTCGCCATCCTCCTTTGCCATGGTGTCTGCGGTGGTCGGGTAGATGATCAGTGCGGTGCTGTCGGCCTCCTCCTGCCCCCCATTCCAGTTGACCGAGGGGCACAGATCTCCGGCATCGCTGCAGAGGGTGATCCCTCCGTCGGGGTCGGTGCGACAGTCGAAGGGCTGGTCTGCGTTCTGGTGGAGCCAGTTCTCATCCGGGGGCGGTGTCTTGTAGAAGCCGCAGGTGTTCTGGCGCGCCATGTTGAGGTACTCCCACGACACCGGCACCAGCTCCTCCGGCGGCACCAGCGGCGCGTCGCCGCGGAGCACCACCCTGGTGCCCTCGGTGAGGTGAATGCCATTGCCCAGGCCGGAGGCGCGAAGGCCGGAGAAATCGGGCGTGAAGAGCGGGGAGGGGTCCCAGACGTAGTCCCAGGTGCTCTGATAGAGCAGCGGTCCCGGGTCGGGCATGCTGTTCTGCCCCCCGTACAGGCGCGGGATCAGCCGGGTGTGGCGGGCCTGGTAGAAGCTGGCCGTGCGGTCGAAGACCTCCCGATACCCCGGCTCCCCGTCCTCAGGGTCGTCGAGCGCCAGACCGGCAAAGACCTGGGTGTCGTTCCCCACATGGGTGTAGCGGTTCCACACCACCGAGGACTCCCAGGGGTCGATCACCCCCTCCTCGTCCCCGCTGTTCATGCCGGGAAAAGAGGAGAGGCGCAGGTAGAGCTCGGGGTAGTCGAGCACCGAGCGCGGCTCCCAGGAGATGTAGGGGACGACGCCCTGAAGGAAGAGAAAGCGCAGGCGGTGGTCCGAGTCGCGCAGGAAGCCGACGGTTCCGTACTGGGCCCCCTGACTCGAGCCTCCGACGATCAGCACCTGCTGCCGATCGGCGCGGTAGCTGATCGCGTAGGACTGCATGTCGTTGACCAGGCGGCCGGTCCAGGGCTGGAGATCGGTGAACTCGGTCAGGTAGCCCCAGCGGGAGTGCCGCGGCTTCCTCGCAAAGCCCTGCAGAGAGGACCAGTCCCGGAGGAAGATCACCTTCTCGCTGGTGTACTGGCACTTGGCTGGCGGGGCGTTGTCGTCCCAGAGGATGACCGGCGCGCCGACCGCGGGGAAGCCGTCGATGTTGTTCAGGTACTCTGTCCCGACGCTCTCCCCCTGCTCCAGCAGGTGGGAGCTGGTGAGCTGCTGCGCCAGCGCTGCGGTGGCCGGATCGGCACACACCGTCCAGGAGGCGTCGAGGATCAGGCTCGCGGTCCCGTCGGGCGCCGGGGTGAGGGCGCGGCCGGGGAGAAGACTCCCGACGGCATCCACCGCCAGGCTCCCGTGAGGCACCTCATCGAGCATAGGGGTGGGGTGAAGCGTAACTATGGAAGCCAACCATCGCGAGCAGCAGCATCTCTCCTCCAGGGCCTTCGCCTCTCTGATCAAGCACAGTCCGCAGGACTCGCCACAGTGTGTGCCCCAAAGCGGCGGACTGTCAACCGGCGCGCTCCCCGAGTTCAGGGCGATCGCCAAGCCCGCAGCCTGTCTGCCGACGGTGTGATTCACAGCCCGGTCCCGCACCCAGGGTGCCTGACGGAGAGGCGTCCCCACCGGCTCGCCGTCGAGGCGGCGGGGGTAGGCGTTGGCCGGTCCTGGTGGGCTCGTGCCTGAGCAGACGATGTGCCATCGCGTTCCACACGGTGACCGGGGCATGGATCACACCCCGACGGGGATCGACACCGATCGTGGACTGCGATCTACGCACCGGGGTCGAGCTCCCTGACCTCGTGAGGTGGTGGCGTCCACGGGCGAACTGGGCGAATGGATGTCCAGGCTTCGGCTAGCGCCGAAGCCGCGAGACCCCATGGGGCGCCGACACGGCTCCTGTTCCTCGCGCTTCTCACACTGCAGAGCCTCTCGCACCAGCCGCCTCGCGCCGGTTGACCTACGGACGAACGTAGAAGATGACGCAGCGAACCGCCAGGTTCAATCGTCGGGCGGGACCTCATAGGAGCGCGTCACCCTTCCTTCGAGACCATCAGATGAAGTGGCTCGTCGAGTCTTCCAGAGCGTAACGGGGCACCTGGTCGCAAGGTGGGCCGGCGGTGTGGTCGCCGTTCCCTGAGGAGCAAGACCATTTCTGTGCGCGACGAGCGTAGGCACAAGGACCCGCGCCGAGAGGCCAGCGAATCGGCGCCGTCTACTCGGTCGGCGGAGCGCTGAGGGAGCTACCTCCGCCCCTCCGCCAGGAAGCGGTCCAGCGGCAGCACGCAGAAGCCCCTGGCCGCCGCGTCGCGCCAGCGCACCCGGAACACGTCCAGCCCGCGCGAGTCGTCAGCCTTGTCCGCGGTGTAACCGCACGAGGAGCCGCGCCGCGCCCCGTCACACACCGGCAGCCCCCCCACCGAGAGGGACGCGGCCCCGCGGATCGGGCGACAGAGCGCCTCCACTGGAGCCTCGAAGACGGTGATCTTGTAGAGGCGCGACGGGGGCGTGTCCCTGCGCCGCATCCCGAGGAGCTGCAGGGTGCGCCCCACGTCCGCGTCAGGATGGTCGCCCAGCCACTCGCGCAGGTGGGCGGTGGGCACCACCTCCAGCCAGGCGCCCCCCCGCAGCACCCCCTCACGGACCGGGGTGATCCAGGCCACGGACACGGTGGAGCCCTGCACGGGGGGCAGGGTGGCGCTGCACGGCTCGGCCCCCAGGGCGAGGGACATGAGCAGGGTCCAGAAGATCATGGGGCTCCTCGGAGGCGGATCAGCGCCGCCAGGGACTGGTGCGCTCTGCAGCCCACCACCTCCAGCGGTGGCCTGGGCCCCGCTCCCAACAGGTGAGACTCCCGCCAGGCGTGGACCCTGGCGGCGGAGTCGGCGGCGCCGGGGGTCTCGCCCCGCTCGTCCGCGTGGATCAGCGACACGAACAGGCCCTCCACCGCCGAGCCATCGCTCGGGATCTGGAGCAGGTCCACCGACGCGGCCTGGGCCCCGGCCACCATCCGCCCCGGCCTGGTCTCGGCCACGGTGGCGAGCACCAGCCCGTCGAAGCCCCCACCCCGGAGCAGCCTGGACACCACCCGCGGCGACAGCGGCGCGGGGCGCTCCTCGTCCAGCGCGGGGTAGGTGGCCCAGGCGAGGCGCACCGCCCCTGCCCCTCGGGCCAGCCCAGCACGGAAGGGGCGGAGCAGCTCCCCCACCAGCACCGGCAGCTCCACCTCCACCTCACCGTGGGTGCTCCCGGGGAAGCCGGTGAGGCAGAGCCCCAGCCCCGCCCCCGCGGCGGCCTCCACCAGGTCGGAGAGCTGCCGCGAGGCCCGCTGCGGATCTCCAGAGAGGCCGGTGGCGCCCAGGTCTCCCCGGGGTCCCAGCAGCAGGTTGAGGCCCTGCGCCAGCAGCTCCAGGGCCAGCGCCGCCCCCTGCTCGGCGGCGTGGACCTCCGCCCGGCCCAGGGTGGCCTCGTCAGGCCAGGACCCCAGCCCCTCCGCGGCGAGCAGCGGCGGCCTCGCGGGATCCGTGAGCGCCGTCAGCTCCCTGGCGATGGCCAGGGTGGCCGCTGGCTCCTCCTGCAGGCCGACCACGAAGCCCGCGGGGCGCACCTCGCGCACCAAGTGGCGCAGGTCACCGTCGACCCGGTCCACCGCTAGCAGCAGGCGCTGCCCCGCCCGCCGCACCCTGTCGGCGTGCGAGGTGCCCTCCCCCAGGGCGAGGACCCGCTCAGCTCCCATGCTGCGACAGCTCCACCAGCACCCCCCCGGTAGACTTGGGGTGGAGGAAGATCACCTGGCTGCCGTGGGCGCCAGGGCTGGGAGCCTCCGACAGGAAGCGATAGCCCTTCCCCTTGAGCCGCTCCACGTCCGCGACGATGTCGTCGGTTCGGAAGCAGAGGTGGTGCAACCCAGGGCCCCTGCGCTCCAGGTGCGCGGCGATGGGCCCCTCTCCCCGCAGGGGGTGAACCAGCTCGATGCGGGTGCCGGGCAGCGGGAAGAAGGCGGTGGAGGTCTTGGCTGCCTCTACCTCCTCCGTGCCCGCCAGCACCAGGCCGAAGTCCTCGGCGAAGCGCGCGATGGCGGCCTGCAGGTCATCCACCGCGACAGCGACGTGATCCAGCGCGATAATCATCGGGTCCCCCTCTCGTCCACCAGGGCGGGATACGCGGTCGACAGCCAGCGCCAGGCGAGCAGGTGGAGCGGCTCCGCGACGGGAACCCCGACCACATCGCCCTCCTCGGCGTGCGAGACGATCACCTTGGCCTCGGCGAGGGAGATGCCCTCTGGCTCCCCCACCTCCAACAACTCCACGATCTGCTTGCGGCCGTTGTCCCACCGCACGTCCCTGCCGGGGCTGGCAGAGGCGATCACCTGCCACAGATCCTTGAACACCTTCTCCTCGTTGCCCCGGTCGCCCGCCAGCTCCACCGCGTCGGCGATCCGCATGCGGTCCTGCTCGTCGGCGAGGCGCAGCCACAGGGTGGCCCTGCGCACCGCCCCCAGGCCCCGCAGCTCCACGTCCGCCCCCACCTGCACCGAGAGGAAGAACACCAGGTCCACCAGGCGCTGCACCGGCACCTCTGGGGTGATCTCCACCTGCGCCTTGAGGGTCTGGTCCGCCGCGTTCACCAGCAGCCGCAGGGGCAGGGCCCGTAAGGCGAGGGTGGAGGGCCCGTTGCGGTCGAAGGGCTCGCCGGCCTGAGTGAGCCAGTCCGCGAGCGCGTCCACCCCAGGTGTGGGCGTTCGTGAGGGGAAATCCAGGGTAAAGGTCAAAACCGCCTCACTTCGGGAACGAAGGGTCTCCGCGAAAAGCGCGGTTTCATAACCCACCCGCGGGCTCACCGCATCTCGCGCCAGTCCCTGCCCCCCAAGGGCGCGAAATCGCACATCTGACGCAGGCGGGAATAGACCCGGTCACCGACGCGATCTACCAGATTTACCCGAAACTCTGGGTCATCCGGCGCGGCGAGGTTGGGGGTCCGCCGCCCCGCGGGCCTTCCGGGGGGGTAGTTGGTGGTGGCGAGCACGGTGGCAGCGGCGTTGTAGCGACGAGAGATCAGCTCGTCGAGCACCGTGCCCTCCCACTCGGTGTTGCGCCCCTTGCCCAATTCGTCGATCCCCAGGACCCGCACCCGCACCAGCGGCTCCAGCAGGTCGGAGGAGCCGCTCTTGCGGTCGAAGGAGCCCTTCAGGTCCGACAGCAGGTGCGAGAACTCCACGAAGCGCACGCTCACCCCCACGTCGAGGGCCAGGTGCTGGAGCATCGCGGCCATCAGGTGGGTCTTGCCCCGCCCCACCTTGCCGAACAGCACCAGCCCCCTGTTCTCGCCCTTGGGAGCGTAGTCTCTGGTCCACTGCATCACCCTGCCGAAGGTGGGGAGGTTCTCCTCGTCGTCGTGGCGGTAGGAGCCCAGGGTAGAGGTGGCGTGGCGAGAGGGGATCAGCGCCTCGTTGAACAGGCGCACCCGCCGGCTGGCCGACTGACAGGTGCAGTGGCGCACCCCGCGCCCGTCGGGAGCCTCGACGTAGCCAGTGCCGGCGCAGAGCGGGCAGACCGCGTCCCCCACGCACTGGCAGAGGGCCGCCTCGGCGTAGACCTGCCCCGGGTGGACCTCTATGCCCTTGCCCCTGCAGACCGGGCAGCGGTCCGAGGCGCTGGGGTGACGGTAGGCGCGCTTCATCTCTGTCCTCCCTCAAGATAGGCCATCAGCGAGGTGCTCGACAGCTCGGGGTACTCGGCCCGCAGGCGGGCCCTGGTGCGCTCCTCCACCCTGGCCCTCGCGGTGTCCTCGTCCATATCCTCCAGCAGCGCGCCGTACAGCTCCGCCAGCTCCGCCCTAGCCGCCTCAAGCCGCGCCGCCTGGCCCTCAGCGCCCAGCGCGTCCCACTCGCGCGTCAGGAAGGCCCTGATCGCCCCGGTAGCGCCGCGAAAGAGCCCCTCCGCGTCCGCCTCGGGCAGCGCCCGCAGCTCGGCGGCGAGGGCCCGCAGCGGCGCGGGGTCCGAGCGGGCGCCAGCGCGCTCCTCCAGCACCAGCGCCAGCGGCGCCAAGGCCCCCTCCGCGGCGAGGGGTGGGGCTGGCTCCCTGGCGAGGAACCTCGCGGCGTACCCTAGGGAGAAGGGCAGCTTTGTCGGTTTCTTCTCTCGCGCCACCGCGGCCAGCTCTATCGCGTGGATCAGCTCTGGCACCGCGCGCCCCGCCTCCAACCAGGCGATCAGCCGTCGCCCGTCGGCAGACGAGAGGAACAGGCCCCCGCCCCGCACCGTGACGAGGTGGGCGCGCACCTCCTCAGCGGCGCGCTGCAGGGAGTCAGGAAGCTGCGAATCCACCTTGTGGTCTCCGGGAAAATGTTACCAGGGGCCTCTATCGTCCTCAGACCGAAGGGACCCGCTCATGCTCGCCTCACGCTTCACCTGGATCCTCGCCCTCTCCCTCACCGCCCCCGCCCTGGCCTTCGCCGACGACCTGCTGGAGGACGACGACGACGCGCTCCAGGAGACGGAGGAGGAGAAGAAGGCCCGCGAGGCCGCGGAGCGCGCCCGCCTCACCGAGGCGGACTCGGTGCAGGACCTCCTCGACGACGGAGACGAGATCAAGGCCCTCGACGACGTGCTCGACGAGGAGGACCAGATCGACCTGCTGGGAGGAGACGGCGCCTCCGCCCCAGGCGCCAAGGCAGGTCAGGACACCGCAGAGCTCTACCGCGCCCAGCAGGCCGACGTGGCGGACGCGGACGTGGACGAGGAGCTGATGGCCTGGGACCGCTACCTGGAGCGCTACCCCCAGACCCTGTTCCGGGACCGCATCGAGAAGCGCATCGAGGAGCTCAACGACCTCGCCTACGGGCGCAGGATCGACCGTGGCGGGCCGCAGCTGCTCGACGCCAACCAGCGCGACGTGCCCATCGCGCAGGGCATGACCCTCGACAGCCTGAACCCCACCGACCGGATGCAGGCGGGCTTCGAGTGGGGCCTGCCCTCGTACATGAACCTGTTCGTGGACTACGAGAGCGCCCTCAAGCGCGACCTCTCGGTGCACGGCGGGGCTCGCCACCGCTACACCGGCTGGTCCTTCGAGGGCGGCGTCCGCTACGCCCTCATCAAGTCGAGCCGCACCCAGAGCATCGTCACCTTCCTCGGCGACGTGCACTTCAATTCAAACCCTGCCTTCCTGGGCATCAGGCCGCAGATCGGGGTGGGGAAGAAGTTTGGACAGCTCGACCTTCAGGGGCAATTCGGCGTGGACATCGACACCCGGCCGCTGTCTGCCCCCAAGGTGATCGGGGGGCTGAACGGCACCTACTACGCTGCCGACAACATCGCTGGCTTCCTGGAGACCAGCGTCTATATGGGCAACCTGGGGTGGGACGAGGGTCCCTTCCGCTTCAACCTGGCGGCCTTCGGCCTCAAGTTCTTCCCCGAGCTGGCGAACGAGGACGCCGGGAAGCTGGAGGTCAACGTGGCAGCCAGCGTGCCGTACACGTCGAACTACTGGCGCTACCACTTCGGGTCGATCATGACCCAGATCAACTACTACATGTAGCGGGGCGGCGCCGAGCCGATCGGCGGAGCGCAGGCGGCCGGGGGAGCGCATCCCCCGGCCGCGCTGTCTCAGCGCACCCAGATCGCCAGGCCGTTGCCCCAGTGCCCGTCGATCGCGTTGTCGTGCCAGGCGTTGTCGTCCGCGTCGCCGGTGCTGGAGCAGAGGGCGGAGAAGTTGGCGCCCATCGCGTCCGCGTTCAGCCGCATGTGCCACCTGCCGCCGGTGTAGCCGTACTTCTCGGTGCTCATCCCGTCGAAGTCCGTGGTCAGGCCCGGCCCGCCGAGGATGTCGCCGTCTTCGCACTGATCGGTCATCGCCGCGTCCGTGCAGACGGTGGTGGGCGCGTGGGGGACGGTGGTGGTCCAGTTGACGATCCCAGCGTCCACCGCCTTGAAGAACTGCATCCGCTGGTCCACGTCGTCCTCGGCGATGAACTCGAAGCGGGCCAGCGCCGAGCCGGCGCCCAGGGCGGCGATGCGCTCCATCCCCAGCGAGGCCTGGCCGGGGGTGCGGGCGGCGTAGGTGGCGGCGTCGCGCAGCGCCGGCAGGTCGCGCACCTGCTGGAACCAGTCGTTGGGCTCGTCCACCGAGGGGCCCTCGTGGTACCGGTGCACCTTCGCGATCAGGGTCCACCCGCCCCCCTCCGCGGTCATGTCGCAGTAGGCGGCGAAGGCTCCGATCGGCCCGGAGCCATCGGGGTCGACGGCGTAGAGGCCGTCCTCTGCGGAGGGGTCGCTCGCGAGCACCGCGGCGCAGCTCTCCGCCACGGGGCAGCCCACCCCCTCCGAGACGCTGGGGTCCGCGTCATCGCAGTCCAGCCCACCGCTCTCGAACGAGGCGGAGCCGTCCCGATCGGCGTCCACACCGTCCACGCCGTCGCAATTGGTGTCCAGCCCGTCGCCGGCGAGGTCCTCGGCGTAGACGTCGCAGCGGAGGGCCACGGTGCCCCAGGCGTACCAGGTGAGATCGCCGTTGTCGGGGGTGCAGCGGGCCACGTTGCCCACCGTGTGGTTCGCGGGCATGGAGCAGTAGGTGCCGGTGCCGCCACCGATGCCGATGCGGGAGTCTGGAGTCTCGCAGTTGGCCTCCTGGTTGCCCAGGATGCCGATCCGGACCTGCGCCGGCCCCACCAACGTGGAGGGAGAGACGTTGAAGCCCTCCGCGTTGCAGTTGGACTGGAGTGAGCTGCCCGGCATCCATGCCTTCCACGCAGCGCGGCCTAGGCTCGTGGGCACGAAGACCTCGGACCCGAAGAGCTCCATCAGCGAGTCCCCGTACTGGTCCACGGTGAGCCAGTTCGGTTCCAGCGAGCTGTCGGTGACGGGGTACTCCATCCCCAGCAGCACCTCGGCGAAGGGCAGCGTCACGAAGCTCTCGTACTTGGCCTCCATGTGCTCCATGTCGGCCCAGCTCTCGTTGAGCAGCACGTCGTCGGTCCAGTAGCTGCTGTCGTAGGCGAAGGTGGCCGAGGTGCCATCCGCCTTGAGCGCCAGGGTCCACCCCCCACCCTCGGTCTCCATGTCGCAGTAGGCCTCATAGGGCGCGGCATGACCGGCGCTGTCGATCCAGTAGGCGCCGCTGACCGCGTAGGGGCGCCAGGCCAGGAGGTCCGAGCAGTGCATCGCGGCGCAGGCCTCGCCGTCGCCCAGCACCTCCTCCGGGTTGTCCACCGTCCCGTCGCAGTCGTTGTCGATCTCGTCACAGAGCTCCACCCCCAGCGGGCTGACCTCCGGGTCCCCGTCGTCGCAGTCCCCCTCGCAGGACATGAACCCGTCACCGTCCGCGTCGGCCTCGTCCGCGCCGATGGGGCTGAGGTCGCAGTCCGACAGCAGCCCGTCACACCGCTCCGGCGCGCCGGGGTACACCGCCCGGTCCAGGTCGTCGCAGTCGTCCGTGTTCCCCACCCAGCCGGCCGGCTGGTGGCAGCCCACCTGAGTCGCCCGCCCCCCGAAGCCGTCACCGTCCGCGTCGAGGTACCAGGTGGCGGCGTCGGTGGGGTTGTCGTCCACCGAGCCGTCGCAGTCCTGATCCACCCCATCGCAGACCTCTGCGGCCCCAGGGTGTACCCCCGCGTCGAGGTCGTCGCAGTCCGAGTCGTCGGCCACCGCCCCCTGCGGCGCCTCGCAGGCGCGGGTCGCGGCGCCCGCGTCGCCGTAGCCGTCCGCGTCGGCGTCGGCGAACCACAGGCTCGCGTCCACCGCGCCCATGTCGACCAGCTCATCGCAGTTGTTGTCCACCCCGTCGCAGACCTCCACCGCCGTGGGGGTCCGGCGGGCGTCGCCGTCGTCGCAGTCGCCCTCGCAGCCCATGAAGCCGTCACCGTCCGCGTCGGCCTCGCCGCCAGGCACCACCCCATCGCAGTCGTTGTCCAGCCCGTCGCAGGCCTCCTCCGCGCCCGGGTGGCTCTCGGCGTGGAAGTCATCGCAGTCGGTGACCGCGTCCAGGTAGCCCTCCGGGGCCTCACAGGCGTCGACCCAGATCCGGTCACCGGCGAAGCCGTCCCCGTCGATGTCGGCGTAGTAGCGCGTCACGTCGGAGGGGTCGTCATCCACCAGCCCGTTGCAGTCGTTGTCCACCCCGTCGCAGACCTCCTCCGCCCCAGGGTGGACCGCCGCGTCGCCGTCATCGCACTCCTCGCAGGCTGGCACCCCGTCGCCGTCCGCGTCCGCGTAGCCCACGCTGCCGTCGCAATTGTAGTCCGCGGGGTCGGCGCAGTCCGTCTCCGGAGCCCCTGGGTGGAAGGCGGCGCTGCTGTCGTCACAGTCACCCTGCTGAGCCACGTAGCCCTCGGGCGCCTCACAGGCGGCGGTCGCAGCACCCCCGTCGCCGAAGCCGTCGCCGTCCCCGTCCGCGTACCAGGTGGGGGCGTCGACCGGGTCCTCGTCGACCGCCGCGTCGCAGTTGTTGTCGATCCCGTCGCAGACCTCCTCCGCGTCGGGGTGGACGGTAGCGTCGGTGTCGTCGCAATCCACCGCCTGGCTGTACCCGTCGTTGTCGAGATCGAGGGGGGTGTCGTCGTCCTTGCGGCAGGCGACCAGTGAGAGGGCGATAAGGACCGGGATCAAACGAGCGTGCATCTTCTTCTCCGAGGTTGCGGCCGAAGTATATCCCCAGCGACCCGCGCCGCGGTACAATCCGCCAACCGGAGATTTCATGCTGCTGCTTCTTTCCCTCCTCGGCTGCCACCGTGGCCCTGAGGTCTGCAACCCACCCACGGATTGGGCCCCTGGCAGCACCGCGTTCCGAGACGCGAGCGCCGCCTGGGGCCTCGACGAGGTCACCGGCATCAGGGTGAGCGCGGTGGACTACGACGGGGACGGCTGGACCGACCTCTTCGTGCGAAAGGGCAACGCCCCCGACGACCTCGCGGGGGCCCGCACAGGCTGGCTGCTCCACAACACCGGCGACGGCCATTTCGAGGACCGCACCGAGGCGAGCGGCATCCGCCAGGGGCGGGCCGGCCTGCGAGGAGGCGAGCTGGCGGTATGGGGGGACGTGGACGGGGACGGCGATCTCGACCTCTACTCGGGGCTCAACGACCCCGGTGGAAGCTGGCCGAACGAGTCCTCCGAGCTGCTGCTCAACCAGGGGGACGGCACCTTCGCCCTGGGGCCGGTGGACGCACCGCTGCGGGTCGGGCCGGGCGACGCGCCGATGGGGGCCAGCTTCGCGGACGTGGACCGGGACGGCGACCTGGACCTGTGGGTGGCGCAGTACGGTCCAGCCCAGGACCACCTCTACCTGGGTGACGGCGCGGGTGGCTTCACCGAGATCACCGGCGACGCGGGCCTCACCACCAGGGCGTGGAGCAGCGTGTCGGTGCTCAACGAGGCGCGGGCCCACTCCAACGCCTGGTCCGCCGCCGCCTGTGACCTCGACGACGACGGCTACCCCGAGCTGCTCGCCGCCTCCTACGGGCGCGCGCCCAACCACCTCTGGCGCGCGCTGGGAGACGGGACCTGGGAGAACGCCTCCATCGCCTCTGGCTACGCCTTCGACGAGCGCACCGACTGGTCCGACAACGAGAGCGCCCGCTGCTGGTGCCAGCTCCACCCTGCCGACCAGGGCTGCGAGGGGGTCCCGGCGCCGGAGTATATCGCCTGCCGCACCGACGACGACGCCTTCCGCTGGGACAACGCCTACGACCGCGAGCCCTTCCGCCTCGGGGGCAACTCCGGCTCCACCGTGTGCAGAGACGTGGACAACGACGGGAAGATCGACCTGCTCACCACCGAGATCGTCCACTGGGACGTGGGCAGCTCCTCGGACCCCTCGGAGCTGCTGTTCAACACCGGGAACGCGGTCTTCGAGCGGCCCGGCAACGAGGTGACCGGCCTGACGCGAGCGCACGACGTGGTCTCGTGGAACGACGGGGACATGAGCGCCGCCACCCTGGACTTCGACAATGACGGGTGGGCCGACGTGCTGATCGCCTCCTCCGACTACGAGGGCGCCAGGGCCCTGCTCTATCACCAGGACGCCCCCCGCAGCTTCTCTCCGGTGCCCCTCGCCGACGGGCTGGATCACCCGCGCGCCCACGGGGTGGCGGTGGCGGACTTCGACCGGGACGGCGATCTGGACATGGTGGTGGGCACCTCCTCGATGCGGTGCGAGGAGGACTGCCCCGAGAGCTTCCACCTGCGCCTGTACGAGAACCTCGTGGGGCAAGACGGCAACTTCCTCCAGCTCAGCCTGACCGGGCAGCGCGGGGACACAGGGGCGGTTGGGGCGGTGGTCGCGATCACCACCCCGGCGGGGAGGCAGGTGCAGGTGGTGGACGGGGGGCACGGACAGGCAGGCGCGCAGGATGACCTCACCCTCCACTTCGGCCTGGGAGATGCCTGCGAGGCGGAGGTGCAGATCACCTGGCCAGACGGGGCACGGACCCCCCAGCGCTTCTCGGTGGAGGGCGGGTGGCGCTACCTGGTGACCCAGGGCGAGGAGCCCACGCGGGTGGAGTGAGCGCCCGCCCTGTCCGCGGAGGCCCCCCGCCGCAGGCGACGGGTCGCTAGCGCGTCAGAGGGGTCGTCCGGACCGCGCACATCGAGGCAGGCTGGGGTGGCCAGGGGGCGATGCCCGCCCCGGCGGAGGGGTCGGGGACCGCCGACGGGCGCCACCCCCTAGGCGTCGCCTCAGGATCGCCGCGCTAGGAGAGGGCCGGCAGATAGACCGAGACCTTGGTCCCCCTGCCCTGCTCGCTCTCCACCGTCGCCTGTCCCCCGTGGCTTCGGACCAAGCCGTACACCACCGACAGGCCCAGCCCAGCGCCCTCGGACATGGCCCTGGTGGTGAAGTAGGGGTCGAAGATGCGCCCGAGGCGCTCTGGAGCGATGCCTGTTCCGGTGTCCTCTACGGTCAGACACACGAAGCGCCCCTCCGGGAGACCCGCGACCTGATCCGCCGAGAGCTGCACCTGGGACAGCGCTAGCGAGAGCACGCCCCCCTGAGGCATGGCCGTCGCCGCGTTGGAGCACAGGTTGACCGCCACCCTGTGCAGCGCCTGACCCGCGATGCGCACCGCGGGGAGGTCTGCGGGGATCTGAGCGCGGAGCTCGACCCGGTGGCCGAGGGAGGCCCTGAGGCTCTGCACCACCTCGCCGATCACCACCGCGGGCTGGGTCACGCTGGACGCGCCGGGAGGCGGGCGGTGGTAGAGCAGGATCTTCTCGACGATGTCCCGCGCGCGCCGCGCCGCGATCATCACCTGGCGGAGGTCCTCCTCGACGGGGACGCCCACCGAGAGCCCGTCGATCGCCAGATCCGTGTTGCCTAGGATCACGGTGAGCAGGTTGTTGAAGTCGTGCGCCAGGCCCCCTACCAGGGTGCCCAGCGCCTCCGCCTTGCGCGCCTCCGCCAGCCGGACGGTGAGCCGCTCGCGCTCCTGCTCGGCGCGGCGCGCGGCGGTGATGTCCTGAACGGTCCCAATCGATCGCAGCGGGGTGCCGTCGTCGGCGTAGGTCGTGCGGCCGCGCTCCTGAACCACGCGCACAGTCCCATCGGGCAGCAGCACCCGGTGCTCTATCTGATAGGGGTGCCGCCCGGCCACCGAGGCGCTGAAGGCCCGATCCACCAGCTCCCGATCGTCGGGGTGGATGGCGCTGAGGAAGGCCTCATAGCTGGCGCCAAAGCGCGTTGGGTCCAGGCCAAACAGGCGATAGATCTCCTCGGACCAGCTTAGCTCCTGGGTGACAAGGTCGAGCTCCCAGTGCCCGAGGTGGGCCAGCCGCTGGGCCTCGCGATAGCGCGCGAGGGTGCGCTCCAGCGACTGCTCCAGCGCGCGCTGCGCCCGGAGGTCTCTCCCAACCACCAGCCGCGCGTCACCCCGGCCGACGGGGCGGAGGTCCAATTCCACCGGGACCAGGGCGCCACCCGCGGCCCGCAGCACCGCCTCGCCCTGCGTGGGCGCGCCCCCCACCACCAGCGCCGAGAACTGCGCCCCGACGCACCCCTCGCCCACCAGCACAGCCGCGGAGCCGCTCATGGTGAGGATCTTCCCGTCCGCATCGAGCAGGAAGACCAGCTCCGAGACGGCGTGCAGGAGCGAGGTCGCGCAGGGCTCATCCCACCACGGAGCGCTGGGAGTCGCGGACGCACTCACTGGACCTGAGGGTGACAGAGACATGAGACCTCGGGGAGAGGCAATACTATGCGCCAACCGTACCAAAACAGCAAGGCACCGGGGCCGAAACGGCCCGGAACCCAGCGCTTCACCGCAGCGCAGGGCCCCCCTGCTGCCGGCGTTCGATCCGCCAGACCGAGGACGATGCCCCCCAGTGAGCGCGCCCCACAGGTCGAGTTCTGGCGCTATGGCGCACTACCAGCTTATGGTCCGCCACGCCGCAGACCTTCGGCACCGGCCGCCTGGCTCCCGACCTAGTCCGGCGAGGACCCGTTGGACCTCTGGGGCGCGAGGGAGAGGGCAGCCTGGCCTGGGCCGACAGGCTGCGGGGGCGCTCCGGGGCTGCCGGGCCGCAGGCGACGCGCGCGTCGGTGTCGCCCTTGGAGAGCGGGCGTGTGGGCGCGAGGCGACACGGGAGCGATCTGAGGTCCGAGCGGGCAGGAGGAGGTCGTCGCACAGGTCGGGTCGGCCGCCCCGATCGTGAGCGCGCCAGGTGGTGCCGACACCTGGGAACCCCGCGCGGCTCGGGGGGGCTGCGCGATCTTCAGCCCTGCCCAGATCTGGACGCCCGGTCGGCGAGCCCCCACAGGGCGCGGCGGGAGGCGACGCCGCCGCGCCCCCGCGCGCTGTGGAGGGCCTCAGGGGGCAGCCAGCGAGAGCTGCACCACCACCGGCAGGTGGTCCGAGCAGCCCGAGCGCAGCACCGTCGCCTCCTGCACCGCGAACTCGCGCGAGGCGTACAGGTAGTCCACCCGCAGGGGCACCCAGCCGAACAGCGTGGCGGTGGCCCCGAAGCCGCGCCCGCCGGGGTCCCAGGCGTCGGTGAGGTGGCGCCGCAGGGCGGTGTGCAGGGCGGTGTCCCTGGTGCTGTTGAAGTCGCCTGCGAGCAGGGTCGGATCGCGGAAGCGCTCCACCCTGCCCAGGAGCCCGGCGGCCTGAGCCCCCTGCACCTTGAAGGTCTGCTGCCCCGAGGCGCCCAGGTGCGCCAGCGCGCCAGCCTCACCGCGGGCTGCCTCCAGCAGCTCGGCGCGAAAGCGGCGCGCCCCTACCCCGTAGGGGCTCAGGTGCACCGCCACCACGTTCATCACCCTGTCTCCTACCCCGACCTCAGCGGCCACATAGCGCCAGGCTGCCCCGTCCGAGTAGGGCACACCGCCCCCGCCCAGCAGGCTCGCGCGGGGACCCCTGGCGCACACCGCCAGGCCGCCGACCCTCGGCCTGCCAGTGCCCAGGTAGTCGCTGTGGACGCAGCGCAGGTCCAGCTCCCCCCGCAGGCGCGCCACGTCGTCCGCGCTCACCTCCAGGAAGACCGCCACGTCCGGCGCCTCCTCGCGGACCACCGCGGCCACGCAGCTGCCAGGATCTGCCGCCTCGCCGGGCCCCCCCCACAGGCGGTGCACGTTCCAGGTGAGCACCCGCAGCGGCGCCCCCTCCACCGGCTGCGCGCTGGCGCTCCAGCTCCCTCCCCAAAGGGCAGCCCCCAGCGCCAGCACCGCCACCCACAGGGCCAGCAGGGCCCGCGACGAGGACCACCGCCACCACGCGGCGAAGAAGGCGGCGGCCAGCAGCGCGTGCAGGTGGGGGAGGAAGAACACCGCGGCGGCCACCAGCGCAGGCGGCGCGCGCCACATCCTCCCCACCGCGATCAGCCCCACCACCCCAGCGAGCGTCAGCACCCCCAGCGCGACCACCAGAGGTGGCGCCGCGGGGCTGGGGAGTGGGTGTTCGGGGGCGTCCATGCCCAGCACCTGGAGTGGGGAGTGGCGAGCCTAGGATAACACCCGCCCGATCCCACGCCCCGCCCGCGAGCGCGCCGCCCGCTCGCGTCAGGAAACCACCAAGCCTACTGCCGGACCCACACGGTGGTGAACGGGAGGGCGTGGGTGTGGTCCTCAAAGGTGAAGCCATCCTCCACGTCCCGGATCCCGTCGCCGTCCGTGTCCTTGTCGCCGCCAGAGCCCGCCGACCAGCCCATCAGGTAGTCGTGGCCCTCCCAGGACCAGGTGAACACCCGCCGGTAGTCGTTGAGGTTGGCGCCAGAGTCCGTGACCGACCCCACGTCCTTGGTGGTCCCGTGGAAGATCTCCCCCGCGGGGGTGGTGTACTCCACCGACCACGAGGGGTTGGCCACCCCGCTTGCCGGCGCCGGGAGGCTGGCCAGGTTCCAGTCAAAGACCCGCATATTGGTGAAGGTCCACTTCAGGCCGAGCTGCCCCATCTCCTCGCGGTCGATGCGCAGGCCGTCCACCAGCTCCATGGGGGCGCCGTCGTACCCGCCCATGAGCGCGTGGACCGTGCGCGCGGGCAGGGTCACCACCGCGTCGTCCGCCAGGTCGGTGAAGCCCGCGGGATCGCCCTGCCCGGCGTAGTCCCAGGTCCAGCCCTCGCGCCCCTTGCCGATCAGGGTCCAGCCCCCGCCGTCGGTGCTCATGTCGCACACCACCTCGGTCGCCCCGGTCACCCCCGGGATGGGATCGATCGCGTACACCCCGTCTGCCGCGGCGGGATCGTCCAGGAGGATCTCCAGACAGCTCGCGGGGAGCCCGGTGGGCTCGGGCCCCAGCTTGTCGGCGGTGTCGCACAGCCACTCCCTGGTGGCGTAGCCCGCGACCACGTCGTTGTGCCAGCTCAGGCGGGCCGAGCCCCCCTCGCCCTCCACCCAGGCGTAGTACTGAGAGCCGTTGGTCGCGTTGTCCCCGTTGGGCTCAGAGATGTTGAAGCGCCACTGTACGTAGAACGGGCCCCCGTCCCCCGCGCGCCATCCACAGAGGGAGTTGTCGGAGCTGAGGGGGGTGCCGGAGCAGGTCGCGCGGTTGACAGACGGATAGATGCCCAGGACGCGGAGGTAGTTCGCGGAGGCCGAGAGCCCCACCCTCGGGTCGTTGGCCAGGCGCCAGGCCGCGTCGATGTGGGCCTGGGTCCGGGGGATGAGCAGGCGCATGCCGCGCTCGGCGCAGGCTGCCTCCGCGGCGGGGGCGTAGCTGTCGCCAGGTGAGGTCATCTTGAGCAGGGTGTACCCGCCGCCGTCCGCCGCCTGGTCGCACCAGGCCTGGAAGGCGCCCACGGTGCTGCCCGCGGGGCGGATCCAATACTGCCCGCTGGGGTAGTCGGGGGCCTGCTCGGCCACCGCCACGCAGGACGTGGGGGCGGTGCCGGGGAAGATCCCGAGCTGGCAGGCGCCGACCGCCGGGTCACCGTCATCGCAGTCGGCCCCGTCGGGGTCGTCGTCCGAGAGGTCCACCCCGTCCCCGTCCTGGTCGAAGTCGCTGCCCCCGGAGCAGTCGTTGTCCACCCCGTTGTACCAGACCTCCGCCTGCGAGCTGCCCACCTCGGGGTCGCGATCGTCGCAGTCGTCGCCGGTGGTGAACAGGTCCCCGTCACCGTCCAGATCGTCGTCGAGGGTCGCGCTGGAGCAGTCGTTGTCCACCCCGTCGTAAGCCACCTCGCGCTTGCTGGGGTTCACGCTGGCGTCGCGATCGTCGCAGTCGGTGCCCCCAGGGGCGGCGGTCCCGGCGAAGCCGTCACCGTCCACATCGGTCAGGTCCCCGTCCCTGCAGTCGTTGTCCACCCCGTCATAGGGCACCTCGCTGAGGAAGGGGCTGCGGGCCGGATCGCCGTCGTCACAGTCCACGTCGGCGTCCGCCCCGTCGCGGTCCAGATCGTCGTCGAGGGTCGAGGGCAGGCAGTCGTTGTCCACCCCGTCGTAGGGCACCTCAGCGGCGTTGGGGTGGATGGCAGCGTCGGTGTCGTCGCAGTCGTCGCCCCCCGCGTGGGAGGCGTCATAGCCATCGCCGTCCGCGTCCTTGGAGTCGCCGCCGACGCAGTCGTTGTCGATCCCGTCGTGGGGCACCTCAGAGGCGCCGGGGTTCACCGCCGGGTCGTCGTCCACGCAGTCGGTGGCCCTGGGAAAACCGTCGCCGTCCAGATCGTCGTCGAGGGTCGCGGGGTCGCAGTCGTTGTCCACCCCGTCGTAGGGGATCTCGGGAGCGTCCGGGCCGACGAAGATGTCACTGTCGTCACAGTCCACGTCGTGGTCGGCGCCGTCCCCGTCTAGGTCGTCGTCGGGGGTGAGGGGCTCGCAGTCGTTGTCGACCCCGTCGTAGGGCACCTCCGAGGCGCCGGGGTTCACCGCCGCATCGGTGTCGTCGCACTCCTCACAGGCGGGGTGCCCGTCGCCGTCCACGTCGGCGTAGCCCACGCTCCCGTCGCAGTTGTAGTCGATGGGATCGGCGCAGTCGGTCTCGGCTGCCCCGGGATGGACCCGCGGGTCGTGATCGTCGCAGTCGCTGTCGTCCGCCACATAGCCGACGGGCGCGTCACAGGCCGCGCTGGGGGCGCTGCCGTCCCCGAAGCGGTCCTGGTCCACGTCGGGGTACCAGTCGGTCGCGTCCACGGGGTCCTCGTCGACCTCTGTGTCGCAGTCGTTGTCGAGCCCGTCACAGACCTCGTCGGCGTCGGGGTGGACGCTGGCGTCCGTGTCGTCGCAGTCGGTCGCGCTGGAGTAGCCATCGCCGTCGATGTCGACGACCTCCTCCTCCTTGTTTCCGCAGCCAACCAGAGCGAGAGAGAGCACCAGAGCGAGGGACACGCGCATAATTCCTCCAGGGAGATGACGCGTAGGGTACCGCACCTAAGCCCGCCTGACACAGGCCTATCAGCATCACCTACAGGACCCCCACAGGGCCCGGCTCACAGCAACGCGCGCTGAGCGTGCCCCTCCGGGGCGGCACGCAGGCCGCGGCGCGCCGACAGGCGGATCAGCGCCCCTCGCGCCACCGCCCCCACCGCGAGGGTGACGGGGAGCAGCGCCCACGATCAGCCTCCGCAGCACCACCGCCACCTTGCCGCGCAGCGGCCCCCGCCCCGCCACCTGGCCCCTCTGGAGGGAGCGCGTCACGGGGGAAACACCAGCACCAGCAGGGCCTCAGGCTGGGCGCGTGACGCGGCCCCGACGCCTGAGGGGGTGGCCACGACAACCGAAGGTCGTACCAATATTTCTGTATATCCCCAGGCGCCCCTCGCCCGGGCCGCTGAGGCAGGAGCGCCCTGTGCCCGGCGAAGGTCAAGAGGGAGGCGCGCGCTCCCCGGTCTCCCACAGAGCGCGAGCGCACCCAGGCGACCAGCCCCCTGCGGAGGGTGACGCGCTCATGGCCTCCGGGCCGCTGAAGGCCCTCAAGGAGGCAGATCCCGAGGTGACGGAGCCGGTCCCCGGGGCGGAGGCGGCAGGAGCGGGACGGGTCCATCCTCCGGTCTGTCTCACCCGCTCAATCCGGTTCCACCCGATCACCCAGGGCGATCCTGGGCTAAGCAGCGGGTCCCCCCCCTGGCGCTTCCCGGCTGGTCCCACCCCGTCCAGGGGCGCGGTGTTGTGGGCTCCAGAGCCTCGCTCCAGAGGGGCCCGTGAGGAGGAGCCCCCGGCGCGGCGGATGAATGGACGAGCGGGGTGGGTGGCGTAGCGTGCGGCACGATGGACGATGCACACTTGTCTCTTGTGGAACCGGATCGGGTGGGTCTCACAGGACGACCTTGATCCTTCCAATGGACCCATCGGATGAAGTCGCCAGTCGCCTCTTCCAGCGTGCAGACGAGCCCCTCGTCGCGAGGAGTATCGGCACGCGGACGCGGTTCCACGGGTAGGAAGCGCGCTTTCGTGCGCGAATAGCGCAGGGACAGGGGCACGCGTCGAGAGGCCAGCGAATCGGTGCCCGGGGAGCGCCCGATCCGCGCCACCGGATCGCCGGGATCAGGCGCTGAGGGCTGCCTCCAGGCCCTTGAAGAGCGCCGCCGCGAACAGCGCTGACCCCAGCGGGGTCAGCACCCACCCCAGCGCGATCTCTCCCAGCTTGCGCGACGAGACCGCCCTCACCCCGTGATAGAGGCCAATGCCTAGGATCGCGCCCACAACGGCCTGAGAGCTAGAGACTGGCACCCCCACCAGGGCGAAGACGTGCAGCCCCACCCCGGTGGACACCTGCACCGCGAAGGCGCCGGGCAGATCAAGGGGCAGGATGCTCCTCCCCACGGTCTCCGCGACACCGCGCCCGAACAGGAGGGCCCCCGCCCCGATCGACAGGCCCCCCAGCCCGATGAGCAGCCTGGTGTCGATCAGTCCGTCGCCCAACGCGAGCACCGGCCCGATCGCGTTGCCCAGGTTGTTGGCCCCCAGCGAGTAGGCCGCGTAGGCCGCCGACGCCAGCACGAGGTACTGCAGGGTCTGGCGGGTGTAGCGGTGATCGTGGGTCCAGCGGAGCACCCGCAGGGTGAGGCCGTACAGCGCCCAGGTCAGCGCCAGGCTGAGGATGGGACACAGGATCCACGACCCGACGATGTCCAGGCCCTTGGACCAATTCACGGTCAGCCCCTGCACCACCCCGATCCCCGCGACGGCCCCCACCACCGACTGGGACGTCGAGACCGGGATCTTGAAGAAGGTGGCGAGGGTAACGAACAGCCCGCCAGAGAACAGCGCCGCGAGCACCCCCAGCGGGGGGATAGGGTCGGTCACGACGCCCTTGCCCACCGTGTGCGCCGAGGCGCCGCCCTGGATCAGGGCTCCGGCCACCACGAAGAGGGCCACCACCGCGATGCCGGTCCGGTAGCGGATCAGCCCCGCCCCCATCCCTGGGCCGATGCAGTTGGCGGCGTCATTCGCGCCGATGTTTCCGCCAACGTAGAGCCCGCTGAGGACGATCGAGACCAGCAGCACCCCGTCCAAATCGCACCTCCTGTCCGCAGCTCACCTGGGGGCGCCCCGCGAGAGGGCGCTCAGGAGAGAGGTCCGTTCGGCAGGGCAATAAACCGATCAGATATCTGATCAGCCCGAGTCCGACCACATCACAGTGATGAACCCGCTCCTAGCGCAGCCCTAGGACGCTCAGGAGCTCCGCCCGCTCGCGCCCGCTCAGCCCAGAGCGCTCCATCCCCTCCTCCAGATCCTGCCCGCGCAGCGCGCCCCGGATCAGCGCCAGCTCCTCGCGCGAGAAGGTGTGGGCGCCCATCCGATAGTCCAGGAAGGCCTCCCAGGTGTGGGGGACCCAGGCCGCGACCACATCGGCGATGACCTGGGCGTAGCGCCGGATCTCCACCTGCGCGTGCCGGTCCAGGCGCAGGGCGAGGAAATGCAGCAGGTTGTGGAGGTCGGTCTTCCAGTACCACTGGGTGTAGGTTGAGAGCCCGAGGTTGATCCGGGCCAGCTCCCGCGCCACCATCGGCTTGGTGGGATCTGCCGCCTCGCCGGAGCCGTCGTCGTTGAGCAGCGCCTGGTAGGTGCCGAAGGAGCGCATCGCGTCCTCGCGGAGCAGGCGCAGCACCTCCCCCGCCTCGTCCGCGTCGAGCGACGCCCCCCGCCCCTGCCGGTTGGAGCTGGCCTGAGTGGCGATCAGCGCGGCGGGGGGCAGGTAGAACTCCCGATCGAGGACGCTGTACCTGCCCGAGATCTCGTTGACGCTCGCGGTGCGGTGGCGGATCCACTGCCGCGCCACGAAGATGGGCAGCTTCACGTGCAGCTTGAGCTCGCACATCTCGAAGGGCGTGGTGTGGCGGTGGCGCATCAGGTAGCGGATCAGGCCCCTGTCCGAGCTCACCGAGCGCGTGCCCCCCCCGTAGGAGACCCTGGCCGCCTGCACCACCGCGCCGTCGTCCCCGGAGTAGTCAACCACCCGCACGAAGCCGTGGTCCAGCACCCGCACCGGGCGGTAGAGCCGCTCCTCCAGCGCCTGCACCACCGGCCTGCGGGTGAGCTGGGGAGGGGCAGCGAGCAGCCCCTCCAGCTCGTCGACTGCCTCGCTCACTCGGGCGCTCCCAGCACGATCGCGCCCTCCTCCTCCACCTCCTCCTCGGCGGGGATGCGGGTGAAGGTGATGGAGCCGCCCCCGTCCTCCTCGAACTCCCAGTCCACCGCGATGGTGTCGCGGGCGCCGTAGTCGCCCCCGATGATCGCGTTGGACATGGGGTTCATCAGGTACTGCTGGATGGCGCGCTTGAGCGGACGGGCACCGAAGGCCGGGTCGAAGCCCAGATCGCCGATCGCCTTGGCGGCGGCCTCCGACACGGTGACGTTGAGCCGCCTGGCGTCGAGCAGCTTGCGGACCCTGCGGAGCTGGATCTTGAAGATCCCGTCCATGTCCGAGCGGGTGAGCGGATCGAAGACGATCTTCTCGTCGATGCGGTTCAGGAACTCGGGGCGGAACACCCTGTTGAGCTCCTCCATCACCGCGCGGATCGCCTTGGCCCGGTCGCCGCCGGCCTCCATGATCTTGGGCGAGCCCACGTTGGAGGTCATGATGATGACGGTGTTCTTGAAGTCCACCGTGCGGCCCTTGGAGTCCGACAGGCGCCCGTCGTCGAGGACCTGGAGCAGGATGTTGAACACGTCCGGGTGTGCCTTCTCGACCTCGTCGAGGAGCACCACCGAGTAGGGGCGGCGCCGCACCGCCTCAGTGAGCTGCCCGCCCTCGTCGTAGCCGACGTAGCCCGGGGGGGCGCCGATCAGCTTGGCCACCGAGTGCTTCTCCATGAACTCCGACATGTCGACGCGGACGATGGCCGCCTCGTCGTCGAAGAGGAACTCCGCGAGCGCCTTGGCGAGCTCGGTCTTGCCCACACCGGTGGGGCCTAGGAAGAGGAAGGAGCCGATCGGCTGGTTGGGGTCCTGCAGGCCCGCGCGAGAGCGCCGCACCGACTCGGACACCTTGACCACCGCCTCGTGCTGGCCGATGACGCGGTTGTGGAGGTTGTCCTCCATCAGCATCAGCCGGGCCTGTTCGGACTGCTTGAGCTTGTTCACCGGGACCCCGGACCAGCGCGACACCACCCGGGCGATGTCCTCCTCAGTCACCTCCTCCGAGAGCAGCGCCCCCTCCTCCTGGAGGGTCGCGAGGTGCGCCTGGCGCTCCTTGAGGGTGGCCTTCAGGCCGGGGATCTCGCCGTAGGTGATGCGAGCGGCCTTGTCGAAGTCGCCCTGCTTCTGAGCCTTGTCACCCTCATAGACCAGGTCGGAGATCTGCTCCTTGATGGCCGCGATCTGCTCGATGGCGTCCCGCTCAGCGTGCCAGCGCTTGTTGAGCACCTCCAGCTCCTCGCGCAGGCCCACCATCTTGCCGCGCAGGATCTCGGCGCGCTCGATGGACATCTCGTCCTCGTCCTGGGAGACCGAGTGGAGCTCCACCTCCATCGACACGATCTTTCGCTCGAGGGAGTCGACGAGGGTGGGCTTGGACTCGATCTCCATCTTGATCCGCGAGGCTGCCTCGTCGATCAGGTCGATGGCCTTGTCGGGGAGCTGGCGATCCTGGATGTACCTGGCGGCGAGCACCGCGGCGGAGACCACGGCGTCATCGGTGATGTGGAGCCCGTGGTGCTCCTCGTACTTGTACTTGATGCCGCGGAGGATCCCCACCGTCTGCTCTACCGTAGGCTCGAGCACCATCACCGGCTGAAAGCGCCGCTCGAAGGCCTTGTCGGTCTCCACCTTCTTGCGGTACTCGTCCACCGTGGTCGCGCCGATCGCGCGCAGCTTCCCACGGGCGAGGGCGGGCTTCAGCATGTTGCCCGCGTCCATAGAGCCCTCGGATTTTCCGGCGCCCACCAGCATGTGGAGCTCGTCGATGAACAGGATCACCTGCCCCTCGGCCGACTCGATCTCGTTGATCAGCGCCTTGAGCCGCTCCTCGAACTCGCCCTTGAACTTGGCGCCCGCGAGCAGCGCGGGCAGATCCAGGGCCATCACCTTCTTGCCCTGGAGGGAGTCGGGCACGTCTCCGTCCGCGATGCGCTGGGCGATCGCCTCGACAATCGCGGTCTTTCCCACGCCGGGCTCGCCGATCAGCACCGGGTTGTTCTTGGTGCGCCGCGCGAGCACCTGCAGGGAGCGGCGGATCTCCTCGTCGCGCCCGATCACCGGGTCCAGCTTCCCCTCCGCCGCCTCGCGGGTCATGTCGCGGGTGTACTTGTCCAGCGCCTCGTACTGCGCCTCGGCGTTCTCGCCGGTGACCTTC
The DNA here is from genome assembly GCA_016938035.1 of Deltaproteobacteria bacterium. Lineage (GTDB taxonomy): Bacteria > Myxococcota_A > UBA796 > UBA796 > JAFGVK01. Next base: position 16,271 of record JAFGVK010000161.1, on the reverse strand, counting down.
TGCCCGCCGCGCACGCTCTCGATGGCGGTGAGGATGTTGGCCCGCTCCATGCCCTGCTTCTTCAGGACCTGACCCGCCTTGGACGAGCCCATCGCGATCCCGAGGAACAGCATCTCGGTGGAGACGTGGGAGTCGCCCACCGTCTTGGACTCCCGCTCCGCGGTGTTGAGCACATCGTGAAAATCGCGCGCGAGCTCTGCTTTGGATCCCCCGCTCACCTTGGAGTAGCTGTCCACCACCTCGGCGGCGAGGCTCTGGATCATCTCCACGTTGGAGCCAAGGATCTTGAGGACCCTGGGGACCACCCCCCCCTCCTGGTCGAGGAGGGTGAGCAGGAGGTGCCCCGGCCGGATCTCGGGGTTGCCCAGCCGGCCCGCGAGCTGCTGCGCGTCAGAGATGGCCTCGCGGCTCTTGACGGTGAATTTCTCGAACTTCATGCACCCTCCGGGGGCTGTTCAAAGTGCCAATGAGATCACAGGGGCGCATGCTACCACCAAGGGCGCGCTCGCTTGTAGGCCTAGAGAAATTGTGTGCGGCGGACCTGAGGCAGATCGCCGCCGCGTCCCGAGGCCGGCCGGGTACCACACGGCGCGGGAGGCCCTCGCTAGAAGGGCCACGCCAGCGGGATCAGCGCCATGGCGACGGCGAACACCAGCAGGTTCAGCGGGAGCCCCATCCGGACGAAATCCGAGTACCTGTAGCCGCCAGGGCTCCAGATAAGCAGGTGGGCGTAGCTCATCGGGGTAGAGAACACCGCCGACGAGGCGAGCGCCACCCCCACCGCGAAGGGGCGCGGGTCCAGCCCCGCGGCGGTGGCTGCGCCCCAGGCGACGGGGAACACCAGCGCCGCGGCGGCCGCGTTGGACACCAGCGACGCGAAGACCAAGCCCAGCAGATAGACCGCCGCCAGCGTGCCCCTGGGCCCAAAGGGCGCAGAGAGCTCCAGCAGCCCCTTCGCCACCCAGGCCGCAGCGCCGGACTGCTCCATCGCCTGGGCGATCCCCAGCGCCGCGCCGATCACGACCAGCACCGGCCAGTTCACCGCCGCCCTGGCCCTGCGCGGCGACACGCTCCCCGTGGCGAGCAGGACCCCCACCGCCCCCATCGCGGCCACCGTCATCGACAGGCCGGTGAGCGCAGGCAGCACCACCAGCAGGCCCAGCACCCCCAGAGAGAGCTGGGCGTGGCGCCACCGCTTGGGGCCCTCGCCCTCCAGGGCGGAGGCGAGGTAGAAATTGGCGTTGTGCCTGTGGGTCTCCAGGAAGCCGGGGGAGGCGATCAGCATCAGGGTGTCGCCGGGTCGCAGCGCGATGTCTCCGATCTTCTCCTCGATCCGCTCCCCCGCCCTGTGCACCGCCAGGATCGCGGCCCCGAAGCGCCGGCGAAAATTCGCGTCGCGCACGGTGCGGCCCACCATGTCCGAGCGGTGCGAGACCACCACCTGGAAGATCTCCTCCTCTGCCTCCAGGCTGGTGGCGTCCAGCGGCCGCAGGCCAGGGAAGGCGGTCAGGTCCTTCACCGTGTGCGCCAGACCGGTGAAGACCAGGTGGTCCTCCGCGGCGAGGCGGGTCTCCGGAGCCACGGGGCGCACCACCCGCCCCGAGGACCTGCGGATCTCCACCAGGAAGAGCCCCGGCAGGTGCCGGAGATCCGCCCCCTCCACCGTGCGGTCGACCAAGGGCGAGCTGGGCTCTATCACCACCTCAGCGAGGTACTCCACCGCCCCGTCACCGACGTGCTCGTCGGGCGCCAGGCGGGCGGGGAGCAGCTTGGTCCCCACCGTGACCAGATACAGCACCCCCACCACCGCCACCGGGACGCCCACCGCGGAGATCTCGAACATCCCCAGCGGCCCCTGCCCCGCGTCCGCGAGCATCCCCGAGACCACCAGGTTGCCCGAGGTGCCGATCAGGGTCGTGCTGCCCCCCAGGATCGCCGCGAAGGACAGGGGCATCAGGAAGCGCGACGGGCTCTCGCCCACCCGCTTGGCGAAGGCCTGCACCACCGGGATCAGCATCGCCACGATCGGGGTGTTGTTCATGAAGCCCGACATCACGGCGCTGGGGACCACCATCCTCACCAGGGCGAGCCGCGGGTTGCGGGTCTTGCCAAACACCACCCGCGAGATGAGCAGCAAGGCACCGGTCTCCTGGAGGGCCACCGCGACGATGAACAAGGAGGCGATGGTCATCAGGGCGGGGTTCGCGAAGCCGCGGAGTGCCGCCTCCGGGTCGATCACCCCCGCGACAACCAGCACCGCCAGCCCGGTGAACATCACCAGATCTGGCCCCCACCGGTCACGCGCCATCCCCACCGCCACCCCCACCACCACCACCAGGGTCAGCGCCGCGTCTGGACTCACGGAGCGCTCCCTCGCACTAGGCTGTAGACCCCGCGCGCCTCGGCCACCACCCTGGTGCCGTCGCGCTGGTGGATCACCATCGCCGCCACCGCCACCCGGTTCCCAGAACGCACCAGCCGGGCCTCGCAGCAGAGCCGCTCCAGCAGCGCAGGGCGCAGGTAGTCCACCCGAAGATCCACCGTGGAGAGCCGATCCTCCGGCAGGGACACCCCCGCGAAGAGCGCCGCCGCCAGGCCCCCCGCGGTGTCGGCCAGCGCCGAGATCACCCCGCCGTGCAGGGCTGGGCGCGAGGGATCTCCGACCAAGTGCTCCTGAAACGGGATCTGCACCTTGCAGATCCCGTCCCCCACCTCAACAACCTTCATGCCCAAGTGCTTGTTGAAGGGTAGACTCTCCTCGAAGAATCGAATCACGTCCCGCTGCATGGGATCACTCCGTATCGGTCAGCAGACGGGCCCTGTAGCACGCGAGCCCCGGAGGTGCGCCATTCCCGAGAGCACGGAACGCTCTGACCCGCGGCGGGCGAGCAGGTTGCGCCTGCAGGGGCGCTTCCTCATCGAGGCGGCGAAGCAGATCGAGGAGATGGTCCAGCTGCTGCAGCACGAGGTCGACGAGGCCACCCTAGAGGCCATCACCATGAACCTGGATCGCCTCATCTCGTCGGCAGCGAGCCTGCAGCTGAGCGCGCTCGCGGCGGGCATCACCCTGTCGCGCGACAAGCTGGAGTACGCGGTGTCTCCCCTCAGCCTCCACTCCGCCTCCGAGGCGCTGCGGACCGCGGGCTACTACGTCGCCTTCCCCCCCATCGCCGTGGTGGGCGACGCCACGGTCCAGGAGGCGCTCCTCGGGCAACACGACGCCCACTGCGAGCAGCTCCTGTTCTTCGAGAACCTGGAGGCCTACCGCAGGCAGGTGCTCCCCAGCGGCTTCCAGGCGGTGGTCGTCCCCCACGCGGAGCTCAAGGAGGTGGTGCTGCTCCCCAGGGGCACCCCCCGCATCGTCTACGGCGGGTCCGGGGACGAGGGCTTCCCGCAGCAGACCATCCAGCACAGCGTGGAGGGCCTGCTCAGCGCACCTCTGGTGAGGAGCGACCTGCTCCGGATGGTGCGGAACATCACCTGGCAGTCCACCTGGCTCAGGCCGCGCGCGATCCTGCTGCTTCAGGACGAGGAGCTGCGCCGGCGCCTCGCGAGGCTGATGACCTTCAAGGGCGTGCACGTCCTCTCCACCAGCCACCCCCCCTCCTTCTACGAGCTGCTGGGACAGAACACCGCAGAGATCCTGGTGGTAGATGGGGATCCAACCGGGATGGACCTGGTCCGCTGGGTCCGCAGCTCACGCCCCCACTGTCACACCAACGCGGTCTTCATCGGCGACCTGGCCGACGCCTTCGTGTTCGCGCGCGCCGGGGGCAACAAGACCCTGTCCTCCGAACAGGACCCCGAGCAGCTGGCCAACTACCTGTCCCACCGCGCCCACTCCCCCACCTGCCCAGTCTCCACCTCGGGCCTCCCAGGCAGGCCGGAGATCCTGAACCGCCTGGACGAGGAGCTCGACCGCAGCAGGCGCAGCCAGGATCCCGTCATCGCGGCGCTGTTAGAGCTGGAATTCCCAGACCGAGAGCTCGCGCGCGAGGAGGTGCTCCCTGCCGCCGCACAGGTGCTGCGCGCCGAGGTGAGGCGGTCCGATCTCCTGGGACACCTTGGCCGAGACACCTTCCTGCTCGCGCTGCTCAACACCCCGCATCGCGAGGGCGCCGAGCGCCTGAGGGCGCTGCAGCGGAGGCTGGAGCAGGCCATGGAGGGGCGCTCGCTCAACTCCAACGTGACCTTCTGCGCTGGATACGCGAGCACAGCGCACGGGCTGCCGGACGTGATCCAGCGCGCCGATCGGGCCCTGCGTGCCGCGCGCGCCTCCCGAGACCGGCAGCGCATCGAGCTAGGCTGATGGACCTCACCCGCCTGTCCCCCCTCTCGGCGCTCCCGGGCGTCCCGGGCGCGCTCTGGGTCCGGCCGGTGGATCACCCCTCCGACAACCTGATCCTGTGGCAGGGCTTCAGGCCCCCCCCCGCCTCGCCCCACCGCACCCTCGCGCCGGTGGTGCACCAGGGCACCCTCGACGGGCACCACGCCTACACAGAGCGCGTCCCCGAGGGGGTGCTGATGTCGGAGCGGGAGCCTCCGATCGAGCTGATCCCGTGGGTCATCCTCCAGCTCCTAGAGGCGCTGGTGGTGCTGCGCGACGCCCACCTCACCCACGGGGCGCTCGGCGCCGAGTACGTGATGCTCGGTCAGGACGGCGAGGTGGTGCTGTTCGGCAGGGGCAGGGCCTCGTCCATGCTCTCCCTCGACGTGCTCAGGGCGATGGCCCTCTGCCCGGAGGACGAGCGCACCATCCCCGCGAATGACCCGCAGATCCTGGCGGACCTCATGCGCGCGAGGGTGGCCCCCGACCACCAGCAGCGCCTGGCGCGGTGGGTCCGCAGCCAGCCCCGCCGGGCCCAGCCCAAGGCCACGGCGGTCCTCGAGCTGCGCCGCGGCGAGTCGCCCCCAGCGGGTGCGGACGAGGTGGTGCTCGACCTGGGACCGGACACGGGCGGCGAGGGGCTCCTAGACCGGTGGGACCCGGTCACCAGCGGCTCCTTCACCCCCGCCGAGCACACCGGGGAGCGCACCGACTGGGGCGCCACCGCGCAGGATCAGTCGGTGGCCCTGTGGAGCCGCCTGGGGGCCGGGCTCGCCGAGGGCCCGGCGGATCGCTTCGACACGGTCAGGGGGAAGCCCTCGGAGGCGACCCGCGCGATCGTCTACGGCGAGAGCCCCGACATCCTGCCGCTGCCCGGGAGCCAGCCCCCAGCCCCGGTCGCGCGGGAGCGCGGGCGAGAGCCCTGGTCGGCGGTGGAGGCGGTGCTCGCGGTCGCCGCGATCGTGGGCGCCCTGTGGGTCGTCCAGGCCTTGCTCACTTTGTAGCGCTGCGCGGTGGTCGCCGGGCCGCCGTCGGGTGAAGAGGGGCGCATGTACCACTTCCCCTTTCGTATTGATGGCACCGCGGGCCAAGCTCGCGCGACGACCCTCTCCCTCCTCCGCGGCGAGGTGAAGACCCCCCTCTTCATGCCCGTGGGGACTCAAGGCGCGGTCCGGGCGGTGAGCCCGCTGCACCTGGAGCAGACGGGCGCGCAGATCGTCCTCGCCAACACCTACCACCTCTCCCAACGGCCTGGCGCAGAGCTGGTCGCCAAGCACGGCGGCCTGCACGGCTTCATGAAGGTAGAGGCCCCTATCCTCACCGACTCGGGCGGCTTCCAGGTCTTCTCGCTAGAGAAGACGGTGGACGAGGACGGGGTCCACTTCCGGTACGAGGTGGACGGCAAGCCCACCTTCCTCTCCCCCGAGCGCTCGATGGAGCTGCAAGAGCAGCTGGGCTCCGACATCGCGATGGCCTTTGACGAGTGCCTCGCCTTCGGGACCGACCGCGCCTACACCGAGGAGGCCATGGCGCGCACCCACAGGTGGGAGGCCCGCTCCAAGGCCGCCCACACCCGGCCCGACCAGTCGCTCTTCGGGATCGTCCAGGGCGGCTTCTGGCCCGATCTGCGCAAGGCCTCGGCGGAGGCGGTCGCGGAGATAGGCTTCGACGGGTACGCCATCGGCGGCCTCTCAGTGGGTGAGGGCCACCAGAAGATGATCGAGGTCATCGAGGCCACCACCCCCCACATGCCCACCGATCGCCCCCGCTACCTGATGGGGGTGGGCCGCCCCCTGGATCTGGTCGAGGCGGTGGCGCGCGGCGTCGACATGTTCGACTGCGTCATCCAGACCCGACACGCCCGCTCGGGGGTGATGTACACCACCCCGGGCCGCATCCGGATCACGGACCGGCGCTTCCGCAACGACATGTACGCCCCCGACACCGCGTGCGACTGCTACACCTGCAAGAACTTCACCAGGGCCTACCTGCACCACCTCTTCCGGGTAGGCGAGATCCTCGGCGCCACCCTCGCCTCGATCCACAACATCCACTGGACCCAGGCCTTCATGGGCAAGATGCGCCAGTCGATCCTCGACGGCACCTTTGAGGAATTCCGGGCGCAGGTGCACCAGGCCTACCCCGAGGGCGCCCCCTCCGATCCGGAGGGTGTGCTCACCTCGGACGCAGACAGCCCCTCCCCCCCCAACCGCCCCCGCCAGCAGGACGCGCGCCCCCGCAAACAAGACGCCCGCGCGAGGCCGCCGAAGCCCGCGCGGAAGAAACGGTAGGGGATTTGTCCATTAGGGGCCTCTCCCCTTGCCAGCGAGGCCGCACGGGCGTTAGTCCGGCCCTCGGACCCAAACGGAGGTATTCGTGGCAGCAGATGATCTCATCGATCTCGAAGGCAAGATCAAGGAAGTGTATCCCGGGGGCAATTTCCTCGTGGAGACCGAATTTGGCACCGACGTGCACGCACACCTGGCCGGCAAGCTCCGGCGTCACCACATCCGCGTGGTGCTCGGGGACCGCGTGACCGTCGCCGTCTCCCCCTATGACCCCACCAAGGGGCGGATCACCTTCCGCCACAAGTAGCGATCCTCGCGGCGGCCCCGAACCGGAAGCGCGGGTCGCAGCGCGAGTGACGCCCCCCCCCGACAGCCGTCTCGGAGCGCGCCGCGCTGGCGCCCGCCCCGTGCGCTGTGCCTCAGGACTCAAGCAGCGCCTCAAGCTCTGCGCGCATCGCCTCCCGCCGCGTGAAGATCCGGAGGCGCTCGCGCTCGGTGCGGAGGGCCACCACCAGGAAGGCCCCCACCAGGGCCAGGCTCCACAGGCGCCACCACGCGCCCGCTCCGATGAACAGCCCCGAGAAGGCCAGGCCGAGCCCCATCGCGATCCTGGTGCCCCGCTCCCAGCCGGTGATCCCCGCCAGCAGCGCGCGCACCACCCTGCCCCCGTCCATCGGGAAGGCAGGCAGCAGGTTGAACAGCCCCATCACCAGGTTGATCCCAAGGAACAGCCCAAACTGATCCCGGCCGGTGGCCCACCACAACGCCCCCCCCACCAGCGCCAGCGCCCCGTTGACCGCGGGCCCCCCCAGGGCGATGAGCAGCTCGTCCAGCGGCTTGTTGGGCAGCGCCATGGAGGCCACCCCCCCGAAGGGGTAGAGGGTGATCCGCGCGGTGTAGACGCCCCTCCAGCGGGCGACCAGCGCGTGCCCCAGCTCGTGCAGCACCACCGAGAGGAAGATCGCCGCGATGTCCGCCATCGCCCCTAGGGCGGCCTGCGCCCCGTCCATCCACAGGGCCCACCCCGCGTACCCCGCCACCAGCACCAGGAAGGTAGGGTGCAAGTAGATGGGAATCCTGGCGATGGTGGCGACTCTCATACCCCGAGCATGGCGCTCGGTGGGGAAGTCGGCAAGGTGGAAGGGGCGGGGATGACCGCAGATGACCAACGGAGCGCGAGATGGCACGCAGAGCCCTCTGGATCGGCGCCGGGCTGCTGGGCCTGGCGGGACTCCTCACCGCGGGGCGCGGGGCCCTCTGGCTCCCCGCCGCGGTGGAGACGGCGCGGGTGGAGGGCCTCCCCGCCCGCACCCCCCTGAGGCGGGGCGAGCCCCTGTCGCTCCTGTTCTGGAACGTGCAGTACGCCGGCTCCCGCGGCCTCCACTTCTTCTACGACGGCGGCGAGGCGGTCCGCGTTCCCGCGGCGGTGGTGGAGGCGACCCTGGCGGGGCAGCGGGCGCTGATCCAGGCTGATGCCCCCGACCTGCTGCTGCTCGCCGAGGCGGATCGCGGGTCCGATCGGACCGGCCGCGTCGATGAATTCGCGGCGCTCACCGGGGGCTGGCCGCAGCGCACCAGCGCCCCCTACCACCGCGCCATCTACGTCCCTCACCCCTCTCACCAGCCGATGGGGAGGGTGGAGATGCACCTGGGCCTCGCCAGCCGCCTGCCGCTGCGCGCCGCCACCAGGCACCAGCTCGCGCTCCTCGACGAGAGCCCCCTCCGCCGCCTGTTCAACCTGCGCCGCGCCCTGCTAGACACCAGGCTCCCCCTGGAGGGAGGGGGTGAGCTCGCGGTGCTGGTCACACACCTGTCCGCCTTCTCGCGCGGCGATGGCACCCTGGGAGCCCAGATCGAGCAGCTCGCGGCGCACCTGGCTCGCCTGGACGCCGAGGGGACGCAGTGGGTGCTGCTTGGGGACCTCAACGCCCTGCCCCCGGGAGACGCCCCGGACCGCCTGGGCGAGGCCGCGGCGCTCTACCCGGAGGGGGGCTCCCCCCTCACCCCCCTGTACCGGCGCTGGCGGGGCGTGCCGCCGCTGGAGCAGGCCCTGGACCCCGCCTGGCGGACCTACCTCCCGTTCGGCAGCGACACCCCAGACCGGACGCTCGACTACGGCTTTGTCTCCGATGGGATCGTGCTGATCGACGCCCGCACCGTCCCCGTGGGGGGCGCCTGGTCGGACCACCTGCCGCTGCGGGTGGAGCTCGCGGTGCGCTAGGGGCACTTGTCCCCGCATACCCCACCGCGTAGCGGGCACGGTCAGGCAGCCGGGCCGTCTCACCCACTCGATTTGATTCCATCAACAACACGGTTGCACCAATGGGATGCACGCACTGCTCACCAATTTTCCCGCTCGCCCCCCCCAACCGCCGCGCCAGGGGAGCCTTCTCACGCGCCCCCGGGGACGCGGCTTTGGATCCCACAACTCCGCGCTCCTGGACGGGGTGGGCGCAGCCGGAAAGAACCAGGGGGGGACACGCCCCTCAGCCCAAAACCTCCCCTGCGTGGTTGATTTGGTGGATCCGGCATGAGTGGGTATAGCAGCGGCAGCCGCTCCTCCTCCTTCACCGCCACTTGGCGCAGCCGTCCCCATAGGGGGAGCGCAGGGCCCCTGGCCGCTGGAGCCAGGTGCCGCCCTCCGGGCAGTAGGCCTCGACGATCTCTATGCCGGCGCCGGGGTAATTGAGGGCGAGGTGCGCCACCGCCCGCGACACAGGGTCAAAGCGGGCCCTGGCGGTCTCGAGCTTCTTGTCCTTCATCGCCTCCGCCGCCACCAGCAGCGCCTCCAGCACCTGGCGATCCTCGTGCCGGACCCCGGGCTCCTTGAGGGCGGTCTTGGTGGCCCCCACCAGGGCGTAGACCTTCCCCGAGGTGCCCGCGTCCCCCGCGGCGAGCAGCTCCTCCAGGTCCAGGTACAGCTCGACGATCCGCGCGACAGGCCGCACCTCGCAGCAGGTCCACGCCGCGGGGGTCGCCTCTTGGGCCACCGCCTCGGGCGCACCGAGCACCAACACCGTCCACAAGCCCCACATCCATGACCTCTCGTCGCTGGGAACCCGCACCTTCAGGGCGCTGAGTGCTACTATCGCCCCATCGCGAGACAGCCCATGACAAGCCCCCCCACCCCACTGCTCCTCGGCCGGCCAGGTCCTTGGCCCTTCGCCGGATATTTCCGGGGGCAGCTCGTCCACCCCGAGGGCCTGCGGGTGGCGTGGGCGGGCAGGGTGTCGGATGGGGCCGACCTGACCGTCGCGTGGAGGGCCACCCTGGCGATGCAGCAGGCCCTCTCGCGCAAGGGGCCGATAGACGCCGATCGCCGCAGAGCCCTGTCCATCCTGTGGGCCCGCCTGGACGGGGTCCACCGCGAGGGGCTTGGGCCGGCGCAGGGCGCCGATCTGTCCCTGCTGCTGCTCGCGGAGGATCCAGACGGCATCGCGGTCTCAGCGGTGGGGCTCCGGCAGCTGCTGGGGCCGAGGGAGGGAGCGCTGAGCCCCTGGGTGCGGGGGGCCCACCCCCTGCTGGGGGCGCCGGGGATCCCCGTGGCGCGCCCCGGAGCGCTCACCTCCGAGGAGGCCCCCGCGGTGTTGGTGGGGATCGGGGACGAGGTGGACGCGCCCCGCTCGGTGGGCGAGGGCCTGCTGATGTGCGGGGTGTGGCCATGAGCCGGTGGATGGACGGGGTGCTAGAGGGGGTGGATCCCCGATCAGAGCTGGAGCTGTTGCGGGAGGCGCTGACCGAGGCCCTCAGCGCCGGAGAGGACGCCGCGCGCTTCTGGACCGCCCTGGCCGGCCTCGACCCCATCGCCGCCGCGGACCTCGCCACGGGCGCCAAGGCCACCGCCGCCGCGGCTGCCTCGGCGCTGGTCATCCTGGACGCGCTGGAGCAGGTGCTCCCCGGCTCCCGCCTCTACCACCGACTCGCCGACCTGATGCCGGCGCGCGCGGTGGAGTGGGTGGCCCTCGCCGCGCGGCGGCACCCCACCGCGAGGTGGGTGGTACCGCTCTCGCAGCGCCACGACCCCGTGCCGGGGCGCACCCACCTGCTGGTCGCGGCGGAGGTAGGGCGGCTCGCGGAGGCGTGCGCCCTGTGGGTCAGCGCGGGAGAGGGGCGCGGGCTGCTCGCGGTGAGCGGCGAGCTCCCCTCCCTGGAGCCGACCCTGGCCCTGATCCGGGGCGGCGCCCCCAAGGCCGCGGCGCGGTGCGCCGCCGCCCTGCTCGACGCCCAGCCGGGTGCGCAGGTGCTCCCCACCCTCGCGGCGCTCTATGGCCCTGATCTGGACGACCTGACCCTCCGCATCGTCGGCCACCTCACCCGCGCGGAGGCGAGGGAGGCGCTCGCCACCACCGTCTCAGGGCTCCCGCGAACCCGCGCCGCCCTGTAAGCCCTGTCCCCCCGCCCTCGTTGTAGGGCCGAACCCGAGGTACCCTATGCTCACCCTGCTCGCCCTCTTCGCCTGCACCGACCCCGCCGACCACGAGCTCGCCAACACCCCGGAGGACAACCCCGCGGTCATCCCAGAGGTCGCCGAGGTGGTGTCGCTCCCTCAGGGGGCCGCGATCTTCCGCAGCGCCTGCTACGAGCAGGACAAGACCGACGTGCGCATGCAGAAATCGGCGCCCACCGGCGGGGCGATCGGCGTGGGCCGCGGGAGCGGCGCGAGCAGCAGCGCCGCTGGGAGCGGGAGCGGCTTCCCCATGCCGCCGCCCTCAGCGGCGCCCCCGGCCGCCATGCCCGCCAAGCCCTCCGCAGACGGCGCCGCCGCCGTCGCGACCGCGAGCCAGTCCGTCGGGAACCGCGGGGGCGAGGGCTCCAAGGCCAAGGGCGAGGCCCTGGCCCCAGCGGAGATCCCCGGGATGAGCGCCGCGCTCGCCGAGGCTGAGCCCACCCTCATCCCAGACGAGGAGCTGGCGGAGCGGGAGTACCCCCCCCACCAGGCGGGCCCGGACTGGGGCGCGACCCTCTACCTCTCCAACGATGACTCGATGAGCCTGGCGAGCGCCCAGAAGCTCCTCGACGCCCTCAAGCGCGGCAGCAGGTTCTCCGCTGCGGAGATCCGGGCCCACGAGCTGCTCAACTACTTCTCCTTCGCCACCCCCACCGTGAAGCGCGGTGAGCTGTTCGCGGTGAGCGGCGCCGCGGCCCGCACCGACGACACCACCCTCTCCCTCGCCCTCACCGTACAAGGCGCCTCCCCTCCCCGGCGGCCCCTCGACCTGACGGTCGTGGTGGACCGCTCCGGCTCGATGAGCGCCGAGGGGCGGATGGAGTACCTCAAGCGGGGCCTGCACCAGATGGAGGGGCAGCTGCGCAAGGGTGACAGGGTCGACATCGTCCTCTTTGACCACCAGGTCTGCACCGGCCTGGAGGACTTTGTCGTCGGCCGCGACGACGAGGCGCTGCTCACCCGCGCCATCGACGGCCTCGCGCCCCGCGGCTCGACCAACCTCGACGCCGGCCTGCGCGAGGGCTACCGCCTCGCCGATGCCCGCCACGAGCAGGGCAGGGAGCAGCGGGTGATGTTGATCACCGACGCCCAGATGAACACCGGGAACGTCGATGAGCACCTAGTCTCAGAGGTGGCTCGCCACTTCGAGGAGCACGAGATCCGCCTGACCGGGGTGGGGGTTGGCCGCGACTTCCGCGACGACGTGCTCGACCGGCTCACCGAGAAGGGCAAGGGCGCCTATGTCTACCTGGGCTCGGAGGCGGTGGTGGACCGCATCTTCGGCGCCGGCTTCCAGAGCCTCACCCAGACCCTGGCCCACGACGTGCACTTCGCCCTCGACCTGCCCGACTCCCTCGCCATGGAGCGCTTCTACGGCGAGGAGGTGTCCACGGTGAAGGAGGACGTGCAGCCGATCCACTACTACGCCGGGACTTCCCAGGTCTTCCTCCAGGACCTGAAGGTGAACCCCCAGACCATCAAGCCCACCGACCCGGTGACGATGCACATCACCTGGACCGACCCCACCACCGGCGAGCCCGGCGAGCAGACCGTCGCCTGGCGCCTCGGCGAGCTCGTCGAGGCCCCCAGCGCCAACCTCGACAAGGCCCGCGCCCTGATGGCATGGACCGACGTGCTGATGGCCAAGGCCACCCGCCAGGACCCCTGCGGGGCGCCGCTCACCACCTTCTCTGAGCGCGCCAGCAAGGTCGCCGAGGACCCCGAGATCGCCTACGTCAGCGGGCTGGTCACCGGCCTGTGCCCCCGCTACCAGCTCGCCCCCGCCAAGCCCACCACTGTCCCGCTCAAGGTGAAGCTGTCGTCGGACAAGCCGCTCAGCAGCGCCGAGCTGCGCTGCGGCCCCCAGCGGCAGGTGCAGGCCCTCTCTCCCAGCGACAGCGTCGCGCGCTTCGAGGCGACCCCCGGCGCCTGCGTGCTGCTCGTCGAGGGCGCTGGCACCTGGACCGCCTCGCTCTCCGTGCCCTCGGTCGCCACCGAGCTGCGCTGCACCCTCGCCGGAGACGCCCTGCGCTGCAACTGACGCGGGGCGCGGCCCCACCCGCGCCGCTCGCCTAGCCAGCCGCCTCTACGAAGGCGGCTTTCTTTGGGCACCCTGCCCCTCAGAGGTGCACCACCGCCCACCGCGAGGTAGTCTGCGCCACGCCTCCACCGCGCCCGTGATCGGCAGCACGCCGGACGGACTGAGCGCGACCGTTTTCCCCTCCTACACTGTCGCCGCGCCCCGCACGGGACAGACCGGACATAGCCATGAGTGATGCAGCGACCAGCGAGAGCAAGGGCGGCCTAGACGGGATCAAACAGTATCTCCTCGACTTCAAGGTGCTGGGGCAGAACCCCAAGGAATTCTGGGTCATCCAGGGGGTCAACTTCCTGGACTCGCTGGCCTACTTCTCGATGATCGCGGTCATCACGCTGTTCCTCACCAGCGACAGGGTGGGCTTCAACCCCACCACCGGCGGCTACGTCGTCACCGCCTTCACCACCTTCATCACGGTCGCCTACTTCTTCTCCGGCTTCATCACCGACTCACTGGGGATCAAGAAGTCGCTGGTGATCTCCCAGAGCATCAACATCGTGGCCCGCTTCGGGATCCTGGGCGCGGTGCTGATGGGGGTGCCCTACGCCGAGTGGATCGTGGTCGCCCTCCTCCTGGTGTCGGCGCCCGGCATGGCGATGACCGGCACCGTCTTCCAGGCCGCCAACAAGCGCTTCTCCACCGTGAAGAGCCGCTCCGCCTCGTTCAACGTCTGGTACCTGATCATGAACCTCGGCGCGGTGGCCGGCGGCTTCGCGGTGGACATCATCCGCAAGACGCTCCAGGTGGACACCACCTGGATCTTCCTCCTCGGGGCCATCTCCGCCACCATCGCCACCCTGGCCGCCGCGGCGCTCATCCACCGCGAGGATCAGGTGCGCGATCAGGACGAGGAGGCCGCGGAGGAGGTGGAGAACACCGAGCCCGTCGTGAAGAAGAGCGGCTTCCAGATCTTCAAGGATCTGATCAAGGAGACCTCGTTCTGGCGCTTCATCGTCCTGATGACCGCCCTGCTCGGGGTGCGGGCGGTGTTCACCTACATGTACCTGCTGATGCCCCTCTACTGGGTGCGTGTCATCGAGGACCTGACCGGCGAGCCCACCAACCAGGGCTTCCTCCAGGCGCTCAACCCGATCCTGATCGTGGTCGGCCTGATCCTCTTCATCCCCATCGCCAACAAGTTCAACGTGTTCAAGATGCTGGTCTTCGGCGCCATCATCTCGTCCTTCTCGCTGTTGGCCATGGTGCTCCCCTGGCAGATCTACACCCCCGTCGCCCGGATGTTCGGCCTGGTCGGTGAGGGCACCCCTGAGCTGCTGATGGCTCAGTCCTATTTCGTGATGAGCGCGGTGATGCTCATCATCCTGAGCGTCGGCGAGGTGATCTGGAGCCCCAAGCTCACCGAGTACACCGCAGCCATCGCCCCGGAGGGGCAAGAGGGCTCCTACCTCGGCCTGAGCGTGATGCCCTGGTTCGTCGCCAAGCTCGCGGTGAGCGCCATCTCCGGCCACATGCTGATCCGCTGGGTGCCCGAGGGGATCGGCGCCCGCATCCTCGCCGGCGAGGTGCCCTTCTGGGAGCGCCCCGAGGCGATGTGGCTGATCCTCTTCGTGTGGGCGATCGTCGGACCGCTGCTCGCCATCGCCTTCCGCAAGTGGCTGACCGAGGGCGCGGACCTCGAGGCCAAGGCGTAGCCTCCCGGCTTGAGCGCCTCCACCATGAAGGAGGCGCTCGCCGCTGTGGCGTTCCTAGCTGGGGGTGATACCCGTGAGGGCACCACAGGAGCGCGCTTGAGCCGACTGGCACAGGGACTGGAGAGCCTCGCGGAGCGCATGCCCAGCGAGCACCTGCGCGACGCGCTCTCGCCGGTAGGGGCGGACATGCCCTCCAACGAGGCGCTCCGGCACCTGCTCGGCGGCGACGGATCGCCGGCGGGCTTCGACCCTGGGCGGCTGCTGGAGCGCGGCAAGGTGCCCCGCCTGCGCACCATGCTCGTGGCCCTCGCCGCGCGCTCAGTGGGCGCCGGCTCGGTGGACACCGACATCCAGCACGCGGTGGAGATGCTGCACCTGGCCCTGGTGGTCCACGACCTCGCCCTGGGCAAGACCCCCGGCAGGCGCCGCAAGGTCGCGCTGGGCGTCGTGCGCCTGTCGGCGGACTGGCTCACCGGCAACCACCTCTCGCTGCGGGCGCTGGAGCTGGTCCGGGCTGGCCCGGTGCCGGAGCTGCTGGGCGAGGCGGTGGACACCCTGCGCGCCTTCTCCTCGGGGCAGGCCCTCACCAGGGAGCTCCAGGGCGGCCCGCTCCCCTCGCTCGAGGACTGGCGCGACCGCACCGACGCCCACGAAGGGGCGCTGTACGCCTTCTCCTCCCGCGCGGGGGCCCGCCTGGGCACCACCGACGTGCGCCTGCTCGGGGCGCTCGGGCGCTACGGGCGCCATATCGGCCGGCAGTGCGCGGTGGGACAGGACACGGTGCCCCTGCTCGACGAGCGCGGTCCCGCCCACCTCCTTGAGCGGGCTGCCTCCGGGGTGCCGGTGTTTCCCCTCATCGCGGCGGCGGAGGACGACCCCTCCCTCGCGGCGGCGTGGTGGGAGCTGGTGCAGGACCCCGCCCCCGCCCTGGCCGACGCGCTCGCGCAGCGCCTGCGGGGGACCTCCGCCCTGCCCCACGCCCGGGAGGCCCTGGCCCAGGAGAGCTGGAACGCCCTGCGCGCCCTGCGGGTGCTCCCAGAGAGCCCCTACCGCTACGGTATGGAGCGGTTGACCCAGGGCATGGCGCGGGTGCTGTCGGTCTGACCCACCGGCTCCGGACGCTGGGTCAGGACCCCGAGGGCGTTGTCGGCCGCTCGGGGTGCTCGCCTGGACCATGGGAGAGAGGAGGGTCAACGCCGTGAACGTGCGATGGACGGGTCACGCGGACGCAGTGCTCTCCACGGGCGCGCCGGGTCGCTGACATCGTCTTGACAATGCGGCCCAGAGGATCTAACATCTCTGGCTTTACGCTGGAGTATTCATGACTTTGATCCGTTCCTCGCTCCTCCTCGCCCTCGCCCTGGCCGCCTGTCGCAAGGAGGAGGAGGTCTACGTCGACCTCGACGGCGACGGCGCGCTCTCCGATGTGGACTGCGACGACACCGACGCCTCCGTCTTC